>DASWAI010000230.1:0-11371 GCA_036391215.1 Gemmatimonadales bacterium
CGGGCCACTGCCTGCTGCGCCGTGGCGAAGACCTCCGTCCGGGTGGCGAACGTCATGGTCGAGTCGGCGGGGAGGGCACGCAGGACCGAGTCGAGATTCCCGGTGTGGAACCGGCGCCGGACGACGTCGAGCATCTCCGTCCGGACAGCCGCGACGTCGTCCAGCCCGACCCGGTGGATCTCGTCCGCGGAGAGGTCGAGCGAGGTGTGGCGCCGAATGAGGGCGCGGTAGCAGGCGACTCCGTCCGGCAGCCACCGGATGCCGGCCTCCGGGCGGGCCCGGCCGGCGTACGTGCTCGCCAAGAAACCGCGGTAGCGCCGGAACGCCGGCAGGACCGAGTCCCGGACCAGCGCGCGGAGCGTGCGCGCGAACGCCGGAGCCGTGTCCCCCGCCCGGCGCGCGGGGGCGAAGAAGGGCGAGGAATCCGCGGGCTGGGCGACGAGCCGATCCAGCTGCCCGATGACCCGCTCAACGTTGATTCCGGCCGCGCCGTACCCCCGGTCCAGGCCCGCCTGAAGGTTGGCCGTGTGCTGCTCGAGATACGCGCCGATCCGGCGCCAGCGGGCGAGCAGAAGCGCCCGGTCTGCCGGCGTGGCGACCGGCTGCAGGCCGGCCAGGTCGGCGAGGGCGACCTGCGGACCGTCCAGCTGGTCCACGCTCCATAGCTCCCGGCGGCAGGTCCGGACCGCGAGCGCGTTCCCGATCTCGTCGGTGAGCATCGCGAGGTTGACCCGGCCGGCCCGGTCCAGCCGCCCCGCGTCGATGGTCGCCGCCGCGCGCTGGAGGCCCCTGAGCCGCTCGTCCCACCGCTCGAAGCCCGCCGGCGAAAGGTCCTCCAGGCGCCCGTTCCGGGGGCCGCCGAACCCGAGGATCGTGGCCAGCTCGGGAACGCGGTCGAGCCTGCCCTGCCAGTAGGCTTCGCTGAGGCTGTCGAGGGCCGCCTTCGGGTCCTGCGCGAGGCAGGCGGGGCCGGTGAGAGCGAGCGCGGCGGCGAGCGCGAGCCCCCGCCGCACCTCAGCCACCGCCCGCGGCGCGCACGGCGCGGCGGAGCGCTTCGTAGGCCTTGGAATCGGCGGCCTGGAAGCGGAGGTCGCGCCAACGGACCCGTCCGTCCGGCCCGATGACGTAGACCGTGCGCCGGTCGATCCCACCGTTGTCCTTGCTGCCGTACTTGGCCGCGACGGCCTGGTCCGGATCGCTCAGCAGCCGGAACGCGATGTTGAGGCGGACGGCGAAGCGGCGCCGGGTTTCCAGCGGATCGGCGCTCACCGCGAGCACGACCGCGTCGGGGCCGAAGATATCGTCGTAGCGATCGCGAAACGTGGCCAGCTCGAGGCTGTCGGTCCGGGTGAAGTCGCGGGGGAGGAACGCGAGCACGACGACCTTCCCGCGGTCCCTCCAGAGCGCGTACGCCTCCGCGTCGGTGCCGACGGTGTCCTTGTTCGCCCACGGCAGGGTGAAGTCCGGGGCGTCCCGGCCCTCGTCCGGCCCGCCGGCGACGAAGACTCGCTGGTGGTCCTGCGCGGGGAGCGCGGCGGGCGCGAGGAGCAATCCGAGGAGGCCGAGAAGCACGAGTCGCTGCATGCCGGGGGGTCCGATCAATCCGAAGGGTTTGTCTCTCAGCGGGAGATCACCTGTTGGAGCACGGGCTCCAGATTCTGGTCGCCGCCCGTGCCGGTGTACACCACTTTCCCGGAGCGGTCTACCACGGCGATGAACGACGTGGTCGGAACCTGGTAGGCCCGGATGCTGGTCCCGCGATCGTCATACAGGGTAACGAAGGGCGGCTGGTGCTCTTCCAAGTACTTCCTCACCCGTGCCGGCGTCTGGTTCACGGTGACGTTGATGCCCAGGAAGGCCACCCGGCCGCCGAACTCGGCGTGCGCCGCCTTCACCCGCGGGAGGAGCGCCGCGCACAGCTCGCACCACGTCGCCCACCACTCGAGCACGACGGGCTGCTTCCCCACGTAGCGGCCGAGGTCCACCGGCTTGCCGGCGAGATCGTTGACCGTGACGATCGGCGCCCGGGCGCCGACCGCGATGCCGCTCTCGACCTGCGCCGCCGCCGGCCCGGCGGCGAGCGCCGAGAGGCCCAGTCCGGCCGCGAGCAGGATCGCCGGCCGGCGTAGTAGACGCGTCATGACACCTTCCCCATCTGGATGAAATAGTACTCGGCCATCGCCAGCAGGAGCACCCCGCCCGCCCGCTTCACCCATACGGTCCAGGCGCCGCTCCGGGGCAGCGCCCCCGCCAGGCCCGCGAAGAGCCCGATCGCCACGAGCAGCGCGGTCATCCCCAGAGCGAAGACGAACAGGTACAGGAAGCCGAGCACGGCGCTCCCCGTCGCGCCGACGAAGGTGAGCACCGCAGCGAAGGCGGGCGCGCCGCAGGGCGCGGCCACGAGCCCGGACGTCGCCCCCAGCAGAAACACGCCGGCCGGGGAGTCGCCGCTCACCCGACTGACCCAGGCGAGGACGGGTCCGGGCGCCCGGACCGTGAACACGTCGAGGAGGGCGAGCCCGGCGAGGAGCAGGAGGTTGCCCATCGCGAAGTAGGCCCACGGATTCGAGCTCACGGTCCCGAAGATCGTGCCCGTGAGCCCGGCCAGGACGCCCAGGCCCGCGTAGACCAGCGCCAGCCCGACGACGTAGACCAGGGTGAGCATTACGGTGCGGCGCCGGGAGCGCGCCGCGCTCCCGGCGCCGCCGAGGATGCCCGCGGTGATCGGGATCATGGGATACACGCACGGGGTGAGGCTGGTCACCAGCCCGGCGCCGAAGAGCACCGGGAGAGCGAGGAGGGGACGGTCGCGGAGCGTCGCGTCGAGCCCGGGGCCGAGGGCTAAGAGGGGCACGGAGGGCTCAGCGCGCCGCAGGCTCGCCGGCGCCGTAGCGGGTCGCCACGTACTCGTCCAGGATCTGGAGGAACTCGGGCACGATGTTGTCGCCCTTGAGCGTCACGAGGAGCCGGCCGTCCACGTACACGGGCGCCTTCGGCTCCTCGAACGTGCCCGGGAGGGAGATGCCGAGATGGGCGTGCTTGGACTCGCCCGGCCCGTTCACCACGCAGCCCATGACCGCGACGCGCAGCTCCTCGACCCCGGGGCGCTCCGCCCGCCACGCCGGCATCTTCTCGCGCAGGTAGTCCTGGATGTCGAGCGCCATCTGCTGGAAGAACGTGCTCGTCGTCCGCCCGCATCCCGGGCAGCTCGTCACCTGCGGCGCGAAGCTCCGCAGCCCGAGCGACTGGAGCACCTGCTGGGCCACCTGCACCTCGAGCGTCCGGTCGCCGCCGGGCTCGGGCGTGAGCGAGACGCGGATGGTGTCGCCGATGCCCTCCTGCAGCAGCACCGCGAGCGCGGCCGTGCTGGCGACGATGCCCTTCATCCCCAGGCCCGCCTCGGTCAGGCCGAGGTGGAGCGGGTAGTCGCACCGGGCCGCGAGCATCCGGTAGACGTCCACCAGGTCCTGCACGCCCGACACCTTCGCACTGAGGATGATCCGCTCGTGCGGCTGCCCGATCCGTTCGGCCAGGGTGGCCGACCGCACCGCGCTCTCCACGATGGCCTCGAGCGTGACGTCCCGGGCGTCGCGCGGCTCGGGCAGCGCGGCGTTGGCGTCCATCATCTCGGTGAGCAGGAGCTGGTCGAGCGAGCCCCAGTTCACCCCGATCCGCACCGGCTTCTCGTGCCGGAGCGCGACCTCCATGATGGCGCGGAAGTTCTCGTCCGCCCGCTTGCCACCGACGTTGCCCGGATTGATCCGATACTTGGCCAGCGCGCGGGCGCATTCGGCGTAGCGAGTGAGCAGCAGGTGGCCGTTGTAGTGGAAGTCGCCCACGATGGGCACCGCGACCCCGATCCGGTCGAGTCCCTCCACGATCTCCGGCACCGCCGCCGCGGCCTCTTCGTTGTTCACCGTGACCCGCACCAGCTCGCTCCCCGCCTGCGCGAGCGCCGCCACCTGGCGCACGGTGGCGACGACGTCCGCCGTGTCGGTGTTCGTCATCGACTGGACGACCACGGGGTGGCAGGACCCCACGGCGACCGGGCCGATCCAGGCGGTAGGGGTTTGACGGCGGGGGATCACGGGCATGGGAGAAAGGTACAACCGTAGGCGCGGTTCAGGCCCGCGAGAACTCGGCCTCCGAAATCCGCCGGAGGTCCTCGGCCGACAGCACGATGTCCGCCGCCCGGGCGGCATCCACCGCGTGCTCGACCGTCCGGGCGCTGGGGATGGCGATCACCGCCGGCCCCTGGGCCAGCACCCAGGCCAGCACCAGCGCGTGCGGGGAGAAGCCGAGCTCCGCCGACATGGCGCGCAGCACCGGATGGTCGGGCAGCTTCCGGTTGAGACGGCCCCCGCCCGTCGGGCTGTACCCGAGCAGGCCGATCCCGTGGCGGCCGCAGTACTCCACCACCCCGTCGGCAACGGCTTCGCGGAAGAACGGATTGAGCCGGTTCTGCACGCTCGTGATCGGGACGATGGCCTGCGCCTCACGGATCTGCGCCGCCGACACGTTGGAGAGCCCGACCCACCGGACCTTCCCGGCGCGCACCAGATCCGCCAGCGCGCCCACGCTCTCCGCGAAGGGCACCGCCGGGTCGGGCGCGTGAAGCTGGTACAGGTCGATCCGCTCCACCCCGAGCGCGGCGAGCGACTGGTCGCAGGCCTGCAGGAGGGCGGCGCGGCGGCCGTCCCGTTCCCAGCGCCCGCCGGGCCGGGTCATCCCTCCCTTGGTGGCGACGACGACCCGCTCCCGCGGCCCGGGCCACGAAGCGAGCGCGCGCGCCACCAGGCGCTCGTTGTGCCCGAGCTCGCGCTGGTCCAGACAGTAGACGTTGGCGGTGTCGACGAGGGTGACGCCCGCATCCAGCGAGGCATGAATGACCCGGACGGCCTGGGCTTCGGACGGCCGGTCCTGCAGGGACAGGTGCATCCCGCCGAATCCGATGGCAGAGACGGCGGGCGCCCCGGGCCCGAGGGGCCGCTCAAGCAAGGCCGAGCTGTTTCGTGAGGCGGGCCCAGTCGGCTATGGTGATGGTTCCGTCGTCCTTCAGCGGCGAGAGGGCGGCGAGGATCTCCGCCCGCGAGCCCTCGATGCGCCGGTCCCGCAACTCGCCGATCATGCGGGCGAAGCGCTGGTCGTACCCGGTGGCGTTCATCTCGCCGCTCTTGAGCATGGCACTCAGGTGCCTGAGCTCTTCCGCGACACGCGCCGGGGTGACGGGCTTGAGCGTCCCCTCCTGCTGGTCTGACATGCGCGCTCCTTGGAGTGGATGGTGCGTGCGCTCGGCCGTCGGCCGGCTCCCGGACCAAGATAGGCCGTGCGAACGGCCTCGCAAGCTAAGGCGACGGCGGCGCCTGACGCGGGGAGGGCCCGGCCTGCTTGACCGCCACCCGCACGCCGCCGGCCGCCAGCCGCATCGTGCCGTCGTCCGGAATGGCGACGAGCAGATCACGCCCGGTGGAGGTCAGCGCGGGATAGTTCGCGCCGACCTGTGCCATGAGCGGCGCGAGGATGGCTTCCGGCAGCGCGACCCCGTTGACGATCAGGTTGCGGAGGTGGAACCGGACCACGCCCACGCGGGCCCGGACCAGGGAGACGTCGGCGGCGATCACGGAGGACGGGTCGAGGAACATGAGTGCGGGCCCGAGCTGCGCCCGCACCGCCTCGGGCAGGTCCTGCACCCGACTGCTCAGGGTGACCGCGCCCGTGTCCACCGTGACGTCGATCGCGAGGTTGTCGGGCACCGGCCGCACGCCCAGCCGGGCGACGAGGTAGGACGCGAAGTCGCCGCCCTCGACGAAGGCCTCGTGATTGAGCCGGTCGACATAGACCGAGTCCACCAGGGCCGCGGCCCGATACACCCCCGCGTTCGAGAGGTGGCCGGGCACGGCGGGCACGGCCGCGGCGGGCGGCGGCGCGGCGGTCTGCGCCCGGCCCGAAGGCGCGATCAGCAGACCGGCGGCAAGAAAGCCGGAGACGAGTTGGAGCTGCATGATGGGAGTGTAGCGACCCGTCCGCCTCAGCGTCCAGCGCGCCCCCGCATCACGGTAACTCCCACTCGGCCCGCAACCGGTCGTAGACCGGCGAGGTGAGCTGGACCAGCACCGGCGTCCGGACCCAGTCGAGCCAGCGCATGACCTCGACCAGCCGGTCCGCCTCCATGGCGGTACACCCGACCGTCGGGGACGTGGGCCCGCTCCAGACGTGGAGAAAGATGCACGAGCCGGCGCCGGCCTCCCGCTGCCAGCCGGTGTTGTGCTCCACCACGACGCCCCATCGATACGCGTCGTCGGAGCGGAGCATGTCCTCCGCGCTCGCCCACGAAGCCGAGCCGCTGTCGGGGCGGAACCGCAGCTCGTTGTAGTGCGGGGACGCCGGGTCATCCACGCATTGGAGCTTGGGCGTAGCCTGCACGTAGGCCAGCTTGAGCCAGCGGACCGAATCCGGCGGCGCGTAGCCGAAGGCAGCGCCCAGCTGGAACTCGCCCGCCGGCGCCTTCCCGTCGCCCTCGCGCTTCACCGGCTCGCCCCGCTCCGGCGCGACCCGCACCCCGCGGCCCCACGCGAGGCCGGTCCGCCCGACCACCACGGGAATCGAGTCGCCCACGGCGGCCCAGGGCCGCTCCGCCGTGCGCTCGTAGCGCTGGAGCCACCCGGTCGTGGCGTCCCAGTCCGCGGTCCGGACCACGATCAGCTGCCGGGCGCCCGGAACGGGCACGGGGACCGTGGCCTTCCCCGCGCAGGCGGCGAGTCCGAGAAAAGGTATCAAGGCCAGTCTCATTCGAAGCCGGCGAGCTCCGCGATCCGGTCCACCAGCACCGGGCTCCCGAAAACTATGTCGGTCTTGCCCGCGACATGCGACGGCCGCGCGCGATAGCCGCCGCCGGCCTCGACGATCAGCACCTGGGTGGCGCGCACGTCCCACGGACTCAGGGCCGCCTCCAGCATCACGTCCACCGCCCCGGCAACGACCAGCGCGTGCGCCCAGCAATCGGTGTAACCCCGCACCCGGTCGCAGGCCGCGTGCACGGCGGCCCAGGCTCGCTCCATTCCGGCTTCGCGGAATTCGGCGACGTCGGGCAGCGCGATGATCGCCGTGCGCAGATCGGTCGCGGCGGATGCGCGGAGCCGTTTGCCGTCCCGCTTCGCGCCGAGACCCCGGGCTCCGACCAGCGTCTCGTTCGTCACCGGGAGGTGAATCGCCCCCGCCAGCTCCCGTCCCGACTCGCGCTCCTCCAGCGCCACGATGGTCCCGAACGTGGGGATGCCGCGGGCGAAGCCCCGGGTTCCGTCGATCGGATCGATGAGCCAGCGGCAGTCGGCGGGCCCGCCTTCCGCGCCGGCCTCCTCCCCGAAGATCTCGAAGGTTCCGAACTCCGCCGACCCGCGGAGCCGCTGGCGGATGGCCGCCTCGGCCGCGCGGTCGGCGGCGGTGACGGGCGTGCCGTCGGACTTGGTCTCGACCGGAAGGTCGGGCGACCGGAAGCGGGCGAGGATCAGGTCGCGGGGCGCTCGCGCCGCCTCGGCGGCGAGATCCCGCGCCCGGGCCAGCGCCCCGGCGTCCGGGAGCGTCATCGGCGCCCCGGCACCACGAAGCGGGCCGGCCGGATATAGAACGCCCGCCACACCGCCCGCAGCAGATCGCGCCACCGGCGGCCGCCGAGGCCCCGCGCGCGCACCGCCACCCAGAGGGCGAGCGCGAACGAGACCGTGAAGTTGAGCAGGCCGATCAGGAGCACGCCCCCCGCGGTCCAGAGCGCCAGGTCCCAGCGAAGCGCGCCCGTCGCGCCGTCGGCCGCCACGGCGAGCGCCCACTGCGCGGCGGTGAGCGTCACGTGGCGGATCTCGATGTCGAGGCCCATGAACCGGAAGAGGACCGGCAGAAAGCCCAGCATGAAGCCGAGCGCGATGTAACCGAGGGCGCCGCTCAGGTTCCGGTCGATCCATCCGCCGAGACGGCCGGCACCGTCGCTCCCGAGCCAGTGCCGCAGATGCCGGCTCTCGCGCACCGCCTCCGGGAGCCGGCGGTAGGCGCTCCAGTTGGCCGCTCCGCCCGACGCCATGCTGGCGATCCAGAGGTACACGCCCGTGACGGCGGCGAAGAACAGCGTGGACGGGTGCAGCGGATGCAGGGTCCCGAACGTGTAGGTGGCTTCCTGCCAGGTGAGGAACGGGGTGCCCGCGAGCGCGCGCCAGAGGCGGTCGAGCGCGAAGGCCGACGGCACCGCGAGCAGGATGTTCCCCAGCGTCGCCGCGACCTGCCCCCGGCTGATCGAGGCGATGAGCTCGATCTGCTCCTCGTCCGGATGCCCGGCCTCGAGTCCGTGCGCCAGCGCTGCGCCGGTGTTGGCCGGCTGCTTCGACGACAGCGTGAAGCCCAGGAGCTGGATGGCGATGAAGCTGACGGCATAGTTGGCGGCGAGGGCGATGCCCTGCACCATCGGCGCGAGCGGCAGCCCGCCGATGCCGAACTTGAGCACGGCGGTCGCGCCGGTGAGGAGCCCGCCGCCGGCCCCGGCCTTCCCCATGGCCCACCATTCCCGCCAATCCGCGGCGAGGTAGTGCTCGCCGGCGTGCCCCGTGTGCTCGACCAGCTTCCGGGAGAGCCGGCTCAGGGACAATCCGGTGAGCTGCCGGATGCTGCGCTGTCGCGCGGCGCCCCGCGCGAGGGTGACGAGGAGCGGATGGCCGCCAAGCCGGCCGCCGGCGAACCGGACCAGCGTGTCGATCCGCTCCAGCATCGCCTGGAGCAGCTCCAGCCGGAAGACGAGATCGGTCGAGACGCCGCTCGTCTCCAGTGCGTCGTCCACCCGCTGCAGCTGCTCGTGGCAGCGGGCCAGCGCGCGGTCCCAGCGGGCCTGCGCCTCCGGGTCCGCCGGCGCGCGCAGGGCGGCCTCCACGAAGCGCGGCAGCTCGAAGAACGGAGAATCCAGCTCGCTCTCCAGCGCCTGCAGGGCCAGCACGTCACGGGAGAGCCCGACGGCCGCGGCCCGCTGGGCCACGAGCAGCGCGGCCACCCGCACCGCCTCCGGCGGCGGCCGGAGCAGCGGTCCCCAGGGCTCGGCCAGCGCGGGCCGGAGCCCGGCGAGCCAGGCAGCGTCACTCTCGGTGAGATCGAACCGCCCCACCAGGGCGTAGAGATCCTGCTCGGGATCGAGCCGGGGAATCACCCGGTCCACGAGGCGCCGGGCGACCTCGCCGGCAAACGACGTGCGCGAAGGAAGCCCGGTCTCGGCCAGCAGGCGCACGGCGGACTGGTGGATGGCAATGCGCCGGATTCGCTCCCGCACCGCCGGCGCGCGAGGATCGGCGGCCAGCGCGTCGACGAGCCGGGCGAGCCGCCGGGTACGCCGGGAGCGGCCCAGCACGTCGGGCACCAGCAGCCAGCCCGCCAGCGACTCGGCCCAGGTCCGGTCGCGCACCGGGTCCTCCGCCTCGCCCGCGGCAGCAAGAAGCGCGTCGAGCTCGCTGTCGTGAGCTCGACGCGCTTCGAGTGCGCTTGGCGCGGCGGCGGCCTTGGACTCCCGGGTTTCGATCATGCTCCGGCCAATATGGCCGGGCCCCGACGAGGCGCCAAGCAGGACCCGCCGGCGGTGCCGCCGTGTTTACGGCACCGGCGGGGGCGGCGGGCGGTCCCGCCGCCGCCGCTCGAACTCCTGCCGCAGCTCCACGAACCGGGCACGCTGATCGGGATCGAGCTGGGCTTCGATCTCTTTCCCGATCACGCCCTGGAGTGAGTCGAACCGCGGACGGAACGCGGCCCAGACGGAGTCCAGCTCGGGCCGGTGCCGGTCCAGCACGGCGCGAACGCTGTCACGCTGCCCGCTCCGGAGCTTGAGACGGTGGCCGAGCATGTCCACCACCCGGTCCGTCGTGGGCCTCCCGTCGTGCCGTCGGCCCAGCAACCTCAGGCCCACGACGCCCGCACCCGCGCCGGCGAGAAACACCACGACGAGCAGCAGCGTGGTGCGCCACGGGGAGGTCACCGTTCCTCCAGGAGGGGCGTGAGCAGCAGCTGCGGATCGAAGTGGGCGTCCGCTGCGAAGAGTTCCGCCGGCGCCTCGGCCGGACGCAATGCGTCGGCCAGCCAGGTCTGCTGCGACCCGCCGTCCACCACGCCGACGCCGACCAGTGCCCCGACCAGCACCGCGGCCGCGGCCGCGATGGCCGGCCGGAACCAGCCGTCCGGCAGGTCCCAGGCCGCCGGGCCAGGCCACGGCCTCGCGGCCCGCCGGCCGAGCCCTTCACGCCGGGCCGCCGCCCGCATCCGCACGACGAACTCCTCGTGGTCACCGGGCACCAGATGCTCGGCCAGGAGCCGGCCGAGGGCCGGGTCCGGGCGATGATCGAACGAATCAAAGTCTTTCATCCCACCTCCTCCAGGAAAGGCGCGAGCAGCACGCGGAGGTTGCGCCGCGCGTGGAATACGTCCGAGCGGACCGTGCCTTCGGGCACGTCCAGCAGCTCCGCGATCTCGCCATGAGAGTAGCCCTCGGCGTCGAAGAGGGTAACGGCCACGCGCGCCCGCTCGGGCAGGGTGGCGAGGGCCTCTTGGAGCCGGGCCCGGAGCAGCGCGCGGCCCGCTTGCCGGTCGGGCGACGCTTCCCGGCTGGCTTCGTCGCCGGCGAGCACCTGGGTCTGGCGGACGGTGCGGCGGCGGCGGAGGTCGCGCGCCGCGTTCAGCACGATCCGCATCAGCCATGGCCGGAACGGCCGCCGGGGATCGAAGCGCGCGATCGAGCGCCAGGCGGCCAGCAGGCCGTCCTGCACGGCGTCATCCGCGTCGTTGGCGTCCCGAAGCACAAGACGCGCGAGGCGGCGCGCTGCCGGGCCGTGCTCGGCGACGAGACGCGCGAACGCCTCCTCGTCGCCCTGGACGAGGCGGGCCACCAGATCCGAGTCGGGCACGCCAGGCATATGCACGGGGCCGGACGATCGTTGCGGAATCTCGCGGTCTCCGGAATGGGAAGACGGGTCCCGCGCCAGGGAGGGGCCTGGAACCGGGCTCGACGGCGGCACCGCCTTCGGACGGGCGGGCCGGGCGCTCGCGGGGGCCGCGCGGCTCATGACGATCCCGGCGGGCCTTCGCCGCCATCGCCACGGAAGCGGTCCCGCCGCCGCTGCTCGCGGGCTTTCTTCTGCTCCTTCTTCCAGTCGTCGTACTGCTTGCGCTGATCCTTGGTCAGGAACGCGAGCGACTTGTCGAACGCCTCGTCCCGTTGCCGCAGGTCCTTGCCCAGGCGCTGAAGGACCTTGGCCTGCTGCTGCGCCGCTTCGCGGTCATGGTCCGCGAGCGCCGACCGCATCGTCTCCCGCGCCACGCGCGCGCTGTCCCGCTGCGGTTTGCTCTCCGCCATCAGGCT
>DASWAI010000231.1:0-6991 GCA_036391215.1 Gemmatimonadales bacterium
CCGGGCCGGCGACGGCCCACCTCCCGGCCGGGCCGGCGACGGCGCAGGGGTCGTCCCGGCGCGGGACCGGCCCTGGCCGCGCGGTGATCACGCCGCTCCCCGGCGACGCGCCGGGACCCGAGTTCGGGCCGCATCCGACCGGCCCGGGCGAACCGCCGGCGGCCGTCCTCGTATGGAGCGGAGCCGCGGGCGAAGCCCGAGAATCACCAGCGCGGCGAGGCCGACCTTCACCAGGTCGTTCGCGAAGAAGGGACGGAAGCCCAGGTGGTACGCCGCCTCCGGGCTCCCGCTCAGCAGCGCGAGCTGCGAGACGCCGCCGATGTGGATCACCAGCATGCCGGCGGCACTCGCGAGGAGCATCCGCGCGACCGCGGCGCCGCCCGTCCGCCCGTCGGCGCTCCGGGCGAGCCGGCCGGTCACCGCCGCGGCCACGGGGTACGCGAGCAGGTAGCCGCCCGTCGGGCCGATCAGGTGGATCGCCCCGGCCGCGCCTCCGGCGAAGACCGGGAGCCCGGCCGCGCCCGCCGCGAGGTAGAGCGCCAGCGCCGCCGCGCCGCCGGTGGCGCCGAGCAGCCCGGCCACCACCAGCACGGCGAGCGGCTGGAGCGTGAGCGGCACCATGGTGAACGGGAGCGGCACGGCCACCTGCGCCGCGAGGGCCACGATGGCCGCGCCGACCACGACTCCGGCGACGCGCGGCGCGATCCGGCCCGCGGCCTGGGTGCGCGCCTCCGCGGCGGAACGGACTTCGCTCTGGCTCATCACAGGCTCTCCACGCTGAGGGCGACCGCGTTCCCGCCACCGAGGCAGAGCGTCGCGAGGCCCGTGGTTTTGCCCCGGTCGCGGAGCGCGTACAGGAGCGTCGTGAGCACCCGGGCGCCGCTGGCGCCGATCGGGTGCCCGAGGGCGACGGCGCCGCCGTTCACGTTGACCCGGCTCCAGTCCCAGCCCAGCTCCCGGCCGTCGGCGATGGCCTGGACCGCGAACGCCTCGTTGGCCTCGATCAGGTCGTAGTCGCCGATGCGCGTGCCGGCCCGCGCCATCAGGTTGCGGACCGCGAGCACCGGCGCGAAGAAGAGGTCGCGGGGCTCGCCCCCGCCGGTGGCGTAGGCCGTGACCCGCGCCATCGGCGCGAGCCCGTGTGCCCGCGCGAACGCGAGCGACGTCACCACCAGCGCGCTGGCGCCGTCGTTGAGGCCGGGCGCGTTGCCGGCCGTGACCGTGCCGCCGTCCTTCCGGAACGCCGGCTTGAGCCGCGCCAGCGTCTCCGGGCTCGTGTCCTTGCGAGGCGACTCGTCCACCGCGACCGGGGCGGCTCCCTTGGCCGAGGGCTGAACCGGCAGGATCTCGTCCCTGAACTTGCCGGCCGCGATGGCCGCGAGCGCCTTCTGGTGGCTCTCGAACGCGAACCGGTCCTGGTCCTCCCGGGATACGCCGGCCTTCTCCGCCGTGTACTCGGCGTACTCGCCCATGTGGCAGCAGCCGAACGAGTCCCAGAGGCCGTCGTGGATCATGCCGTCCAGCATCGTCTGGTTGCCGGCCTTGACACCATTTCGCATGCCGAACACGTAGTAGGGAGCGGCCGACATGGCCTCCTGGCCCCCGGCGACGATGCATTCGGCGTCACCCGCCTTGATCGCCTGCGAGGCGAGCATGACCGCTTTGAGTCCGGAGCCGCAGACCTTGTTGATGGTGAGCGCGGGGACGTGGCCGGGAATGCCGGCGTGGATCATGGCCTGCCGGGCGGGCGCCTGGCCCGAACCACCCTGCACCACCTGTCCCATGATCACCTCGTCCACCGAGCCGGGATCCACCGCGGCGCGGCGCACGGCCTCGCGGATCACCAGCGCGCCCAGGGCCGGGGCCGTGAAAGAGGAAAGGCCGCCCAGGTACTTGCCGATGGGCGTACGGACGGCGGACAGGATGACGGGGGTCGTGGCATCGCTCACGGCAAGCTGCTCCGGACGCGGGAAAGATGTGCGTCAAGATAGAGGCCCCGGCGCGAGGGGTACAGCCCTCGGCGCGACCTGATCGCCTTGTTGCGGAGGAACCCATGACCACCGCGGATCACCGCCTCCGGCAGGCCCTCGCCGGCCTCGCCGTCACGCTCGCAGCCCCGGCGTTCGGGGCGCAGCCCGCCGTCGCCCAGCTCCCGCCGATCATCCCGATCCAGCAGTTCTTCAACCCCCCGGAGATCGTCGCCGCGCAGATCTCGCCGGACGGCCGCTGGCTCGCGTACCTCAAGCCATACCACACCAAGCTCAATGTGTTCGTGCGGCCGGTGGCGGGCGGCGCCGAGCGGCGGATGACCTCCGACACGACCCGGCCCATCCTCGAGTATCACTGGTCCGCCGACGGCAAGCGGCTGCTCTACCTCCAGGACCGGGGCGGCAACGAGAACTTCCACATATTCGCGGTCCCGGTGGACGCGAGCCCGGACGAGGCTCGCGACCTCACCCCCTTCGACAAGGCCCGGGCGTTCATCGCCGACATTCCGCGGGACCTGCCGGACCGCATCTTCATCGCGCTCAACAACCGCGACCCGAGCGCGTTCGACGCCTACTGGCTCGACCTCGAGACCGGGACGCTCACGCTGGCCGCCCGGAACCCGGGGCGCTTCGGAGCCTTCCTGCTCGACCGCCAGCATACCGTTCGCGCCGCCACAGGGCAGGGCCCGGCCGGCGAGACCGAGGTCTACGTCAGGGGCGATTCGGCCAACCCGTGGCGCCTGGTGACCAGCTACCCGGCGACCGAGACGGTCAATCCGCTCCGGCTGGCTCCGACCGGGGGGTCGCTTTACATGACGAGCGATCACGCCGCCGAGTTCGCCCGGCTGGTCCGGCTCGACCTCGCCACCGGCGCCCAGACCGTGGTGTCGCAGGATCCCCTGGGAGCGGCCGACGTCTCGGACGTGCTCTTCGGCGAGGGCACCGACTCGGTGCTGTGGGTGGGCTACAACGCGGACACGACCCGGATCTACGGGCAGAACCCGGCGGTGACGCGGGACATCGTCCGTATCCGCCGGCTGCACGACGGGACGCCCGCAGTCACCTCGATGACGCGGGACGAGCAGCGCTGGGTGGTGAGCTTCGATTCCCCGACCGACCCCGGCGTCACCTATCTGTTCGACCGGAGGACCGGCCGCTCGCAGTTCCTCTTCCGCCCGCGCCCGTGGCTCAAGCCCGCCCAGCTCGCGGCGATGAAGCCGATCTCGTTCGCGGCCCGCGACGGGCTGACCATCAGCGGCTATCTGACCGTCCCGAAGGGCATCGCGGCGCGGAAGCTGCCGATGGTGCTCTTGGTGCACGGAGGGCCCTGGGCCCGGGACGACTGGGGCTACCAACCCGAGGTCCAGCTCCTGGCCAACCGCGGCTACGCCGTGCTCCAGGTGAACTACCGCGGCTCGACCGGATACGGCAGGCGCTTCTACAACGCCGCCGTGCACGAATTCGCGGGCGCGATGCACGCGGACCTGATCGACGGCGTGAGCTGGGCGGTGAAGCGGGGCGTCGCTGATCCCGGGAAGGTCTGCATCTACGGAGGGTCCTACGGCGGCTACGCCACGCTGGTCGGGGTGAGCTTCACGCCGGAGACGTTCCGCTGCGCGATCGACTACGTGGGGCCCTCCTCCCTGATCACGCTGGTGGAGTCGTTCCCGCCGTACTGGCGGCCGTTCATGGAGGGGAGCTGGTACCGGTTCGTCGGCGACCCGGCCAAGCCGGCCGACCGCGAGGACATGTGGAAGCGGTCGCCGCTCTCGCGGGTGGACTCGATCAGGACGCCGCTCCTGATCGTGCAGGGACTGAACGATCCGCGGGTGACCAAGAGGGAAGCCGATCAGCTCGCGGTGGCGCTGCGCGACCGCGGGGTGAAGGTCCGCTACATCATCGCCTCCAACGAGGGACACGGCTTCCTCAACCCCGACAACCGGCTGGTGCTCTACCGCTCCATGGAGGAGTTCTTCGCGACCTATCTGGGCGGGCGGGTGCAGAAGGAGCCGCCGCCGGGCGTGGAGGCCAAACTCAAGCTCATGACGGTGGATGTTGATACGCTCAAGGCCGCGCCGCCGGACACGGCGCAGGCACGGGCGGCCACCTAGCCGCTGCGGAGCCCCTCGAGGAAGCCCCGCACCCGGGCGCCCGCGGCCCGCCACTCGCCCCGGGTGATCTGGCGGAACAGCACGCGGCTCGCGCGCAAGGGCATGGACAGCGCGAACCCGGCCCATTCGAGCGGGGTGGCATGCGCGCGCATCAGGCGCAGGTAGTTGGCGCTCTTGCCCCGATCGTACTCGGGCACCGCCCGCCCCCGCCCCGGCGTGCCCCCGGCATGGTACGCCACCGCCGCGGGCACGTAGCGGATCGAGTAGCCGGCGCGGCGCACCCGGAGGGAGAAGTCCACCTCCTCCCAGCCATAGGGGTTGTAGCGCTCGTCCAGCCCACCGACCGCCAGCACCGCCTCGCGCCGCGCCAGCACGGCGAAGCCGACACACGAGTCCACAAGGCCGCCCTGCTCGAACTGCCCCCAGTCCACCTGTCCCGTCCCCACGTCCTCGATCGAGCCGCGGCCGAGGCGGACGCGCATGCCGCCGGCGGACGCGATCACGCCGGGCTGGCCCAGCCGGTAGGCCTTGGGCGTGGCGAGGCCGGCGCGCCGGTCGGAGCGCAGCGCCGCGATCAGCTCGTCGGCCAGGCGCTCGTCCACCACGGCGTCGTCGTCCAGGAACAGCATGTAGTCGTAGGCGAAGCGCTCCTCCGCGGCGCGGATGCCGAGGTTCCGCCCGCCGGCGGCGCCCAGGTTGACCGGGCTCCGGACGAGATGGACCTCCGGGTGCGCCGCGGCGATCGCGTCGGCCGACCCGTCCGACGAGCCGTTGTCCACCACCAGCACCTCGCGCGGCCGGTAGCGGAGCCGCGCCACGCTGTCGAGGCAGCGGAGCGTCTCGGCCCGCTTGTCGTGGCTCAGGACCAGCACGACGAGACGCTCGGCCGCTTGACCCGCGTCCGGGGCACCGATTATTCCATCGCCATGCCCAGCCCCAACACCCATGACCGGCTCCTTCTGATCGGTCTCGACGCCGCGGACATCGAGCTGGTCGAGCGGTGGACCGCCGACGGCAGCCTGCCCAACCTCGCCGCGCTCAAGGCCCAGGGCACCATGACGCGGCTGGCGACCTCGGCGCGCTACCTCACCGGCTCGCCCTGGCCCACGTTCTACACCGGCCGCCCGCCGTCGGACCACGGGATCTATCACGACTTCCAGTGGCGCCAGGAGCGGATGGCGTTCGCCGCCCCATCCACGGACTGGCTGCCGGTGCGCCCGTTCTGGCGCGGGCTCCCCGCCGGCGTGCCGGCCGTGGTCCACGACGTGCCCATGACGCCGGGCACCGAGCCGTTCCACGGAGTCGAGTCCACCGGCTGGGGCAGCCACGACAAGCTGGTGCCGCCGGAGACCTTCCCGCCGGAACTGCTGGACACGATCCGCAGGCGCTGGGGTGACTCCCCCATCAAGACCGACGAGTACGGGCGCGCCTCGCTCGCGAGCCTCCGGGAGCTGCACGCGCAACTGCTCGATCTGACCAGCCGGTCGTCCCAGGTGGCCCGCTGGCTGCTCGAGAACCCGTGGCGGCTCGGCATCGTCGTCTTCGGCGCGCTGCACCGGGGCGGCCACCGCTTCTGGGACCGCACCAGCGTGGACGGCCCGGTCCCGCCGGAGCTGGGCGGCTGGTACGACGACGCGCTGCACGCGCTGTATCGCGCGGCCGATCGGGCGGTGGGCGCGCTGATCGCCGCGGCCCCGGACGCGACCGTCTTCGTGTTCGGACTGCACGGCATGATGGCGAACAGCGCGCGGGTGGACCTGCTCGACGACATGCTCGCCCGGGTGCTCGACGGGCCCGCCGCCGAGCGCCCCAAGCCCGGGCTCCTGCGCCGCGCGGGCGAGGCGATCCCGCTGCCGCTCCGGCGCCGGCTCACCAGCGCGGTCCCGAGCGCGCTCAAGGACCGGATCATGACCCGCTGGACCATGGGCGGCGCCGACTGGTCGCGCACCCGCGCGTTCACCCTGAGAGCCGACCTGTCCGGCTACATCCGGATCAACCTCGCCGGCCGGGAGCCGGAGGGCGTCGTCCGGCCGGAAGAGCTGGACTCGCTGCTGGACCGGATCGACCGCGGGCTCCGCTCGTTCCGTGACGCCGCCACCGGCGAGCCGCTCATCGCCGAGGTGTGCCGCGCGCGCGACGTCTTCCCGCCGGGCGAGCGCATGGACCGGCTGCCGGACCTCATCGTCCGCTGGACGGAGACCCCGGCCGCGGCGCACGAGGCGATCGAGTCGCCCACGCTCGGACGGATCGCGCGCGCCACCCCGGGCCGCATCCCCAACGGCCGGAGCGGGAACCACCGGTCCATCGGCTGGCTGGTGGCGCGCGGGCCCGGCATCGCGGCCGGCGCCCGGCTCGCGGAGGGCGCCGACATCCTGGACCTCGCGCCGACCGCGCTCGCGCGGCTCCGCACCAGCACTACGGCGCCGCTCGCGGGCAAGGTCATCGCCCCGCTCGCCGGGAGCTAGACCGCCTCCCAGTCGCCCGAGCCCAGGCTCCGGCGGCACGCCTCCGAGACCGCGATCGCAGCCAGGCCGTCCGCCGGGCCCGCGCCCGAGGACGCGCGTCCCCGCGCGGCGGCCAGGAAGTCGCGCAACTGGGCCTCGAAGCTCCGGTGCGTGACATTGGGTGTCTTGAGGACCCGGGCCACGGCCAGCGCGGCCCGGTCCGACAGCACCGCGAGCGGCGGCCCCCACCACGAGGCCGCGGCCCCGCCGCCGCGAAACGTGCTTCCGCTCGCGGCGAACGCCGTGCCCGCCAGGTGCACCGTCAGCCGCTCCCGGTACGACCCGTGCCCCGCCGCGCAGCGCGCCACCACGCCCATGGGGAACTCCAGCTCGCACACGTAGCCCTCCGCGCCGTGCCCGGCGGCGCGGACCCGGCTGGGCGACGCGC
>DASWAI010000232.1:0-8146 GCA_036391215.1 Gemmatimonadales bacterium
GGTACGGAATGATCTCGTTCTGGATGTCGGCGATCGGAATCGCCTGGTACAGGCGCGCCGGGTCGGTGGCCGAAAGATTGACGACGAGTTGGCGGAAGAAGTGATCGAGATCGCTCACGCAGCCCCGGGGTTGGTTCGTGAGGGCAGGTTAGGGATCGGCTCCCGGGGTGTCAAGCGAGGAGGACGGATGCGCGGGCTCGTGGTACTGGCAGGGCTTTCAGCGGCGCTAGCCGCACCGCTGGCGGGGCAGACGGTATGCACCCCGCCGGACAACTCGAACGAGGCGAAGGTCTTCGCGAACTTCGCGGTGCCGCTCGCCTTCGGCCCGCTCGCGGCTCCCGCCGAGGCCCGGCCGGGCAGCGTGCGCCTCGCGCTCGAGGGCAGCTACCTCCCCACCCTCGACGCCGCGACCCGGACGCCGACGATCTGCCGGCCGGGGAAGGGGCCCGAGAACACGGACCTGCTTTTCGCGGTGCCGCGGCCCCGGATCGCCGTCGGCCTGCCCGGAGGCCTCCTGCTCGAGGCGAGCTGGATACCGCCGGTGCGGGTGAACGGGGTCAAGGCGGACGTGGGGGGCGTGGCGCTCGGGCGTGGCTTCGGCATCGGGAAGGGCGGCATGACCGCCGGCCTCAGACTGCACGCCACGTTCGGCCTGGTCCAGGCACCGATCACCTGCGATCAAGCGGGGCTGGCCGACCCGACGAGCGAGTGTTATCAGGGCAGGCTGTCCAACGACCGCTACCATCCCACGACCTTCGGTGCCGAGGGCTCCCTCGGCTGGGCTCTCGCGGGCGGCCGGGTCCGACCGTACCTCGGCGGCGGCGTGAACCTGCTGCGCCCCCGGTTTCAGGTGGGGTTCACCAACAGCGGCGGCAGTACCGACAGCACCAGGGTCGAGGTCAACCTCACCCGGGGGATCGTGTTCGGCGGACTCGTGTGGGAGGCAGGGCGGGGGTTCGGCATTACCGGCGAGATCTACGCCGCCCCGGCTGATGCCGTCACCGGGCGGGTCGGACTGAGCTACGCGCTGCGGTGACGGCCCCGCCCGGAGGGCGGAGCCGTCCCGCGCGGGCTCAACGCTGTCCGTGCGAGGCGTCGGCCGCGGAACGCTGGAACAGCGGCAGGTACTGGCCGTATCCCTCCGCCTCGAGGCGGTCCACCGGGATGAAACGCAGAGCCGCCGAGTTCATGCAGTAGCGAAGGCCGGTGGGCTTGGGGCCGTCGTCGAAGACGTGGCCGAGATGTGAATCAGCATGGGCGGACCGCACCTCGGTCCGCAGGTAGATCAGCTTGTTGTCCCCCTGCGTCCGGAGGTTCTTCGGCTCGAGCGGCCTGGTGAAGCTGGGCCAGCCGGTGCCGGAGTCGTATTTGTCGAGCGAGCTGAAGAGCGGCTCTCCCGAGACGACGTCCACGTATATCCCGGCCGCGTGATTGTTCCAGTACTCGTTCTGGAACGGCGGCTCGGTGCCTTCCTGCTGGGTCACCCGGTACTGTATGGGGGTCAGCTCCCGCCTGAGCTCGGCGTCGCTGGGCTTCCGGAAGTCCACTGGATTCCATCCTTTCGCGGCGGCCGGTGTCTCGCGGGCCTGGGCCGACGTGGTGCCCACTCCCGCCGCCACGAGCAAGGCCGCCATCATCCCTGATCTGATCATGCCCACCTCCTGGACGGGAAACGCCGCCAGAGGGCGATCGGTTTCATCCGGCGCCGCACGGCCGGCAGCGCCGGCGCCGCCCGTTCTCACCGCTCGTCCGCCAGCGGAAACGCCTCCGCCGCCGCAAGGCGCCGCTCGAGTGCCGCGAAGGCGGCGTCGGGGTCGTAGCCGGCGAAGAGGCCACGCGCCCGCTTGGCCTCGAGCCACGCGGGAAAGCCGGACTCGACCGCGCCAGGCGACGTTTCCTGATGCTCTGCCGCGGCCACGGCGAGATCGTTCGCGTACTCGTTCTTGGGATGCCCGCGATGGCCGCGGACCCAGGTCCACTGCACGTCGTGCAGCTTGGCCGATCGGACCAGCGCCTGCCAGAGCTCGAGGTTCTCGATCTCCCCGCCCTTCCGCTTCCAACCGCGCGCCATCCAGTTCGGCACCCATTCGCGGATGCCCTTCACCAAGTACTCCGAGTCCGATACGATGAGCGCCCGCATCCGGGCGCCCTTCTTCGCCAGCAGCTGAAGCGCGGCGATCGCCCCCGCGAGGGCCATGCGATTGTTGGTCGTGTCCGGCGCGGCGATGAAGAAGTCGCGGCGCTGCACGCCGCTCCGGGTGCGGGTCTCGATCAGGCCCCCGGCACCGCCCGGAGTGGCCCCCTCCCGCCCGTTGCCGAGGCAGCTCTCGTCCAGATGCAGCACGGCGATCGGAGATGCGCCGCTCATCAAGCCCGTCCCAGCACGTGGAACGCCGTGATGTCGTCGAGGGGGAAGCGCAGCTCCTCTCCGGTCATCGGCAAACGGGCCACGAGGGCTTCGCCCGGGCCGTCCGTGGCGAGGCGGGACGCGATCACGACGTACTCGGTGCCCCGGCGGGTGGTGAGGCTCACCCGGAGGCCGTCGCGGACGGCCCGCTCGAGCTGGTCGAGGCGATCGGCGCTCCAGCGCATGGCCGCAGCCGGCGGATCAGGGCTCGCCGCCGGCGGCGAGCCGGCGAGCGACGCGGAGATGGCCGGCATGCTCCGCGGTGAGCCGGCCGATCGTGACGGCAGCCGGCGTGCCCTGCTCCCGGAGGGCGTCGAGCAGCGCGGTCTCGTTCTCCGGCGGAACGGCGAGCAGGAGTCCCCCCGACGTCTGGGCATCCACGGCGAGCCAGCGGTCGGTCTCGGTGAGGTCCGGCGCCCAGGCCACCCGGTCGCCCGCGGCCTCGAGGTTCCGCGCGGTTCCGCCGGGGATGAACCCGCGGCCGGCCAGGCTGCGCGCATGCGGGAACAGCGGGAGCGCGTCGAACGCCAGCTCGGCCCCGACCCGGCTGGCCTCGAGCATGCCGAGCAGATGGCCGACCAGGCCGAAGCCGGTTACGTCGGTCGCGGCGCTGACGCCGACCGCGAGAGCCGCGCGCGCGGCTCCGGCGTTGAGCGTCCGCATGGAGCGTACGGCGTCCGCCAGGCCGGCTTCCAGCAGGGCGTCGCGCTTGAAGGCGGTCGTCAGGATTCCGGTCCCGAGCGGCTTGGTCAGCACGAGGAGGTCCCCGGCGCAGCCGCCGGCGTTGGTGAGCATGCGGTCGGGATGCACCTCGCCGATCACCGCCATGCCGAATTTGGGCTCGAGATCATCCACCGTGTGCCCGCCCAGCACGAGGCACTCCGCTTCCCGCGCGATCTCCGCGGCCCCGCGCAGCACCTCGCCCAGCAGGTCCAGCGGCAGCTTCTCCCGGGGCCAGCCAACGAGGTTGAGCGCGAAGAGCGGCGTCCCGCCCATCGCGTACACGTCGCTCAAGGCGTTGGCGGCCGCGATGGCCCCCCAGTCCCCGGGAGAGTCGACGATGGGCGTGAAGAAGTCCACCGTCGCGACCAGCGCGCGGCTGGGCGCCAGCTGAAATACGGCGGCGTCGTCGCGGGTGGCGGCGTCCACGAGGACCCGCGGGTCCTCGACGGAGGGCAGAAAGCGCAGGACCTGCGCCAGTTCGGCGGAGCCGAGCTTGCAGGCTCAACCGGCGCCGTGGGAGAACGACGTCAGCCGGATGCGCGGGGTCTGGTCCTGCGGGGTGTCGGACATGGGGTCCTCCCGGCGAGGGCGAGTGACGGACTGACTGACGATACGGCGCGCCTCCGCTACCAGGCCGCCCGGATGGAATCGGGCGACAGCAATTGCCCGCGCAGCATGACGCGCTCCACGTTGCCCGTGTTCCGAATGTCGGCCAGCGGATCGGCACCCAGCACCACGAGGTCCGCCGCCTTGCCGGGCGCGATCCGCCCGAGCGAGTCCGCGCCCAGCAAGAGGGCGCCGTTACGGGTGGCCGCGAGCAGCGCTTCGTTGGGCGTGAGTCCCGCTCCGACCAGAAGCTCCATCTCGCGGTGCTCGCTGAAGCCGGGAATGAGCAGCTGGTTCGACGCGTCCGTCCCGGCGGCGATCGTGCCGCCCGCCCTCAGGAACAGCCGGAGGAAGAGATCCTGTCTCGGGCGGGCTTTCCGGAACTGCGCGAAATCGAGGGCAGTCCAGCCCGCTCGCTGGATCATGCCCGGAACGTCCCAGGCGGTCTGCACCGCCGCGGGAACGTCCTTGAGCTCGCGTTGGCGGGTGACCATCGTGTCGTCGAGCCGGCTGAACGTCTCGTGCAGGACCAGCGTCGGGATGATGAACACTTTGTGCGCCGCGAGATCGGACGCCACCCGTCCGAGCGCGGCGGAGTCGAGCGTGGCCCAGGCCCGCTCGAACGCGGTCCATCCGGGCCAGAACCCGCGGTAGTGCGCGCTGTAGAAGGGCGACGGGTCCGGCACGGCGGCTTCGGGCACGCCGCTCATGTGCTCGTCGCCCCGGAGCCCGAAGCGGGCGGCGGTCACGGCGTCGGTGAGGCCCAGATGGCCGGTGACCCGCAGCCCGAATGTCTTCGCCTCGTCGGTGATCGCCTTGAGGAGGGGCGGGTCGATCCGGCTGTACACCTTGATGTAGTCGACGCCGGCGACGGCGAGCTGGTCCACCGCCTTCCGGGCATCCGAGGCATCGTCCACCCCGATCGCATCGGGGTACGTGGTGGGACGCCCGTCGATCATGGCGCCGGCGCTGTAAATCCGGGGACTCGCGATGGCGCCGAGATTGGCGCGCTGGCGCAGCGCGAGGATCGTGTCCTTGGTGCCGTGCACGTCGCGGACCGTGGTCACGCCCCAGGCGAGGTAGCGCGGGAGCGCCCAGGGTGCGACGTGCGCATGGGCGTCGATCAGGCCGGGCAC
Source organism: Gemmatimonadales bacterium (assembly GCA_036391215.1). GTDB lineage: Bacteria > Gemmatimonadota > Gemmatimonadetes > Gemmatimonadales > GWC2-71-9 > DASQPE01. Next base: position 4,873 of record DASWAI010000232.1, read on the forward strand.
GATCCACTTCCCGCTCACATCCACCTGGGTCGTGTTCTTCGGAAGGGAGAACCCCGCACGGGAGGTCACCGCCTCGATCTTCCCGCCGCGCACTACGACCACGGCGTCCGGCCGCGGAGGGCCGCCGCTGCCGTCGATCAGCGTGGCGCCCACCAGCGCCACGCCTGTGGGCGCCCGCGCGCCGCAGGCCGCGAGGGCCAGCAGACCCAGGAGGGCGCTAGCGCGGATCACTCGACGTATGGTCGTGGAGAATCTTCCAGCCCTCGGGCCGGCGCTCGAAGACCAGGGTAAATGGGCCGCTGGCGGTGGTCCTGCCGTCGCGGAAGAGAACGAACCGCGCGGTCATGAGGGCGTGGCGCCCGCCGAGGGGGCGGACGGCGACCTCCTCGAAGCGGAGGCTGTCGCGTGCGGCGCCGGGGGCGAAGCGGGGCGCGTACCGGGAGTGGATGTAGTCCCAGCCGCGCCGGACGTGTCCGCCCTCCACGAACGAGGTCGCGCTGTCGCGCGCGTAGTCGCTCATGAACCCCGCCAGATCGCCCCGGTTCCAGTCGTCGGCGGAGCGGCGGAGCTGGGCGGAGAGCCGGTCGGCGAGCGCCGGATCGGCCGAGGACGGCGCTCCCGGGCGGCAGGCCGCGAGCAGCATCGCCCACGGAAGCGTGCGCAGGAGCATCCTGGTCATCGCGGGTGTGGGATGAAGTCGCTGGAAGCTGGACGGGCGGCACGGTCGATGCAAGGTCGCGCGGGGGCGGTGCTATGTTTCTGCCGGGAGGAAGACACGCGCCGATGACGCAGCAGCCTATTTCCGCATACGGTTTGATCGGCGACATGCGGACCGCGGCGCTCGTCGGGCTGGACGGCGCGATCGACTGGTGCTGCCTCCCGCGCTTCGACAGCGGCAGCGTCTTCGGCGCGCTGGTCGATCCGGACCGCGGCGGCACCTGGTCCATCCGGCCGGACGAGCCCGCGACGTCCACCCAGCGCTACCTGCCCCGCACGAACATCCTCGAGACCACCTTCACGACCGCCGCCGGCGCGGTCGTGGCGATCACCGACTTCATGCCGGTGGGCCAGGACGGCCGTCCGTCGGGTCAGCACCCCGAGATTCACCGGCGCATCCGCTGCCCGCGCGGCCGGGCGCGGATGCGGATGGTCTTCATGCCGCGCTTCGAGTACGGCGCCCGCACCACCCGGGTGGACGTGCTGCGGGCGGGGCTCTTCGCCACCGACCGCACCGACCAGGTGGTCACCCTCGCGAGCGCGCGCCCCTTCCTGTGGTCGGTCGAGCAGAACACGGCGACTGCGGTCTTCGAGCTGGCCAAGGGCGACGAGCGCTGGTTGGTCCTCCGCTACGACGACGACGACATCCATCCGGTGGACCGGTACGCGAGCGGAGAAAAGCTGGAGGCCACCGAGGCCTTCTGGCGCGAATGGGCTGCCAATGTGCAGTATCGGGGTCCCTACCGCAGCATGGTGAAGCGCTCGGCCCTCGCGCTCAAGCTCCTCACCCACGCGGAGACCGGCGCCATCATCGCGGCGCCGACCACGTCGATTCCCGAGACCATCGGCGGGAGCCGGAACTGGGATTACCGCTTCGTGTGGCTGCGGGACGCGGCCTTCACGCTCGCTGCGCTCGCCAGCGTCGGCCACCACGCCGAAGCGGACGCGTTCATGCGGTTCCTGAAGAAGGTGTGCCGCCACGAGACGGAGGGTCACCTCCAGATCATGTACGGGATCGACGGCCGCCGGGACCTGGTGGAGCGCCAGCTGGACCACCTGAGCGGATACCAGGGCTCGCGGCCGGTGCGGGTCGGCAACGGCGCCGCGGGCCAGCTCCAGCTCGACGTCTACGGCGAGGTGCTCGAGACGGCGGACTTGTGGCGGCGCGACCACCAGATGACGGACGCGACCTGGCGGGTGCTCCGGAAGCTGGTAGACTGGGTCAGCTGCCACTGGCGGCACCCGGATTCCGGGATCTGGGAAGTGCGGGGCGAGGCGCGGCACTACGTCTTCAGCAAGGTGATGAGCTGGGTCGCGCTCGATCGGGGCGTGGCCATGGCCGAAGAGCTGGGGCTCGAGGGCGACATCGGCCGATGGAAGGCGGAGCGCGAGGCCCTGCACGCGGAGATCATGGCGCGCGGCTGGAGCGAGGCGAAGCAGTCGTTCGTGCAGGCGTACGACACGGACGCGCTCGACGCCGCCGCACTCGCGATCGCCATCGTCCGCTTTCTGCCGCCGGACCATCCGCGCGTCCGGGCCACCGTGCGGGCAGTGGCGCGGGAGCTCACCAGCGCGGACGGCGAGCTGGTCTACCGCTACCGGGCCAGCGACGGGCTCGAGGGCGAGGAGGGGGCCTTCTCGATCTGTACCTTCTGGCTGGCCCACGCGCTCGCCCTCACAGGCGACCGCGAGCGCGCCGACCTGATCGTGCGGCGGATGCTGCGCCACGCGAACCACGTGGGGCTCTTCTCCGAGGAGATCGACCCCCGCACCGGCGAGTTTCTCGGCAACTTCCCCCAGGGCTTCACCCACATCGCGCTCATCAACTGCGCGGTAGCGCTCGCCGCGGGTGAGCGGAGCGGGCGGGCCAGCGGACAAACGAAGCGCCCCGCTTGAGGCGGGGCGCTCCGAGACCTGCGGCGGCCTAGCGGCGGCGCCGGCCCTTTCTTGCAGGCTTCTTCCGGGCCGGCCGTTTGGGAGCGCGCTTCTTGGCAGCGCGCTTCTTGGCGGCTTTCTTGGCCGGGCGCCGCGTCGCGGCCTTGCGGGCCGGCTTCTTCGCGGCGCGCTTCTTGGCGGCCTTCTTCCGGGCCGGCTTCTTCGCCGCCTTCTTCTTTGGACGGGGCTTGGCCTTCTTCTTGGCAACCGGGCGGGCCGCCGGCTTGGCGGCGGGCGCAGCGGGACGCGAGACGGCGGGCGCGGCTGCCGGAGTGGGCGCGGGAGCCGGCGGCGGTGTCGGCGTGGGTTCGCTCGACATCGGCAACGGATCCATCCACCCCGAGCCGGACCAGCCCATCTCCAATGAATGCAGCACGGCCATAAATGCTTCCTCCATCGCGGGTGCGGCGCGGGACCCGCCGCGGTCGGGGCTTTAGGCGCGCCGGCGGGAGATCGAACGGCGCGGGTACAGGGTGATATAAGATGCGCGGAACGGGTCCTTCTGCAAGGCTGGGCTGGATTTCCTGGAACCGGCGTGATCACGCGCTGTTGCCGGGTCCGTAAGTCGTGTTTTGACAGACTGTTACGCAAGGGTTATCTTGTCACCATCCGTCCTCCGACC
>DASWAI010000233.1:0-6320 GCA_036391215.1 Gemmatimonadales bacterium
CCGGATCCGGTGGACCTGCTGCTCGCCGAGGTGGAGGCGCAGCAGCCCGACGGCTCGGTGCGCGACCCGCATCAGCTCGAGCTCTTCGGCACGCTCCTCACCGAGCTGCACGCCATGCAGCGGCGCCCCGGCCAGGTCGCGCCCGGCGGCGACAACCATTCGATCGGTACGCTGGCGGGCCACACGTTCAACGGCACCTGGGAGGAGATTCTGCTGCAGATGAAAGCGGCCGATCGCGAGTGGGCCGACGCGTCCCTCACCGAGTTCATGGCGGGCCTCGCCCGGCGGGGTCGTGCGGAGACCGGAGTGGTCATTCCGGTGACGGACGCCGAGGCGTTCATCCGCGGCAGCGCCGAGGCAGGGGTCCTGCGCATCATCCAGTGATCGAGCTGCAGGGCCTCTCCAAAACCTATCGCTCGCTCTTCGGCGCCCGCGTGGTGCCGGCGCTCGACGACCTCACCCTGACGCTCGCTCGGGGTGAGGTCGTCGGCGTCGCGGGCCCCAACGGCGCCGGCAAGACGACGCTGCTCTCGCTCCTGCTCGGGTACCTGTCTCCCACCGGCGGCTCGCTCGCGATCGAGGGGGTCTCGCCCCGCGGCTGGATCGAGCGCCACGGCGCCGGATATCTGGCGGAGCTCGTCGCCATTCCGGGCCGCTGGCCGGTGGATGCGGCGCTCCGGCGGTACGCCACGCTGGCCCGGGTCCCGTCCGGCCGCGTCACCGAGCGGGTGGACACGCTGCTCCAGGAGTTCGGGCTCGCGGACCAGCGCGCCAAGCGGGTGCGGGAGCTTTCGAAGGGCAACCTGCAGCGACTGGGCCTGGCTCAGGCCCTCGCGGGCGACAGCGACTTCGTCATCCTCGACGAGCCGACTCACGGGCTCGACCCGCTCTGGACCCAGCGCTTCCGGGACGTCGTGCACGACCTGCGGCGCCCGTCCCGGCTGATTCTGATCGCCTCTCACAACCTCGATGAGCTGGAGCGCCTGGCCGACCGGGTGCTGATTCTGCACCAAGGCCGGCTCGAGCGCGTCGTCACCGCCGGCGCCGGGGCGGCTCCGGCGGCGGGCGTGGAGGTGACGTACCGGCTGGCCCTCGCTGCGCCGCACGCGGCGCTCCAACCGATCTTCCCGGCGGCCACCGCGGTGGAGGGCAGGGCCGCCGAGTGGCGGGTACGCGGAGAGCTCGCGGTCCTCAACCGCGGCCTCGCCGACCTCGTCGCCGCCGGCGCGCTGGTGACCGCGTTCGGGCCGGAGGAGAGCCGCCTCGAGAGCGAGTTCCGCGCGGCGGTCGGGGGCGGCCGATGAGCCTTCCGACTCGGTACGCCGGCTGGATGGCCCGCGACTTCGCGGCAGGGCCAGGCCTTCCGATGGCCGTGCTGACCGTGCTCGCCGCGCTGCTCACCAGCCGGCTGCAGGTGGCCGGCCCCGCGGGAGACGCCGCCCACGCCGCGTGCCTGGTGGTTCTCGACTGGACCGCGATCGCGCTCACCCTGCTCGCGACCGGGGGCTTGGTGAGCGCGGACTTCGCCATCGGGCACCAGCGGACGCTCTTCGCCAAGCCCGTAAGCCCGCCGCTCTACTACCTCCAACGCTGGCTGCTCGGCCTGGTCGCCGTGCTGGTGGGGGCGGCGGTGGTGGCGGAGACCATCGCGGCACGCTTCGGCGAGCCTTTGCCGGGCGCCGCCTTCGTCGCGCGACTGGCGCTGCTCTACCTGGTGGTGGGCGGCCTCGTCTTCCTGCTCTCGACTGTCACGCGGCGCGACTGGCTGGCCGCGGCCGTCCTCCTCGCCTGGCAGGCCGCGCTCGGAGGGATCCGGTCGATGGGCTTCGCGCAAGGACCGGTCGGGACCGTCCTGCACGCCGTGCTGCCCCCCATCCACCTGGTCGGACTGAGCGGGCCGCTTCCCGGCGGGGCCGAGCTGGCGCTGGTGCTGGGCTACGGGGTGACTCTCCTGCTCGGCTCCATCGCCGTGCTCGAATGGCGTCCCCTCGCGCGCGGTGCCCGCGAATGAATCCGCGCTGGTCCGCGGGGGTGGTGCGCGAGGTCCTGCCCAACGGCCTCACGGTGCTGGTGCAGCGGGACGAGTCCGCTCCGGTGGTCGCCGTCGTCACCCACGTGAAAGCCGGCTTCTTCGACGAGCCCGACCGCTGGGTGGGCATCTCGCATGTGCTGGAGCACATGTTCTTCAAGGGCACCGCCCGGCGCCGCGTCGGAGCGGTGGCGCGGGAGACGAAGGCCGCCGGCGGCTATCTGAACGCCAGCACCAGCTACGACCACACGGCCTACTTCACCGTCCTGCCGGCCCATGGGATCGCGGCGGCGCTCGACATCCAGAGCGACGCGCTCCGCAACTCTACGATCGACGCCGACGAGCTGGGCCGTGAGCTCCGGGTCATCATCCAGGAAGCGAAGCGCAAGCTCGACAACGCCGGCGCCGTCGCCTACGAGACGCTGCACGAGATCATGTTCGATCGGCACCGGATCCGCCGCTGGCGCATCGGGTACGAGGCGGATCTGGCGCGCTTTACCCGCGAGGACCTGTGGGGCTACTACCGGTCGCGCTACGTGCCGGAGCGCACGATCGTCGCGATCGTGGGCGACGTGGATCCGGGCCTGGCCCTGAGGTTGGCGCGAGAGGCTTACGGCGACTGGCCGGCGGCGCCGGGCGCGAGCGACCCGTCCCCGGCCGAGCCGCCCCGGCGCGAGGTCAGGGCGCGCACGCTCCGGGGCGATGTGAGCCAGGCCGAGCTGGCGGTGGGCTGGCGCACGGTACCGCCCCTTCACCCCGACGCCGCGCCCCTCGACGTGACCGCGGCGGTGCTCGCGGCCGGGCGCGGCAGCTGGCTCCAGCGCGCGCTCCGGGAGACCGGTATCGCGACGTCCGTATCCGCCTACAACTATTCGCCGACCGAGCTCGGCGTCTTCGGGATCACGGCGGAGCTGGAGCCGGAGCGGGTGGCCCCGGCGCTCACGGGGATCGCAGAGGCCGCCGCCCGGCTGGGCCTCGTCGGGCCATCCGACGCCGACCTCGATCGGGCGAAGACGTTGCTGCTCACGCGATGGGCGCGCCGGCTCGAGTCCATGGAGGGGCGGGCGGCGGCGCTGGCCGCCGCCGAGGCGCTGGAGAGCGTGGCGGTGCTCGATCGGGAGTACGCGGCACTGGCCGCGGTGACGGCCAGCGACGTACGGACGGCGGCGAGCCGGTACCTCGACCCGGAAGCGGTTTCCGCCGTGCTCTATCTCCCCGGCGAGCGAGGGGCGGAGCTGACCGCCGATGCGGTGGCCCGCACCTTTGCCGTGACCGCCCTCAAGCCGGGGGTCGCTCCCGCCGGCACCGCGCCGGCGCCGCGCCCTCCGGCAGTGGCGCGGGGGAGGACGGAGGCCGGGGTGCTGCACGCGCCGCTCGCCGGCGCGGACGTGCTGGTGCGGCGGAAGGCCGGGGTGCCGACCGTGACGCTGGGTCTCTATGTGCCCCGCCTCGAGTTCGACCCGCCCGGACAGGCGGGCCTCGGCGCGCTCACCGTCCGGAGCGCCCTTCGTGGCGCCGCCGGGCTGGACGCGGGCGGCCTCGCCTTCGCCGCGGAGCGGCTGGGCGGCAGCCTCGGAGCGGGCCTCTCGTCGGACTGGCTCGGCGTTGGCCTCACGGTCATGGCGGACCGGCTAGGCGACGGCGCGGCGCTCGTGGAGGCCGTGTATCGGTCACCGACCCTGGCCGACGCCGATGTGGCGGCCGAGCGCGACCTGCTGGTAGCCGAGGCCCGCCAGGTCGCGGACGACATGTTCCGGTATCCGTTTCAGCTCGCCTTTGCCGCGGCATTCGCCGACGCCGGCTACGGGCTGCCGATCGGAGGTCTGCCGGAAACGCTGGCGGGCCTTGCCGGCGCGGACGCACGCCGATTCCACGAGCGGGTGCTCCTGGGGCCACGTCCGGTCGTCGTCGCCGTGGGTGATGTAGACCCGGAGCGCGCGGCGGGCGTGCTCGCCGGGGTGTTCGGCAGCCTGCCCGCTCGGTCCGCAGGCGCGGTGCCGGCGTCGCTCGCCTGGGCGCTCGACTCCCGCCCGGTCGAGCGGGTGGTGGCCCGGAACAAGGCGCAGACCGCCGTCGCCATGGTGTTCCGCGGCCCGGACCGGCGCAGCCCCGACCGCTTCGCGGCCGAGGTGTGGGCCGGCGTCGCGAGCGGGCTCGGGGGACGGATCTTCGAGGCGCTGCGCGACCGCCGCTCGCTCGCCTACACCGTGCTGGCGTCGTCATGGCAGAAGGGGCGCGCCGGCGCGCTGGTCTCCTATATCGCCACCTCCCCCGAGAGGGAGGGCGAAGCCCGCGCGGCGATGCTGGAGGAGCTGGAGCGCTTCGTCCGCGAGCCGGTCGGGCCGGCCGAGCTCGAGCAGGCGGTGAGCTATCTCTCGGGACAGGCGGAGGTGCGCCGGCAGCACGCCACCTCGGTCGCGGCGGAGATCCTAGAGGCATGGCTCGTGGGTGCGGGGCTCGCGGAGCTGCAGGATCCGGGCGCCGCATACCGGGCGGTCAGCGCCGAGCAGGTGCAGGCGCTCGCGGCCGCTTGTCTCGGGGGGCCCGGGCGGGCGGAGGGGATCGTGCGGGGGACCGGGGGAGGGAAGTAGCCGGACCGTCGGCTCCGCGTTGTATGTTTGGGCCATGACCGCTCCCGACGCCGACTCGGCCGCCCGGGCCGCCGCCGTCTCAGGGTCCGACGTCACGCCCGGCGCGCGCTGGAGCGCGGCGGACCTGCTCACGGCGGCACGGCTCCCTCTCGCGGTCGCGTTCCCCCTGGTCGCGGACACCTGGGCCCGGGTCGGGATCGTCGCCGTCGCAGCGGCCACGGACCTCCTGGACGGGCCCATCGCCCGGCGCTTCGGGTCGTCGCGGCTCGGGGCCGTGCTCGACCCCGTGGCCGACAAGCTCTTCATGGCCTCCGCCTTCGGCGTCGTGGCCTTCTCCGGACAGCTAGCCTGGTACGAGGTCGTCGGCGTGCTGCTCCGCGACATCGTCGCCACCGTCGCCTTCGTGGTGACGGCCGTGACCCGGCGCGCGAGCGCCATCCCTGCCCGCCTCGGCGGCAAGGCGGTGACCGTGGGCCAGCTGCTCACGCTGGTGGCGTTCCTGCTGGACTCCTCGCTGCTGCACCAGCTGGCCTGGGCCACGGCCGCGGTCGGCCTGTACGCCATCTGGGACTACAGCCGCGTGGCGGGCCGGGAGAAGCGGCCGCTGGGCGGAGCCGGTCAGTTCTGAAGCCGGGCCAGGGGCACAGCGACGTGGCCGGCGAGACCAAGCGCGTGGCGGTCGTGTGGGAGGGCGGGATGCGCTTCCGCGGGGGCGAGCCGGGCGGCCCGGTGACGCTGGTGGACGCCGACAACGCGGCGGCGCCCGGCCCCATGCTCACGCTCCTGACGGCGGCGGCGGCCTGCAGCGGCGCCGACGTGGTCTCGATCCTCGAGAAGATGCGGGCGGGCCTCGAGTCGCTCCGCATCGAAGTGGCCGGGCTGCGCCGCGAGGACGTACCGCGGCGGTTCGTATCCATCCGATTCGCCTTCCATCTCAAGGGCGCCGCGCTGGATGAGGCCAAGGCCCGCCGCGCCATCGGTCTCTCGCTGGAGAAGTACTGCTCGGTCGTACACTCGCTCGCGCCGGACATCGCGGTCGAGTATGACCTGCATCTGGCGTAGCCTGCCGCTCCTCGCCCTGGCGTGGGCCGGCCCGGCTGCCGCGCAGGAGCTGCGCGAGGCGGGGGTCCAGGCCCTGGTGACCACGGCGTCGCCGACCCTCGTCACGGGAGGCCTCTATGCCGCGGTCCGGCCTTCCCTGCGCACCCGGATCGCGGTGACGCTGGGCGCGGGCGTCTCCGACGGACGGGCGGCGGGCCGCGGCGAGCTGCTCGCCCACTTCCTGCTGAGCCCTACTGCCACCGGGCGGCCCGGCGTGTACCTGGGAGCCGGTGTGTCGGGCGTGGCGGGGCCGGTGGACCAGGGCTACGTCGTGGCGCTGGTCGGGATCGAAGCGGCGCCCGCGGGCGGGTCGGGCTGGGCCTTGGAGGCCGGGGTCGGCGGGGGGCTGCGCCTCACCGCGGGCTGGCGATGGCGGTGGCGCAGGCACAAGGCGGGGCAACAATAACGCCCCGGGCCGAGAGGGCCCGGGGCGAATGGTGAGCGGGGGCGGCTACGTCAGACCGCGACGGAGCCGGCGCTCTCGCGCCGCTCGGACTCCGGCCGGCGCTGTACCGGCTGGCAGTACCGCTCCCCGAGCGTGCGCAGCCGGGCGAATTCCTCTTCACTCAGGCTGGGGTACCGGTCGGCGAGGTACTGCA
>DASWAI010000234.1:0-11127 GCA_036391215.1 Gemmatimonadales bacterium
CCGCGGCCAGCAGCACGGAGCCGAGGAGAACCGGCCACGCGGCGGCGCGGGCGAAGTTGATCGTCCATCCCGCCCAGGGGATGCGCTTGGGCACGACGACGCGCGGGTCGGCCGGGCACCGGTAGATGCCGATCGGGCTCCAGAACCTGGGGTCGCTCCAGAGGCGATCGAGCTCTGCCCGCGTCATGGGTCCGCGCCCTACGGGACGTCCGCGACGCCCGCCTTCCAGGGGCGCCACCGGTCCTTCGCGTCCGCCGTGTAGACGATCACCTGGTACCGCTTCGGCTTGAGCTTCGTCACGCTGGCCTGGTAGGCCTCGGGCCGGTGGCCCGGGCAACGGCGGTCAGCCGGCGGCCCGACCAACCGGATCTTCACGACCGCGCCGTGGTACTGATAGCTGGCGCCAATCTTCGCCTGGCAGGGGTTGTCGACACCGACCACGATGTCGATCGCGCCGGGGGAGGGGGTCAACACGAGCCCGGCCGCGTCGCTGCTGTCGGGTGGCTGGCCCAGCTGGGTCAGCGCCATCGGCTTCCACTCGTCCTGAAGGGCGCCGATGCTCAACGTCCCGATCAGGATGCCGGCCGCAAGCCTCATCTGAGCCTCTCCGCTCGTGCGTCCGCCTGCGCGCTCCAGGCCGCGGAGGCCGCTCCCACGAGGAGCAACGCCGCCACCGTCCGTCCGGCGCGCCACACCCGATAGTACGGCACCAGGATCCGGAAGCCCAGCGGGACCCACCAGGCCCGCCCGGCGGCCCACACCGCCAGCACGGCCAGCAGCGTGACGAGCCAGCGGCCCCAGGTCTGGCGGCGGTGCAGGCCCCAGGCGGCGATCAGGACGGCGGCGATCCGCGCGAGCGCGAGCAGCTCCACCGATCCCTGGGGCAGGGCCAGCAGAGGGGCGATGGCCAGCGCGGCCGCCGCGAGCAGGGTGAGGGTGACGGGGAACGCCGTCATGCGCGGGACCGGCGCTGCAGGAGGTCCAGCACCATCCAACCGAGATTGACGACCGCCATGGTCGCACCGGCCAGTATCAGCCACCGGGCCGTGATGCGGAGCACGGTGAGCCGGGTGATGCCGAGGATCACCAGAGCGACCTTGGTCGTGAGCAGCACCGCTGCCGCCGAGAAGACGACCAGCTGGAGCAGGAGCAGCGCCTGGTAGCCGAGCCCGGCGTAGAGCCAGTACAGGGCAAGAAAGACCAGCAGCCAGGCGAGCAGTCCGGTGCGGGCCGTCGGTCCCAGCGGCAGCTCCCGCAGCAGCGGCACCACGAGCAGCGCGAGCGCCAGGAACATCAGGAGCAGGCGTATGCTGGCGCGCCAGAGCTCGGAGGGAGTGGCGTCGTCCGCCGTGTGGGTCGCGGGGTTGCGCATGGGGTCGGACTCTCCGTTCGTGGGCGCAGGCCGGGTCGGGGCGCCGGGCCCGCGACCCAATTCTACGGCGGCCCGGGCCGGGAGCCAGTCCCCCGGCCCCCTTTCGCGCGTCTGAATCCTTTCGGCACCGGGGCTCGTCTCATCAGTGAGCCCGTCGGCGGCCCCCGATTCAGGATCCCCCGAAATGCTGCGTAGCTTGCGCACTTTCCTGCTGCTGCCCGTCCTGCCGGTTTGCCTCTGGGCCCAGGGGCACGCGCCACCGAGGAAGATCCGGGCGGCGGAGGGCGTGTATCTGTTCACGACGGCTCCGTACAGCGACGTCGGGCTCGACGGCAACTCGGTCGTGATTCTCTCGGACGACGGCGTGCTCGTCTTCGACGCCAACGGAACGCCCGCTGCGGCCGCCGCCGTGGTGGCCGAGATCCGGAAGATGACGCCGAAGCCGGTTCGCTACCTCGTCCTCTCCCATTGGCACTGGGACCACTGGTACGGCGCCGAGGTGTACCGGCGGGCGTTCCCCGGGATCCAGATCATCTCCCACGAGGCGACCCGGCGCCTGATGACGGGGCCTGCGCTCGCGTTCAACCAGCCGGGCCTGGACGAGCAGCTCCCCCAGCACATCCACGACGTGGAGCGGCAGCTCGCCGCGGCGAAGGCCGCGGGGGCGGCATCGGGGGTGGCGGGGCTCGAGCGCCATCTGCGGGAGGACCGGTTCTTCCTGGAGCAGAAGCGCGGCGTGCATCACACCGTCGCCGATCTCACCTTCTCCGACTCGCTCACCGTGTACCTCGGAGCGCGGCGGATCCAGGTGCTCCACTACGACCGCGCGATCACGCCGGGCGACGCCTTCCTGTATCTGCCGGACGAGAAAGTGCTCGTCACCGGCGATCTACTCGTCAACCCCATCACGTTCGCGCTCGGCTGCTATCCCACGGGCTGGATCCGCACCCTAGAGCAGCTCGATCGGCTGGACGCGACCGTGATCGTTCCCGGCCACGGCCTGCCGCTCCACGACAAGACCCTGCTGGAGACGCACCTGGCGCTGCTGCGGGAGCTGATGCGCGAGGGGAGAGCGGCGAAGTCGCGGGGGCTCAACGTGGAGGAGGCGCGGGCCGAGGTGATGGACAGCGTCCGCGACCTCAGGATTCGCCTCACCGGCGATGCTCCCGGGCTGAACGACGCCTTCGGCCTCTATCTCGTGGACTGGTTTCTCCACCGGGTGTACGACGAGGAGAACGGGCCGCTCACCGACGACATCGCGCCGATACCCGCGCACTGACCCGCGCGGGCGCCGTCACTTGCGGTGGAGCGTGTAGGAAGCGAATTCCTGCCAGACGCCGCCGGGTCCTCGATCCTCCATGAGCACGGTCCAGGTCCGCTCCGTCGGATTCCAGGTGAACGTCGTGTGGAACGGCCCGTCCGGGTACTCGAACACCAGCCGGACGGCGGCGCCGGCCTGCTGGCCGTAGCCGAGCGTTTCCGACCACCGGCCGCCGAACGCGTCCAGCCAGTGGGTGACGTACCGCTCACTGGCGTTGTCGTATCCCAGATACACCATCGCCTGATAGGCGGGCGGCTCGGCCACGTCCCGCATCCGCAGCTCGAGGAACTGGTGGTTGAGCACCCATCCCGCATGGAGCGTGTACGTGACCGGGCGCCCGCGCACCCTGCCGGCCATGGACCAGTCGCCGGTGAGGTGCTCCAGGAGCGAATCCTGAAAGATGCGGCGCGGTCCATCCAGGGGCGGGTCGGCCTCCTGGGCAAGGGCGCGGGGCGGGCCGGCGCCGGCGCACAGGAGGAGCGCCAGGACGAGCCGCGGGCTACCGGTCATACGACTCGGCGGCATCCTGGCCCGCCGGCTCCACGATCACCGCGGTGCCGTAGCAGAGCACCTCCGTGACGCCGGTCATCACTTCGGCGGCGTCGTAGCGGACGCCGATCACGGCGTTGGCGCCCCGGCGCTGCGCGTGCGCCAGCATGATCTCGAACGCGTCCTCGCGGGCCTGCTCGCACATCGTGGTCAGCAGGGTGATGTGCCCGCCGAGGAGGGTCTGGAGCTTCGCGCCGACGGTGCCGACGATGGAGCGGGAGCGGACCGTCACGCCGCGCACGACGCCGAGCGCTTGGACGACCTCGTATCCGTCCAGGGTGAACGTGGTGCTCGTCATCTCCGGGCCCATGTCAGCCGCTCCCCCGGCGCCGCTCGCCCGCCAGGATGATGACGATGCCCAGGACGATCGCCCCCGCGCCGAACCAGGGCGAGACGGTCCGCTTCTCCTCCAGCGTGGCCTCGAAGTCTCCGACCTTGAGCACGCTGCGCTGGGACGTGTACGCGAAGCCGCGGACCATCAGGACCACGCCGCCGACGATGAGCAGAACGCCGGCCACCAGGGACAGCCGCATGCAGGCCACCGCCACGAGAAGGGCGCCACACCTTACGGCGCGGCATGGCGCGTGTCAACTGCGAACGCCGGCGCGCTAGTGGGCGCGGCGCTCGGTGCCGCGCTCCCGGAGCAGCCGGTTGGCCAGCCGCCACCCCCGGACCGTGCAGACCGTCGAGCCGATTACGAAGACGATGGTGCAGGTGACGGCGTACGCGGCGCGGGAGATCGGGGCGACGCGGGGCAGCCCGAGCGCGACGAGCAGAAGCGCCGCGCCGAGGCGCATGAGATCGCGGCCCGCGACGGCATTGGCCTCGTACCAGACATGCTCGTCGGCGAAGGTCGCGGGGACGCGCAGCCCGTACCAGCGGTTCGGGCGCACGATGCGGCGCGCGAGCGGCAGGCCCACGACGACGGACACGAGCCCCACGACGGCGAAGAGGACCTGGTCACGCATGGGCCCGCGCTACTCCCCGCCCGCGCGACGCAGCATCTCGTCCACCAGGGCTCTGAGCGCCGCAACGTCCGCGGCGCTGGGCTCGGACGGGGTCGATTCCCAATCCGGCGGCTCGTCGTCCGCGGGCTCGGGACCGGCGGTCAGCCAGCGGGTGCCGCGGAACGAGCCGTCCGCCTCGAACCGTCCGCCCACGCTTTCCTGCCGGATCTCGGCCGGGCCGGTGCGGTAGAAGACCATGTCGGACGCGCTGATGGGCCGGCCATCGCCGTCCAGAACGACGTGCACCACGCGCATTGCGGTGCCGCCGGCGGAGAAGTCGAGCACGAGCTGCTCCCAGCCGGCGATCGCCGCGCCCGCCGGCGTCGGCAGCACCTCCGGCGGCGCCACCGGCTGCCGCCGGGGGACGGCATCCGCCGGGAGCGGGGCGAACAGTGCGTGCCACGATGGGCGCGGGTTCATGGCTCGGGCGGGTCCCGGGGCGGCCGTCAGGTCACCGACGGCCGAAGGTCCAGTTGGTGAAGAGGCCGACCCAGACCAGGATCGCCGAGAGCAGCAGATAGATGAAGGCGGTGGGGCCGTCGCCGATCGCGTCCCGGAGCCAGCGAGCCTTGTAGTTCTCCCAGAACCACCAGGGACGGCTGATCGTCATGAGCGAGAGGAGGGCGCCGAGCCCCACCCAGAGCACCCGGTCGCGATTCCAGCCGAACCCGGCCGCGAGCGCCCACAAGGCGCCGATCGTGAGCAGGGATACCGCGAACAGGATGACCCCGCCGCGCCAGCCGGCGGGCGGCTCCCCGGCGTCACGCGCCATGATGCATGCCGGCGTGGTGGTCCTGCCGCTGAAACGCCAGGAAGTCGTGAATGGCCTGCAGGGCCTCCGGGTCCGTGGTCCGCAGGCGGAGCGCGGCCCCGCGCGGCAACGCCTCGACCGTGTAGGTGATCACCGAGCGCTTGGCCGCCATCACCGCCGTGCCGGGGACCTCGCGGGCGTGGACGACGCCGGGCAGGGTAAAGTCTCCCGCGCCGAAGGCCGCGGCGATGTGCTCCATGTGCGCCCGGATCACGGCGGCACCGGCGCTGTCCGGCACGTCCCGCTGCAACTCGATCCGCCCGCCGTCGGGCAACGGCTCGAAGACGTGGGTGGACGTGTACTGGTCCACGCCCATCACCTCCGCGCCGCGGGCCTGAACTCCCCTGAAAGCGCTGTCGCGCGCGGCATCGGCCTTCCGGGCCGTGGACGCGTCGGGGGGACGGCCCCGGCCGCAGGCCTGGCTCAGCAGGAACAGGACGGGCAATGACGCAAGACGCATCGTGCGCCTCCGGCGAGGGTGACGACTCAGGCGGGGGAATTAGCTTTCGCCCAATGGATCTCGGCCTGCGTCGAATCACTCGCCTGCTGTGGCGGGCGATGCGGCTGCGCTGCCCGAACTGCGGCGGCGGGCCGCTCCTCCGCTCCTGGCTGCACATGCAGCCGCAGTGCCCCGCCTGCGGCCTTCGGCTGGAGCGCGGCGAGGACGGCTACCAGGTCGGCTCGTACATGTTCAACATCATCGCCGCCGAGCTGCTCTTCCTGGCGGTGTTCCTCGCGGTGCTCGTGCTCACCTGGCCGGCGCCGCCCTGGGCGCTGCTGCAGTACGGGGCCCCCGCGCTGATGGTGATCGCGCCCTTTCTCTTCTTCCCGTTCTCCAAGACGCTCTTCCTCGCTTTCGACCTGCTGTTCCGCCCGGCGCCGGGCGGCGAGCGCTGAGGGCTCCTCCCCGGCCGCGACGGTCAGCCGCCCCGGTGCATCGTACGGGCGCCCTCCATCTCCCTCGGACCCCAGCAGTTCACGATGTCCTGGCGCACGGCGCCGGACGGCCATGTGACCGGGATGGTCAGCGTCCCCGGCGAGCGGGGGTAGCCCGTCAACGTCGTCTGGGCCTCCGACACCGCGTTCATCTTCGAGTCGGCTCCCCACCTGAGCCGAGTGCTGCACGAGCGGTGGGGAGGACGATCACGGGAAGCTTCGACGCTGTTCGCTCGTCCTGAGCTGGGAGAGCCCGGCCATGCGATCGGCCCACAGGCCCGGCCGCATGGCCCGGGCGGGCCCGCTCATGCCGGGAGGCCCAACGAGGCCCGGACGTCCGCTTCTTCAGGCACCACCTCGAACGCCGCGATCAGCTCCGGCGGCAGAGGCCGGCGTCTCCCGGTCGCCAGATCCACGAAGACCCACAGCGTTTCCGCCTGGGCCAACACCTGGCGGTCTTCATCCCGCGCGAACAGGTAGCGCCTCGGCGTGGTCCGCTGGTCGAACCGGGGGACCCACGTGTGCGCGCCGAGGAGGTCGCCGGCAAACCCGGGGCGGAGATACTCGATGAAGTGCGACCGCACGACCCACCCCGCGCCGATCTCGCGATAGCGCTCGAGCGGCCATCCTGCCGCCGTCGAGTGCTCGATTGCGATCTCCTGCATCCACGCGACGTATGCCAGGTTGCTGACATGCCCGTTGACGTCGATCGCGTCCGCCGGCACGGTGAAGTGCCTGGAGTGGATTCGCGGGGCCATGCGTCGGCGCCGCCGGAGACCGCCGAGGGAGGCTGCTCGGGGCCTATCGGCCGGCTTCCTCCTGGGGGAAGTTCGTCGTGTAGCCGCCGCTCTGCACCGTGCGCGCTACCCGCTCCGCGAAGATCCGCGCTCCCAGCCGGACCATGGCCGCCGGCTCGCCTTTTAGCTCGGTCGAGTCGTCGAGGATGATCTCGCCGTTCTCGACCCGGATCAGCTGGCCACTCAGCAGCCAGATCAGGTTGCTCGTCTTGCTGACCTTGGCCAGGACGACCCAGCGGGCGCCTACCTGGCGCGCGGCCCAACGCGCGCAGGCCACCTCCGCGTTGCACCGCGGCCCGCCGGCCAGCGCCACGGCGGCGGGCGAGGCGGCGATGGAGTCCACCTGGCCGAAGGGAGCGAGCTGCGGTCCGAGGAGCTCGGTCAGCCGCTCACGCAGCGCGGCCGTGGCGATCCCCGACTTGGCGGCGTCGCTGGCCTCCCGGACGTTGGCCTGGTCGTTGTAGAGCGACGCGGGGAGAACCGCGACGCGGGCATCCGGCGGCTCCGGACCTTTCGGGCCGCCGGTCTGGGCCCGAAGAGCGGCTGTCACTCCGATCCCGAGAACGGCTGCAAGCATGAGCCCCCCGAAGCGGGCGGGGAGTGATCTGGTCGTCTGCATGACGGAAACGTAGCCACGGCCTCGCGGGTCTTGCCAGCGCACCAGGAGCGCAGCGGCCGCCGTCCGACTTGACCGCCGCTTGATCCCGTTCCGGCACTCTTCCCTCTGTCCGGCTGGTCGCCCTTGCCCCGACGCGGGAGGTCCGTATGCAGGCACGTGCCCTTCGAGCCCGGCCGCTGCTGCACGTATGGCTGGGTGTGGGAATGGTTTCCGGTTGCGCCAGCTGGCACACCGTGCCGGTGAGTCCGCGGGAACTGGTCGCCGACGCCCGGCCCGGCAGCGTGCGGGTCAGGCAGCCAGACGGCGCGCGTGTCGTGATCGCGCGGCCGGAGATCGTCGGCGACTCGCTCGTGGGCCTACGGGGGCACCAGCCGGTCGGCGTCGGTTTGGGCGACGTGACCGAGATCGCGGTGCGCCGGACCAGCGCCCTCAAGACGGGCGGGCTGGTCCTCGGCATCCTCGCGCTGCCGTTCGCGATCATCGGTGGTGCGTGCGCGCTGGGCGCCGACTGCCATTTCGGCGCCGGGGGCTGGGGCGCGCCCTAGCCGTGCTCGTGGGCGAGCAGGTTCCCGTGTCGAACCCCGGGCGAGCCCCGGTCGGCTGATCGGGTCCGGTATCGGTCGTGATCATGATGGCGACGTGAAGTCGCCAACATGCGCCTCTGTCGGGACATGAGGCCGACACGGGGGCGCGGCGCTGAGCAATCAGGGCGCCCGCTCGTGTACGCCGACCCACGAGGCCGGCAGCTTGGCATTCGCCCGCTCGTCGTCCCACACCGCGCCCGTGATCCACCAGCGGGTACCGTCCCAGTAGAGCATGAGGTAGTTGACGCCACGCCCCAGCAGCGGCCCGTCGGCCGTGTGCCGGGTCTCATAGACGCTGCGGACCTGGGCGACGTTGCCGAACCGCTCGATGCGGGCGCCGATCTCGGTCTCGTAGAATCCCTTGGCGACGAACCCATCGTTGGTCGAGCGGCGGTACTGCTCCGGCGTCTGGATCGTCGCGACCGGCTTCCCGTCGCGCTGATCCATTGCGACGAAGGTGGCTTCGGGGGTGTAGAGCGTGCTGTCCCGTCGCCATTGACGCGGCGCGCCCGGGGGGCCGTTGATCACATCGTAGTACGCGTGGACGATGCCCTCGATCGTGCCCACGTCGGCGGGGTCCGCGGCGGGGACGGGGGCCTGCCCGAAAGCAGCCGGTGCGGAGATGAGCACGGAGAGTGCCCAGAGGGACGGGAGGACGCCGGAGAGGACGCGCATGAAAGGCTCGGAGTGAGTTGAAAGGACGGGAGACGCCGGGACCGTACGGCCCGCGCCCGAACCTACCGGATCCCCGTGTCGAACTCCAGGCGAACGTTCGTCAGCCCATCGGGGCCGACCACGACCGATTTCGCCTGGGCGCCGGGCGAAATGATCGGGGCATCGGGACCCGGGACGACGAGGTACGCGCCCGGCGCCAAGTGCACCTGGAATCGGCCCTGGGCGTCGGAGCGGAACGTGGCGACCACCCGGTCACTCTGCTCGACGGTGAAGCTGGCGCCGAAGGGGGCGTCGCAGGGCGTCGGGGGCTGGCAAACCGGCTGTACCGGGCCGCGCACAACGACGCCGATCAATCCGGTGTCGGTCGTGATCGTGATGGCGACGTAGTCGCAACCGGCGATCCCGATGGCGAACCCCAGGGGAAGCAGGGATGCGGCGCGCATGGGCGGGGGCGAGGTCAGGACTGCGTCGGCCCGTCGGCAGAGCTCCGGCCCGCTGCGAGCCGGCGTTCGAGCGTGCCAAGCACCTGCTCGATGCGCTCGAGCCGCGCCAGCGTCGTCGCCGTCGTCGCGTTGCTCTTGTATCCGGCGAGGATCAGCTTCACGGAGACCAGAAACACGCCCGCCTCGAGCAGCAGATCATGGGTCCAGCCCTTGACGAAGAGCGCGGCCACGAAGAGCGCGCAGGTGAGGATGATCGTCAGCAGGGAGGCGGCGTCGAGCGTACGGTGCATGTCGGTGCTCCGATGGCAATGATGGTTCTCGACGGATGGGTCAGGCGCGGTCCGCCACGCCCCTGATTCCCTCGTGCCGGGCGCAGTGCGCGCAACAGTAGAACGTGCCGTTCGCCTCGATGCCGTGCCCGATGATCCGGCAGCGGCAATGGGCGCAGATCGGCGCGAGCTGCTGGATGGCGCATTCGAAGCTGTCGAAGACATGCCGGTGTCCGGCGGCCACGACCTCGAACGAGAGGTAATAGTCGTTGCCGCACACTTCGCAGACCGCCATGGGGCCTCCCGGGTGGGGGCGGGCTCCGTCGCCGCCCGTCCTCTAGAGTGCACCTTGGACCGGCGGGATGCCAGCGGCGGGCGGCTCAGTGGGGTGCCGGGCCGGGCGGGGGGGCGCCGTCGTGCCGCTCGACCAGGTCGCCCTCGCTGGTCATCTGGACCCGGCCGCCCGTCTCCGCCGCGAAGCGCCGGGCGATCCGGTTGAAATGCGCGATGAACGCCTTGCGCCGGTCCCACACGACGAAGCAGGCACAGTGCATGGCGGCATCCGAGTAGGGAAAGAACGGATCGCTGTCGTCGGCCAGGAAATCGGGAGTAACGACCGCCTCTTCGTCGGGACGCAGGGCCTCGTGGCAGAGGGCGCAGACGGCGGAGCCGGCGCTGATCGTCGTCATCCAGCGACACCGCGCGCCGCCATCCTCACCCCCCGATCGCTTTGACCTGCTCCCGGAGGACCCGGATCGCCAGGTCGATCGTCCGGCGGTGCGTCCGGAAGGCCAGCACCGCCAGCCGGAGCGTGAACCGGCCGTCGAGCATGGTCGAGGACAGGAACACCCGCCCGTCCCGGCGGACGCCGTCCACGATCTCCTGGTTGATCCGGTTGATCCGGTCCGGCGTGGCGCCCGGCGGCGCCCACCGGAAGGTCACGATCGACAGATCGGGCGGCGGCCCGACCTCGAAGCCGAGCGACTGGATCTCCCGGTAGAAGTACCGGGCCAGGAGCAGCTTCTCGTCGAGCGCCGCCCGAAAAGGCTTCGTCCCGAGTAGCACGAGCGGCAACCACATCCGGAGCGCCCGGAAATGCTTGGTCAGCTCGGGCGACACATCGGCCGGAGACAGCTCGCCCGGCTCCCGCATCGCGTCCTGCATGTAGCTACCCGAGTAATGATGCGTCTCCGCGAGCGGCCGGACGTCCCGCACGAGCACCATGCCGGCGCCGTAGGGGAGGAACAGGCCTTTGTGCGGGTCGAGGACGACGGAGTCGGACCGCTCGATGCCCTTGAGCGCGCTCCGGCCGTGCTCGGTGAGCAGGAAGAAGCCTCCGTACGCCGCATCCACGTGGAACCAGCACCGCTCGCGCTCCGCGACGGCGGCGATGGCTTCGAGGGGATCCACGGCGCCGGTGTCGGTGGTGCCGGCCGTCGCGACGATCAGCCACGGTTTGAGGCCCGCGCTCCGGTCCGCGGCGACGGCGTGCGCCAGTGCGTCGGGCCGCATCCGGAAGCGCTCGTCCATCGGAATGCGGCGGATCCCCGCCTCTCCCAGCCCCGCGATCCGGAGCGCCTTCTCGATACAGTGGTGGGCCTGGGCGGTGAGGTACACGACGGTCGAGCCGAAATCCGCGCCCCTGAGCCCATGGGCATCGCGGGCGGTCGCGATCGCGGTCAGCGTGGCGATGCTGCCGCCGGACGCGATGTTGCCGCCGGCCGTGGCGGGGTATCCCGCCCGA
>DASWAI010000235.1:0-2135 GCA_036391215.1 Gemmatimonadales bacterium
TGAGCGTCGTCCCCGACACCCTTGGCTCCCGCCTCACGGTGCAGTTCAAAAGCGGGTGGCGGGCGGCCGTGCTTCCAATCCCCGACGGCAAGCCCGCAGCGAGCACCCCGGGCCTCCCACCCGGGGCCGGAGCGGGCGCCGCAAAGTAGTCCCCAACCCGGTGGTCACCCTATGACCGGCTGCTGCCAGGTGACCACCACCCTCGATTCCCGCGAGGCGGCCGACCGGCTTGCGGCCCTGCTGGTCGAAGCGCGGCTTGCGGCCTGCGCCCAGGTCACCGGTCCCGTGGCCAGCACCTACCGGTGGCAGGGGCGGATCGAGCACGCAGCCGAGTGGTCCTGCTCGCTCAAGACCACCATGACCCGGCTCCCGGCCCTCGAGGCCCGGATCCGGGCTGAGCATCCCTACCAGGTTCCCGAGATCGTAGCCGTCCCGATCGTCGCCGGCGACCCGGCGTACCTCGCGTGGATCGAGGACGGCGTGCGCGACACGCCTTAACCCGCGGGCGGCCCCCATGACGAAGAGCGCCACCCCCCCGTCCCCCGAGCTGCTCTACCTCCTCTCCGGCGACGAGGAGGACTTCCAGGCGGCGTGCGCCGATTTCCTGCCCGCGGACATCGCCGAGGCCCTGAACGGGCTTCCGGTGGACGCCGCGACCCGGGTCGTGGCGGCGCTGCCGTTCCACCGGGCGGTGCAGGTGTTCGACGAGCCGCAGCTCACCCGCCGAGCGGAGATCGTGGCGGGGCTGGACCGGACCCGCGCGATCCCGTTGATCGAGGCGATGTCGGCGGATCAGCAGGTGGAGCTGTTCCGGGAGCTGGGCGACGAGGCCCGCGGCCGGCTCATCCACGTCCTCACCGCCCCCACCCGCGACTCCCTCAATCTGCTGCTCCGCTACCCGCCCACGAGCGCCGGCGGCATCATGACGACGGAGTTCGTCGGCGTGCCGGCCGGCTGGAACGTGGAGCAGGTGAAGACCTACATTCGCGAGGTGGGCCGGGCGAAGGAAACGGTCTACGCCATCTACGTGCTGGAGCCGAAGGACCAGAGGCTGATCGGCGTGGTCTCGCTCCGGGAGGTGATGCTCGCCGAGCCGGGCACGCCCGTCCTCGAGATCTGCGAGTCGCGCAAGGCGGTGACCGTCCGGCCGATGGTGGACCAGGAGGATGTGGCCCGGCTCATCTCGAAGTACGATCTCCTGGCCATCCCCGTCGTGGACGAGGGCGGCCATGTGCTGGGCATCGTCACGGTGGACGACATCATCGACGCCCTGGTGAGGGAGACGACCGAGGACGTCCAGAAGTTCGGCGGCATGGAGGCGCTCGAGGAGCCGTACATGCAGATCGGCTTCCTCACGATGATCCGGAAACGGGCGGGGTGGCTCTGCGCCCTATTCCTGGGCGAGATGCTCACCGCCACCGCGATGGGGCACTTTCAGGACGAGATCAGCCGGGCGGTCGTGCTCGCCCTCTTCATCCCGCTCATCATCAGCTCCGGGGGCAACTCCGGCTCGCAGGCCACCTCGCTCATCATCCGCGCCATGGCCGTGCGGGAGGTCCGGTTGCGCGACTGGTGGCGGGTGGCGATGCGGGAGCTGCCCGCCGGCCTCATGCTGGGCGGCATCCTCGGGGTGATCGGCGTGGTGCGGATCCTCACCTGGCAGTGGCTCGGCTGGTACGACTACGGCGAGCACCACTTGGCGGTGGCGTTCACCGTGGGGACCGCGCTGGTAGGCGTGGTGCTGTTCGGCTCGCTCACCGGCTCGATGCTGCCGTTCGTGCTCCGCCGGCTGGGCTTCGACCCGGCCAGCGCGTCCGCCCCGTTCGTCGCCACGCTGGTAGACGTGACGGGGCTGATCATCTACTTCACGGTCGCGCTGGTGATCCTGCGGGGGACGCTGCTCTGAGCCCGGCCAGCCACTCGGCCAGCGCCGGGAGAGGGAGTTGCCGGGTCACGCCTCCCCGCTCCCACGCCGCCCGGGGCATGCCGTAGACCACGCAGGTGGCCTCGCTCTCGGCGAGCGTGATCCCGCCCTGCGCGTGGATTGCCGCCATCCCGTCGGCGCCGTCGTCCCCCATCCCCGTGAGCAGCACGCCGAGCACCCGGCCGGGCCGGGCCCGCGCCGCGGACAGCAT
>DASWAI010000236.1:0-14268 GCA_036391215.1 Gemmatimonadales bacterium
TAGAAGCGGTTCTCCGGGCGCTCGTTCCACTCGAGGAAGTCGCGCAGCGCCGCCCGCTCGGCCGGGGTGAGGTTGAGCTCCTGCACCCACACCGACCGGTTGGCCTGGCGGTAGATCTGGAGCGTGAGACCGAGGTCGAACCCCTGCATCCAGTAGAGCATGCGGCCCTGGACGAACCGGAGCAGGAAGTTGTGCTGGCGGAAGTCGAACATCCCGTAGTTGTAGGCCGTGGCCCTGCCCCGGGCGTGGTCCTCCACCAGAATCGCGTTGTGGCCGAAGCGCTCCCAGACCTCCTTGCCGACGCCCATGGTCATGAGCGAGATCGTGAGCTCGGCGCCGGACTCGGCGGCCGGCGTGCCGGCCGGCTGGACGGGCGGCACCTGCGCCGGGAGCCGCGCGGCCGAGAGGGCCAGCGCGGCGGCGAGGAGTCCGGCGCCAACCGCGCTCCGCCCCCGGCCCCGCCGGAGGCCGCCGCTAGAGGGCGACGTCGCGCCCGTCCTGTGCCGACCGGTAGATCGCGTCGATGATGCGGTGGAGCGTGACGTGCTCGTCGAGCGAGGCGACCTTCGCCTCGCCCGCGATGGCCGCCCGGAAGTACGCCCACTGGGCCCGGAAGGCCGCGTTGAACGCGTTCTCCCGGCTCCCCGAGCCCGTGGGCGAGACGTCGGTGGGGACGCCGTGGAACTCCTTCCACACCTTGAGCGGGTTCACCGCCGCCGTCCCCTTGCTCCCCCGGAGGCCCACCCCGAACCGCTCGCCTTTCCCGATGTGGCGCCAGGTGACGTCGAGGAAGACGGATATCCCGCCCTCGCACACGACGAACGCGCTGCCGGACTGCTCGACGCCCCGGTCCTTGCCCGGGCGGTCGAGCGTGGCGCTCACCCGCTGGGGCACGGGCCCCCCGGCGAGCCACAGGCCGAGATCGAGAATGGTGAGCCCCAGGTCCATCATCGCCCCGCCGCCCGCCTGGTCGCGCCGCTGGCGCCAGCCCAGCTGGGTCCGCGCGGGCCGGTGGACGTGCCAGCTTCCCCGCGCGCTCTCGATTGTGCCCAGCTCGCCGCTCTGCACGAACCCGCGGACGATCTGGACGTCGGGGCGGTAGCGGTGGTTCATCCCCACCAGTACGATCCGGTCGCGCTTCTCCACCGCCCGGACGATGCGCTGCGCGCTCGCCGCGGAGATGGTGAGCGGCTTCTCCACCAGCACGTGCAGGTTCGCCGCGAGCGCAGCGGCCACGTGCGCCTCGTGCAGGTGGGTCGGCGAGGCGATGACCACGGCGTCGAGCGCCTCGTACCGCAGCAGCTCCTCGATGTCGTCGAAGGTGTCCTTGATCCCGAAACGGTCGGCGAGCGCCCGCGCCTTCGGGAGGTCGCTGTCGCACAGCGCCCGCACCTCGACCCCCTTGGTCTTCCGCAGGACGGGCAGGTGCGCCACCTGCACCACTGCGCCCGCGCCCACGATACCGATCCTGAGGGGCTCCGCCATCGCTCTCGCTCCCACAGATCCCTCCCCGCGTCAGTAGAGCCGCTCGAGCTCCGTCCCCGGATAATACGCCCCGAGGATCTGCCGGTAATCCTGTCCCGCGCGGGCCCGACCCACGGCGCCCCACTGGCAGAACCCGACGCCGTGCCCGTTGCCGCTGCCCTCCGCCACCAGCCGGGTGACGCGCCGACCCGCGCCGGAGACGGCCAGGTCGAACGTGTTGCTGCGGAGAATGTCGCCGCTCGTGCTCCGGAGTACCTGCCGCACCTGGGGCCCGTCCACGTCCACGTCGCGGTCCGCGAGGGCAATCGCGAGCCGTCCCACCCGCCCCGACCCCGTGCGCGAGGCGACCCGGACGTCCCGCACCGCGCTCACCCAGGATGCCGGGACGCCCCGGACGGCGGGGAGGGACCGGCGGAGCACCGCCAGCAGCGCATCGCCGCTCCACTCCTCGCGCCAGCGGAACCGGGGCGAGATGCTGCAGTAAGCCACGCCGTTCGCGTCGAGATCCGGCACCGAGCGCAGGTAGGGGCGGTCGGCGCCGCGGAACACCTCCGTGCCGTCCGCCGTCCGCCCGCCGCAGGTCGAGAAGAAGAACGCGTCGATCGGCTGCCCGCCCCAGGTCAGGATCTGGCCCGCGGTGGCGGCGACCGCGTCCCGGGCCTCCGGCGTCTCCCCCCACACGCCACCGTACACCTGGTCGGC
Source organism: Gemmatimonadales bacterium (assembly GCA_036391215.1). Classification (GTDB taxonomy): domain Bacteria; phylum Gemmatimonadota; class Gemmatimonadetes; order Gemmatimonadales; family GWC2-71-9; genus DASQPE01. Next base: position 2,188 of record DASWAI010000236.1, read on the forward strand.
CACCGTGGGCTGGAGATCGAACCCGTCCGAGCGCCAGCGGCCGAGGTTCCGCACGGCGTAGGTGCGGGAGACGACAGCCTGCGCCCGCAGCGCCTCCCGCTCACTCGGGTCCCGGCGGCCCATCTCGCCCGAGATCACGCCGGCCAGGTAGGGCTCGAGGGCGACCTGGTTGACCACGGTAAGCCCGGTGCGGTCGCGGAGCAGGATCAAGGTGCCGCGATAGGGCCGGCCGTTCACCCGCAGGGGCACGCCCGAGTCGGACGGCACCACGCGGGCCTGCTCCAGCGTGCCGGCGGCGACGCCGCCGCCGGTCGCGAGCGCGATTCCTCCCGACGCGGGGGTCGCGCGCCACACCTCCCCGGCCGGAATGTCGAGCACCGGCGAGCCGTCCGGCCGGGTGACGCTGAGCCGCGTGTCCCCGCCCAGCGCCACCGCCGCCGCGCCCACCATGAGGCCGACCTGCACCGACGGCTCGCCGGTCGCCGGTGCCGCCGGGACGACGGGAGCCGGCGGATTGGCGCAGCCCAAGGCGGCCGCGGTGACCGCGGCCCAGGCGAGCGCCCGGCGCTCAACCGCGGTAATTGCCAAACTTGAGCTCGATCCCGAAATCCTGGCCCCGCAGGAGCGCCATGACCGCCTGGAGCTCGTCCTTGGATGGGCTGGAGACCCGGACCTCATCGCCCTGGATGCTGGCGGTGGCCTTGCGGAAGCCGCCGTCCTTGATCGCCTTGACGATCTTCTTGGCGATGTCGCCCGCGATCCCCTGGGTCAGGGTGATGGTCCGGCGTACCGAGCCGCCGGTGCCCTCGACCGGGTCGCCGATCGTCAGGTTCTTGACCGGCACGCCCCGCTTGATGAGCCTGCCCCGCAGGACGTCGAGAAGCGCGTCCATGCGAAAGCTGTCGTCCGCCGAGAGCCGGATCTCCGCCTTGGCACGGTCGAAGTCGACGGTGCAGTGGGTGCCCTTGAAGTCGTACCGCTGGCCGACCTCCTTGAGCGCCTGATTGACGGCGTTGTCTACTTCCTGGAGATCGGCGCCGGTAGAAACGTCGAACGAGGCAGTGCTGGCCATGGCGGAGAGTATGGGTGGGCGTCGAGGCGGAGATTAGCGGAGTCGGCGGCGTGCTTCAAGCCGGCCTCCCTTGACGTCCGCGCGGCGGCCCGATACACTCAGCATCACGGCGGTGATTTATTGGCCACTTGCTCCCGCCGGGGCCCCACTTGGCCCGAACCAAAGAGCTAAAGCGCCGGACGGTATCCTCCGCGCTTGGCATTCGGCCGGGGGATTTTTCTTTCCCCGGCGTACGACGTCGTCGAGGAGCCGTCATGACGTTCCGCCCCCCGTGCCGCCCATGAGCGTGACGCTCGCCCCGGGAGCCACCGCGCGCGACTTCGAGCTTGGCGACCTGCGCACCGAGCGCGGCGATCTGCTCACGGACGCCCGGCTGCGCTACCGGATCCTGGGCGACCCGGACGCGGCGCAGCAGAACGGCTGGATCCTCGTGTTCCACGCCCTCACCGGCAGCGCCGACGTCGAGGCGTGGTGGGGTCCGCTGGTGGGCCCCGGGCTCCCGCTCGACACCACCCGCCATGCGATCCTCTCCGCCAACCTGCTCGGCAGCTGCTACGGCTCGACCAGCCCCATTTCCTGGCAGGCGGCGCACGGGCGCCGGTTCCCCCGCCTCACGGCGCTCGACCTGGCCCGCGCCCATGCCCCGCTCCTCGCCGAGCTGGGCGTGCGCCGGCTCTCGCTGGCGACGGGCGGCTCGCTGGGAGGCATGGTGGCCCTCCAGTGGGGCCGGATCTCGCCGGTGCCGGTGGACCGGCTGGTCGTGTTCGCCGCGCCGGCGGTCTGCTCCGCGCAGGCCATCGCTTGGAACGCCGCGCAGCGGATGGCGATCGAGGCCGATCCCGCCTGGCGCGGAGGCGCGTACCCCGAAGGCGCGGGGCCCACGGCCGGCCTGGCGGCCGCGCGCGCCATCGCGATGATCACCTACCGCTCGGCGGCGGAATTCGCCGAGCGCTTCGGACGCGCCTCGACCCGGACCGCGGGCCTATTCGACGCGGAGCACTACCTCCGGCGCCAGGGCGACAAGCTGGTCGCCCGGTTCGACGCGGCCAGCTACGCCGCGCTCATGGACGCGATGGACCTGCACGACGTCGGCGATCCGGCCGCCGCCGCCCGCGCCACGGCCGAGCGGGTGGGCGAGATCGTGGGCGTGGGCGTGGACTCCGACATTCTCTATTTCCCCGCGGAGGTGCGCGACTGGGTGGCGGCCTATCGCCGCGCCGGAGCGAACGCCCGCTACGCCGAGATCGCGTCGCTCTACGGGCACGACGCGTTTCTCATCGAGTGGGAGCAGGTGGGGGGGATATTGAGAGGGTGAGAGGTGAGAAGCGAGCAGTGAGAAGGGGGCTCCGCCGACCAGCAGGGCCCCCTTCTCACCTCTCACTTCTCACCGCCCTCAGGCCAGGAAGCTCTCCAGCGCCCGGGCCCGGCTCACGTGCCGGAGCCGGCTCAGCGCTTTCTCCTTGATCTGCCGTACCCGCTCCCGGGTGATGCCGAGCAGGCTCCCGATCTCCTCCAGCGTCATCGGCTCCGGGCCGTCGAGGCCGAAGTAGAGGCGCAGGATCTTGGCCTCGCGCTCCTTGAGCGTCGAGAGCACTTCCTCGATCGACTCGGTGAGCGCGTGCTCGAAGGTTTCGGAATCGGGGCCCGGGTTCTGGGTATCGGGCAGGTAGTCGAGGAGCTTGTTGTCTTCGCCGGGAGTCAGAGGGGCGTCGAGCGAGAGATGGTTCTGCGAGATGGAGAGGGTCTTTTGGACCTCCTCCATGGAGATATCCATGCCCTCGGCGATCTCGGACGGAGTGGGCTCGCGACCGAGCTCCTGGAGGAGCGCGGAGGACCGCTTGCCGATCCGGTGCAGCGTCCCGGCGCGGTTGAGCGGCACCCGGACGATCCGGCTCTGTTCCGCCAGGGCCTGGAGGATGGCCTGCCGGATCCACCAGACCGCGTAGGAGATGAACTTGATGCCTTTGGTCTCGTCGAACTTGTGGGCCGCCCGGATGAGGCCGAGGTTGCCCTCGTTGATCAGGTCGGCGAGCGAGACGCCCTGGTTCTGGTACTTCTTGGCGACGGACACGACGAAGCGGAGGTTGCTCCGGACCAGCTTGTCCAGCGCTTCGGCCTCACCCAGGCGGATGCGCTGCGCAAGCTGCACCTCCTCTTCCTGCGGAATCAGCGGATAGCGGCTGATCTCCCGGAGGTATTGGTCCAGCGAGCCTTCGTCGAACGACGGACCGCGCTTGCCGGAGCCGACCTGCATCGGACGCATACGACCTCGCAACCGGAGAACCTACCTCGCGTACCTTATCCTGCCCCGCACCTCCGCGCAACCGCCCTCAGACGTCGTGGGTATCGATCTGCGCGCGCTGGAGGCGTCCCGAGTAGTCAACGTAGCAGACTTTGGTCTCGGAGTAGAACGAGTATACCTCCCAGCCGCCTTCGCGGTGCCCGTTCCCGGTCTGCTTGACGCCGCCGAACGGCAGGTGCGCCTCGGCGCCGATGGTCGGCGCGTTGACGTAGGTGATCCCGTTGTCGAGGAGCTGCATCGCCCGGAACGACAGATCCACGTTGGTCGTGTAGATCGAGCTCGACAGCCCGTAGCGCACGTCGTTGTTCACCGCCACGGCGTCGGCGAAGGAGCCGACCCGGATCACGCTCAGCACCGGGCCGAAGATCTCCTCCTGCTCCAGCCGGCTCCCCGGCTTCACGCCGGTGAAGATCGTGGGCCGATAGAACCAGCCGCTCGAGAGCCGGCCGCCCGGCGCCTTCCCCCCGGTCACCAGCTCGGCCTTCTCCTCCCGGCCGACGTCCACGTAGTGCTCGACCTTCCTGCGCGCGTCCTCGTGGATGAGGGGGCCCACATCGGTGCCGGGCCGCCGCCCGTCGCCCAGCCTCAGGTTCTCAGCCCGGGCCGCGAGGTCGGCGACGAACCGGTCGTGGATCCGGCGGTGCAGGATCAGGCGGCTGGTCGCGGTGCAGCGCTGTCCGGTGGTGCCGAAGGCGCCCCAGAGCACGCCCTCCAGGGCGAGCTCGAGGTCGGCATCGTCCATCACGATTTGCGCGTTCTTTCCGCCCATCTCGAGCGAGAGCCGTTTGTGCATGCGGCCGCAGATCTCGCCGATGCGCGATCCCGTCGCCGTCGACCCGGTGAAGGAGATCACCGGCACCTCCGGGTGCTCCACCAGTGCCGCCCCGGCGATCTCGCCGCGGCCGTGCACCAGCTGGATCACCTCGGGCGGGAGGCCGGCCTCGAGCAGGATCTCCACCAGGAGATGCGCGGTGTGCGGTACGTCCTCCGACGGCTTCAGGATGACCGCGTTCCCGCAGAGGAGCGCGGGGAACGCCTTCCAGGTCGGAATCGCGAGCGGAAAGTTGAACGGGGTGACGAGGCCCGCGACACCGATCGGCCGGCGGTAGCTCATGGCCCACTTGTTGGCCAGCTCCGAGGGCACCACGTGGCCGAAGAGGCGGCGGCCCTCGGTGGCGGCGTAGCACGCGGTGTCGATGCCCTCCTGTACGTCCCCGCCGGTCTCCACCAGCACTTTCCCCATCTCGCGGGTCATCGCGTCGGCGATGGCGCCCTTGCGCGCGGACAGGAGGTCGCCCACTCGGCGGAGGACGTCGCCCCGGGCCGGCGCGGGCGTGCGGGACCACAGCGCGAAGCCCCGCTTGGCCGCGGCCACCGCCCGGGCGACGTCTTCCGGACCGGAGTCGGGGAACCGCCCAATAAGGTCGCCGGTATCGGCCGGATTCCGGTTCTCGAAGTACTTCCCCGTGGTGGGGGCCACCCAGCGGCCGGCGATGAAGTTGGCGAAGGTCTTGGGCATGAGCGTGGTCGGGGAGGTTATCCGCAGGTCCACCGGATCGCGGACTTGGCATATCCCACCCGGGGCAGCACCTCCGCGGCCACGAGGCCGAGGCCCCAGAGCAGTACCAGGATCGCGAGGATGTGGCCCACGGGACGGCGCCGGTGCCAAGTGGAGACGGCAGCCCACACGCCCGCCAGCACGACCATGGAGCAGGCCGCGAGATAGACGAACAGCCCGACCCCGCATCCCTTCGCGTAGGGCCAGAGCGGCATCGCCACGGCGAGGGTGAGCACGAGCAGCACCCGGAGCCAGGTGGTCGTCGTCGCCCGCGGTCCGGCGTGCTGCGGCGCCGGACCCGCGCCCGCCGGTGCGGGCTGCGCCGGCCGGGCCGGCCCGGCGGCCGGGGCCGCGGGCTCGGGCAGCCGAGCCATGGCTCGATCGATCTTGGCCAGCTCCTTGTCCCAGTCCCGCGGCTGCTCGGTCATGGGGACTCCCGGCTCAGTCCGTAGCGCTCGATCTTCTTGTACAGGTTCGACCGCGGCATCTTGAGCGATCGGGCCGTTTCCGAGACGTTCCAGTCGTGCTCGCGCAGCTTGGCCTGGAGGAAGGATCGCTCCGCTTCCTGCTTGAAGGTCTCGAAGGTCTGGGCCCGGCTCGCCTCCGGCGGCGGGACCGCGCCTTCCGCACCCGGGAAGAGGCGGTCGATGTCGGCGCCGGTGACGGCCTTGCCCGGCGCGAGGATGAGCGCCCGCTCCACGGCATTGCGGAGCTCGCGGATGTTCCCGGGCCAGATCCGCGCCTGGAGCCGGGCGACCGCGTCATCGCCGAACTGTTTGGCGGGCACGCCGGCACCCTGGACCAGCTGCTGGGCGAAGTGCGCCACCAGCGCGGGTATGTCCTCCACCCGGTCCCGCAGCGGCGGCACGTCTATCTCCACCACGTTGAGGCGGTAGAGCAGGTCCTCCCGGAAGCGGCCTTCGGCGATCTCGAGCCCCAGATCCTTGTTGGTGGCGGCCAGGACCCGCACGTCCGCCTGGATCGACTTGGAGCCGCCGATCCGCGTCACGACGCCTTCCTGCAGCACCCGGAGGAGCTTGGCCTGGGCCGCGAGCGACATGTCGCCGACCTCGTCCAGGAAGAGCGTGCCGCCGTCGGCCTGCTCGAACTTCCCCGCCCGGTCGGCGAACGCCCCGGTGAACGAGCCCTTCATGTGCCCGAACAGCTCGCTCTCGATCAGCTCCGACGGGATGGCGGCGCAGTTGACCTCCACGAACGCCCGGCCCCGGCGCGGCGAGGCCTCGTGGAGAGCGCGCGCCACCAGCTCCTTGCCCGTCCCGTTCTCGCCGGTGATGAGCACCCGCGCGCCGGTGGGGCCGACCCGGGCCACCAGCTCCCGCACCCGTTTGAGGGCCGCGCTCTCGCCCACCATCGCGTAGCGGCTGGCCTGCGCATCCCGCAGGCGCTCGTTCTCGCCCACGAGGGTCGCGTGGCTCAGCGCGTTCCGCACGGTGACCAGCAGGCGGTCGGTATCGAGCGGCTTCTCCAGGAAGTCGAACGCGCCCCGCTGAGTGGCCTCCACGGCCGTGGCGATCGTGCCGTGCCCGGAGATCATCACCACGGTGGCGTGCGGGTCGAGGTCGCGCAGCCGGGTGAGCGTCTCCAGCCCGTCCAGGCCCGCCATCTTGACGTCGAGGAAGACGAGGTGCGGCCGGTACTCCTGGTAGACGGTTATGCCCTCGCCGCCGGACGCGGCCGCGCGGACATCCATCCCCTCGTAGTCGAGAACCTGCTTGAGCGCCTGCCGGATGCCCGCTTCGTCGTCGATGATGAGCACGCGGTGGGTCATGGTCTCCGAGCCCCGAAGAGGACCGCCCGGTCGGGACGGATGCGCATCTCCCGCACGCCGGCGGGGATGGCTACCGGGAGCCAGCGCTGCCCCGGATTGCCGGTGACACGACCGAGCAGGTCGCGGACGGCGTCGGCCGGAACCGGCACGCCGCCCAGATCCAACCGCTCGATCACCCACTCGCCCCGCCCGGGACCCACGACGTCCACCGCTCCCGCCGCGCGGATCCGGGGACGCGCGGGCAGGGCGAGGGCCAGCGGCCCGAGCAGCTCGCGCGGCAATCGCCCGCTGGCGACCGTGGCCCCGACCTCGACCCGTCCCTCCAGCAGCCGCACCGTGAGCGAGTCGAGCTGGTCACGCACGACGGGCGTGAGGCCCGCGCCGATCAGCGACGCCATCTCCGACGGGCTCAGCACGATCGAGTCGGCCGTGCTTCGCGCCACCGAGTCGGTCCGCGCCCGGGCCGCAGCCAGCGCGCGAGTGCCCGGCCGTCCGACCGCCGCGGTCGCGGCGGCGCGGCGCCCCGTGAGCCGGAGAAACTCCTCGAGCACGCGATCGCGGTAGAGCCACCCGGCGGCCACACCCGCCACGATCACGAGGCATCCGAGCGCGCGGAACGGCGCCAGCAGACAGCCCATCAGGACCCCAGCGGCAGGACCAGCCGCGGTTCGTACCGGGGGCCCTCGGGCGTGAGCAGGCTCTCGTACAGGATGATCCGATCGGCGAGAAACGCCACCTTCTCCGGGGCTCCGTTCGCGTTCTCCAGCGCGCGCGGCGGCAGCCGGTGCCCCTCGCGCATGCGGCCGAGCGTCACGTGGGGCTGGAACGGCGCACCTTCTGGTGGAAAACCGATGTCCTCGCCCCGGCGCTCGAGCCGGTCCTGGAGCAGCTCGAGGGCGGGCGGCGCGTCCAGGCCGAGCCACAGGATCCGGGGCCGCGCGTTCGAGGGAAACGCGCCGAGCGAGGCGAGACGCATGGGCATGGGGCCCGCGCCTGCCGCCGCGAACCGGATCGCCTCCTCGATCACCTCCAGCCGCTCTGGGGCGACCTCACCGTAGAACTTGAGCGTGAGGTGGATGCCCTCGGGACGGACCCAGCGCACCGGCCAGTCGGAGGCGCGGAGGCGGTCGAGCAAGGCCACGATCACGTGCCGGGCGGGCTCCGGGATCGGCAGCGCGACGAACAGCCGCATCAGCGGCCGGGCTCGGCCAGCGCCGCGAGCAGCCCGCCGCGCCGGTATCCGCGCGGATCGAGCTCGACCGTGGCGAAGCCGAGCGCGGAGAAGAACGCGCTGACCGAAGGCCAGCCGGCGCGAAGCCGCTCGTGGTGCTCCGGCGCCACCTCGAGCCGCGCCGTGGCGCCGTGATGCCGGACCCTGAGATCGCCGGTGACGCCGAGCCCGCGCAGGTACGCCTCTCCCTGCTCCACCTGCGCCAGCCGCTCGGGCGTCGCGGGGAGCCCGTACCGGATCCGGCTCGAGAGGCAGGGCGCGGCCGGCGCGTCCCAGACGGGCAGACCCAGCACGCGGGCCGCGCCGCGGACGTCCGCCTTGGTCCAGCCCAGCTCCGCGAGGGGCGACCGGACGCCGCGCTCGTCCGCGGCCCGGAGTCCGGGCCGGTGCTCGCCGAGGTCGTCGGCGTTGGTGCCGTCGATCACCGCGTCGAAGCCGCGCTCGCGCGCCACGGCGCCGAGCCGGGTCCACAGCTCGGTCTTGCAGAAGTAGCAGCGGTCGGGGGTGTTCTCGACATAGCGGGGATCGTCCAACTCGCGGGTCGCGAGCTCGAGCAGCGGGACGTCGAACCGGCGGGCGAGGTCCACGGCCCCCCGCCATTGCGCGGCCGGGTACGAGGCGCTCCGGCCGATCACGGCGAGGAACCGCTCGCGCCCCAGCGCGCGCCGCGCGACGACGGCGAGGAGCCCCGAATCCGCGCCGCCCGAGTAGCCGAGCAGGACGCGGCCGAGCCCGGCGAGATGCTCCTCGAGGAAAGCGAGCGGCGGCATGGCAGTAACGTAATGCGAACCATCCGGGGCGGAAGCGGTTTGGCGAAGCGCGCCGGCCGGCTTACCGTTGGAGCATGTCGGACGGCTTTCTCGAGGTCACGCCGCGCGTGCGGATCCCGCTCGCCGAGCTGGTGTACCGGGCCTCGCGCTCGAGCGGTCCCGGGGGACAGCACGTGAACACTTCATCCACGCGCATCGAAGTGGTCTGGGACGTGGCCGGCTCGACGGCGCTCGCCGACGACGAGCGGACCCGACTCCTGGCGCGGCTGGGCCGGCGCCTCGACTCGGCCGGCCAGCTCCGGCTCGTGTCCGGCGAGTTCCGCAGCCAGCTGCGGAACCGGGAGGCGGTGACGGAGCGGCTCCGCACGGTGGTGACCGCCGCGCTGACCGTGCCGAAACGCCGGAAGCGCACCCGCCTTCCCGCCGCGGCCAAGACGGCGCGACTCGAGGCGAAGCGGCGGCGGGGCGCGCTCAAGCGCACCCGGAGGGCGCGCCCCGATGAGGACTGACCTGACTCGACGGCGCCGACCGCCGCGACTCTGGCCGCGCCGGCTGGCCCGTCCCTGGCCACGATCGCCGGGGCACGCGCCCCGGGACGTGGCGTCGGCCCTGCCGTAGCGCCGAAACCGTCGACCGAGCCGCGCCGTAGGACACCTTGCCTCGCGGCGCTCCCGGTGTAGCCTTGCCGCGAGGGGTGCGATCCCCCCGACCCGGACGACGACCCATGCCCCGACTCGCGCTTCTCCCGCTGCTCCTGGCGTTGCTTCCCGCGACGCTGCCGGCCCAGGGCCGGCCCGAACACGCCGCTTTCATCACTACCCTGGGAGACGACACGCTCGTCGTCGAGCAGTTCACCCGCACCGCCAGCCGCCTCGAGACCGACCTCGCCACCCGCGTTCCGCGGGCGCGCCGGCTTCATTTCGTCGCGACGCTGAACCCGGACCAGACCATCGCACGGCTTACCGTCACCGCGCGCTCCGCCGTGCCCGCTCCCGACGCTCCGGCCTTCTCCGGCGAGATGGCCTTCGTCGCGGACTCGGCGATCACCACCGTGCACCTCGGAGACAGTACCCAGACGCTCCGGGTGGCCGTCGAGCCGGGCGCCATGCCGATCAGCAGCGCCTCGTACGCGCTGTACGAGCAGTACTTCCTCCGGCTCCATCGGTCGGGCCGGGACAGCCTGCCGTTCCAGGTCATCCCGATCGGCGGCAACCAGGCCTTCGCCACCTACGCCGTGCGCCGCGCAGCCGATGCGATGGACTTCAACTACTTCGGCCTCCTCGCGCACGCCAAGGTGGACAGGGCCGGCAACCTCCTGGTGCTCGACGGGCGGGAGACCACCAACAAGGTGATCGTGAAGCGGGTGCCCAAGGTCGATGTGGACGGGGCGCTCAGGAACTTCGCCGCCCGCGACGCCGCCGGGCAGGTGATGGGCCAGCTCTCGCCTCGGGACACCGTGCGCGCCACGATCGGGAACGCGCATCTCGTGATCGACTATGGGCGCCCCCGCAAGCGGGGCCGCGAGATCTTCGGCGGCGTAGTTCCCTGGGGTGAGGTATGGCGCACGGGCGCCAACGCGGCCACCGGCCTCACCACCGACGCGGACCTCAAGATCGGCGGAACGATCATCCCCAAGGGCAGCTACACGCTCTGGTCCCTGCCGTCGAAGAACGGCGCGAAGCTCATCGTCAACTCCGAGACCGGCCAGTGGGGGACCGACTACCATGCCGATAAGGACTTCGCGCGCCTCGATCTCGCCACCGAAGCGCTGCCGCAGCCGGTAGAGACGTTCACCATCGCCATCGATCCCGCGGCGGGCGGCGGCGTCCTCCGCCTCGAGTGGGACCGCACCCGGTACTCGCTTCCATTCATGGTGCCATGACGGTCGAGCACATCTCCGACACGGCCCGCTGGGTCGCGGTGTACCGGGCGATGGAAACCGAGCGCCCGGATGCCCACTTCCGCGACCCGTACGCCCGCCGGCTGGCGGGCGCGCAGGGCGAAGCGATCGTGCGCTCGATCCGCGGCGGGAAGGCCATGTCCTGGGCCATGGTCGTGCGCACCGTCGTCCTGGACGAGATGATCCTGCGCGCGGTGTCCCGGGGCGCCGATCTCGTGCTCAATCTCGCCGCCGGCCTCGACACCCGGCCGTACCGGCTGGACCTGCCCCGCGCGCTCCGATGGGTCGAGGTGGACCTCCCCGGCATTTCGGACTACAAGGAAGAGCAGCTGCGGGGCGAGGTACCCCGCTGTGGCCTGGAGCGAGTGCGGCTCGACCTCACGGACCTCGCGGCGCGGCGGGCGCTGTTCGGCCGGCTGGGCGGCGAGGCCCGGCAGGTGGCCGTGGTCACCGAGGGGCTGCTGGCCTACCTCACGCCCGAGCAGGTGGCGGGCCTCGCCACCGATCTTCACGCCCCGCCCACGTTCGCGCGGTGGATGACGGAGCTGGCCTCGCCCTGGATCCTCAAGTACATGAAGCGGAAATACCGGAAGATCACGGGCAACGCCGGCACCGCCCCGATGCACTTCGGGCCGGCGGAGGGGCCGGCGTTCTTCCGGCCCTATGGCTGGGCCGTAGCAGAGGAGCGCTCCATGCTGGACGAGGCGCGCCGGCTCCACCGGCAGATGCCGCTTGCGTGGCTCATGCGGCTGACATGGATCACCGAGAAGCAGCGGGAAAAGGCCCGGCGGATCAGCCAGATCATCGAGCTGGTGCGGGCCTGACGGTCAGCCGGGCGGCGTCACGGCCCGGGACCCCAGCCGCGCGCGATCCAGGCTCCGGTACTGGATTGCCTCGCTCACGTGGTCCGCACCGACGTCCCGCTCCCCCGCCAGATCGGCGATCGTCCGCGCCAGTTTGAGCACCCGGCTGTGCGCCCGCGCCGAGAGCCCCAGCTTCATCATTGCCTGCCGCAGCAGCCGCTCCGCGGCATCTCCCACGCGGCAGAATACCCGCACGTCCCGCGACGTCATGTGGGCGTTGGCGTGGACGCCGGGCCGGCCGCTGAACCGCTCGCGCTGTATCAGGCGCGCGGCTTCCACCCGCGCGCGGATGGCGGCGCTCGACTCCGCCACGGGCGCGGCGGCCGAGAGGTCGGCCGGCGGCACGGCCGGCACGGGAAGGTGGATGTCGATCCGGTCGAGGAGCGGGCCCGACACGCGGCCCCGATACCGCTCGACCGCGAGCGGCTCGCAGCGGCACGCGCGCATCGGATCCCCGTAATGGCCGCAGGGACAGGGATTCATCGCCGCCGCCAGCATGAAGCGCGCGGGGAACGACAGAGTCATGGCGGCGCGGCTCAGCGTCACCACCCCGTCTTCCAGCGGCTGGCGCAAGGCCTCCAGCACGTTCCGCCGGA
>DASWAI010000237.1:0-5433 GCA_036391215.1 Gemmatimonadales bacterium
CCTCTAGTTTTGCGGCCCCGGATCGCTCCGGGTGTGCTCTTATCGGGCGGATTTTTTTGTTCCGGGCCACACCATGCGGCCCACCCGCCCAAGGGCGAGAGCAGTGCCATTGCCGCCAATGCGTTCCCCTACAAGCACTTGGAAGCCGGCCCCTGGGCGGGGCCGGCGCCCGGCCCACCGCACTCCGCGGCAGACCCGGGAGAACTGCAACCCGGCTCTGGCTCCCCGGACCGGCCGGCCCTAGCTTGAGGATCCACCCTCTTTCCCCGGCCCCATGACCCACCAGATCGATACCCTGCTCAGCGAGGTGCGCCGCTTTCCGCCGCCTCCCGAGTTCGCGGCCCAGGCGCTCGCCAAGCCCGAGTTGTACGAGCGCGCCAAGCGCGACCGGCTCGCGTTCTGGGCCGAGCAGGCGCTCATGCTCGACTGGCTCGCCCCGTGGACCACCGTGCTCGAGTGGCACCCGCCCCACGCCAAGTGGTTTGTCGGGGGCAAGCTCAACGTCGCGGCCAACTGCCTGGACCGTCACCTCGAGACCGCCCGCCGCAACAAGGCAGCGATCATCTGGGAGGGCGAGCCGGGCGATCGCCGGGTGCTGACGTACTGGGAGCTCGCGCGCGACGTAAGCCGCTGCGCCAACGCGCTCAAGGGGCTCGGCGTCAAGCGGGGCGACCGGGTGGCGATCTACCTGCCCATGATCCCCGAGGCCGCGATCGCCATGCTCGCGTGCGCCCGGATCGGCGCGGTGCACTCCGTGGTGTTCGGGGGATTCTCCGCGGAGTCGCTCCGCGACCGCATCAACGACGCCAGCGCCGTCGCGCTCATCACCGCGGACGGCGGCTACCGCCGGGGCCAGGTTTTGCCACTCAAGCGCTTCGCCGACGAGGCACTCGCCGCCTGCCCGTCGGTGCGCCACGTCATCGTCGTCCGGCGGCGGCCCGGGAGCGACGGCGACGAGAGCTGGGCCACGATGCAGGAGGGGCGGGACCACTGGTGGCACCGGCTCCTCGACGCCGCTTCCACCCAATGCGAGCCGGAGGCGATGGACGCGGAGGACCTGCTGTTCATCCTCTATACCTCCGGCACGACCGGCAAGCCCAAGGGGATCGTGCACACCACGGGAGGCTACCTCACGCAGGTGGCCGCCACCACCCGCTACGTGTTCGATCTCAAGGACTACGATGTCTTCTGGTGTACCGCCGACGTGGGCTGGGTGACCGGTCACTCGTACGTCGTCTACGGGCCGCTGGCCAACGGCGCCACGGTCCTGATGTACGAGGGCGCCCCCGACTGGCCCGAGCGGGACCGGTTCTGGTCGCTGATCGCCCGCCACGGGGTGACCGTCTTCTACACCGCCCCGACGGCGATCCGCGCATTCATGAAATGGGGCCCGGCTCTCCCCGCGCGGCACGACCTCTCCACGCTCCGGCTCCTCGGCAGCGTCGGCGAGCCGATCAACCCGGAGGCCTGGATCTGGTACCACGAGCACATCGGCCGGAAGCGCTGCCCCATCGTGGACACGTGGTGGCAGACGGAGACGGGCGGCATCATGATCACCCCGCTCCCGGGCGTGATCACCACCAAGCCCGGCTCCGCCACGGTCCCGTTCCCGGGGATCTCCGCCGAGCTGGTGGACGCGGCCGGCACTCCGGTCATGCAGGGCGGCGGCTTCCTCACCATCCCCGATCCCTGGCCGGGCATGCTCCGCACCATCTACGGCGACGATCAGCGGTACCGCGAGACCTACTGGAGCCGGTTTCCCGGTCGCTATTTCGCCGGCGACGGGGCGAAGCTCGACGAGCACGGGTACTGGTGGCTGCTCGGCCGGGTAGACGACGTGCTGAACGTGGCGGGCCACCGCATCGGCACGATGGAGGTGGAGAGCGCGCTGGTGGACCACCCCGCCGTCGCCGAGGCTGCGGTGGTCGGCAAGGTGCATGAGCTCAAGGGGCACGCCCTCGCCGCGTTCGTGACCCTGAAGGAGGGGCACCACCCCACGGCGGCGCTCAAGGACGATCTCAAGGACCACGTGGCCCGCAAGATCGGCGCGATCGCGCGCCCGGACGACATCCTGTTCTCGGCCGACCTCCCCAAGACCCGCAGCGGGAAGATCATGCGGCGCCTGCTCAAGGACATCGCGGAGGGACGGGCGCTGGGAGACACCACCACCCTCGCCGATCCGAACGTGGTGAGCCGGTTGAAGGAGATGTACGAGGGACAGGAGGCGTAGGAGGCGAACGGCTACAGCTGTATCTGGGCTCCCAGCTCCACCACCCGGTTCGGCGGCAGGCGGAAGAACGTGGCCGCGGACTGGGCGTTCCGCGTCATCACGATGAAGAGCTTCTTGCGCCAAGTCGCCATCTTGGTCCGGCCGGTCGCGATCAGCGTCTCCCGCCCCAGATAGAAGGTCGTCTGCATCAGGTTGACCGTGAGGCCGAGCCCGCGCGGGGGCGGCTGGCTCAGCGCCCCGATGATGGCGGGAACGTCGGGCGACTCCATGAAGCCGTAGTGCGCGATCACCTGGCAGAAACCCTCGCCCAGGCTGGCGGACCGGAGCCGGTCTTCCTCCGCAACGATCGGGATCTCCTTGGTGACCACCGAGAGCAGGATCACCCGCTCGTGGAGCACCTGGTTGTGCTTCAGATGGTGGAGGAGCACCGGCGGCGCCCCGCTCGCGTCCGACGTGAGGAACACGGCCACGCCGGGCACGCGGGGCGGCTTGCGCCGGGCGATGTCGCGAAGGAAGAGGTCCATCGGCAGCGCGTTCTCACGCATGATGCCCGACAGCAGGATCCGTCCCTGCTTCCACGTCGCCATGAGCGTGAAGATCCCGATGGCCACGACGATGGGGAACCACCCCCCGCTCGGCACCTTCACCAGGTTGGCGGAAAAGAACGTCGCGTCCACGAGCAGGAACAGCCCGGCCAGTCCCCCGGCCTTCCAGAGCGGCCAGTTCCACCGCGCCCGCATCACTTCGTAGTACAGCACCGTGGTGATCGTCATCGTCCCCGTGACCGCGATGCCGTAGGCCGCCGCCAGGTTGCTCGACGAGCGGTACGCCAGCACCAGCCCGATGCAGGCGACCGCGAGGGCCTGGTTCACCTCCGGGATGTAGATCTGCCCCGCCTCGGTGTGGGAGGTGTGCTTGATCGTGACCCGGGGGCTGTAGCCCAGCTGGACCGCCTGCTGGGTGAGCGAGAAGGCGCCGGAGATGAGCGCCTGGGAGGCGACAATGGCCGCCGCCGTCGCCACGACGATCATCGGGATCAGGAGCGGCGTCGGCACCAGCGCGTAGAACGGGTTGTGCGCGGCCGACGGGTCGTGCAGGAGCAGCGCACCCTGCCCGAAATAGTTGAGCAGCAGGGCCGGCAGCACCAGCCCGAACCACGCCACCCGGATCGGGCGCTTGCCGAAGTGTCCCATGTCGGCATAGAGCGCTTCGCCGCCGGTGAAGACCAGCACCACCGCCCCGAGGATGAGGAACCCGCGCAGGCCGTCCTCGGCGAAGAAGTTCACGGCGTACCAGGGGTTGAGCGCGCGGACCACCGACGGATCGAGCAGGATCCCGCGGATTCCCAGCAGGGTGATACAGATGAACCAGATCAGCGTGATCGGCCCGAAGACCAGGCCGACGCCGGCGGTACCCCGCTTCTGGAAGAGGAACAGGGCGAGCAGGATCGCGACCGTGATCGGCACGACGAACGGGTCGAATGCGGGCGCGACGACCTTGAGCCCCTCCATCGCGCCCAGCACCGAGATGGCCGGCGTGATGACGCCGTCGCCGTAGAGCAGCGCGGCGCCGAAGAGGCCGAGCAGAAGGAGGAACCGGCGGACCCGGAGATTGCCGGTCGCCCGTTTCGAGCGCACGAGCGCCATGAGCGCCATGATGCCGCCCTCGCCCCGGTTGTCGGCCCGCATCACCAGCGAGATGTACTTGAAGGAGACGACGAAGTTCAGCGACCAGACGATCAGTGACAGGATACCCAGGACGTTGTCGACCGTGGGCGGGAGGCCGTGCTCGCCGGTGAAGCACTCCCGGAGGGCATACAGCGGACTGGTGCCGATGTCGCCGTAGACCACACCCAGCGCCGCCAGCGCCAGCCCGGCGAGCGCCCGCCCGCGGGGCGGGGCCTTCGTCCCCTCCGACACGTCAGCGCGACGTCAGCGAATCCACGAGCCGCGCGATCGCGTCCGAGTCCAGCCGGCCCTGGTACAGGCGCCCCCCGATCAGGAGGGTGGGCGTGGAGTTGACTCCGGCGCGCACGCCTTCGTCGTAGCTCGCCTGAATGCGGCCGGCATACTTCGCCGACTTCATGCAGGCGTCGTAGCGAGCCGGGTCGAGCCCGCTCAGCTGCGCATAGCGCCGAAAGGCCGGCGCGGCATCGCTGGACTCGGCCCAGTCCTGCTGCCCCTCGTAGATCCGGCGGTGCTGCTCCCAGTACTTGCCCTGCTCGTCCGCGCACGCCGCCGAGTGGGCCGCGAGCCGGGAGAACGGGTGCTGCTGCAGCGGGAAGTCCCGGTAGCGCCAGCGAAGCCGCCCAGCATCGATCAGACGCTGCTTGACCGTCGGGAACTGGAGTTCGTCGAACGTCTGGCAGAACGGGCACTGGTAGTCCGCGTACTCCGTGATCTCCACCTTGGCGCTGTCGGAGCCCAGGAGGTAGCCGCGGAAGCCCGCCGTGTCGGCGGGCTGAATGACGACGTTGGCCGGTATGCTCACCGTCCGGGGACGCGAGAGCATCCACCCCAGCACGCCGATCCCGACCACCGCCACGCCCGCAAGCGCGGCGTAGAAGCCTTTCATGCCGACGGGGGTGCCCGCCATGGCTCGTCGTCCTCCGGTTCCTCGAGCTTGAAGGGGCCCTGCTTCTTCTGCGCTTCCTCGACGATCCGCCGGCTCTCGGCCACCTCCGGCGTGTCGTAGGTGCTGCGAACCTCGTAGTGGAACAGCTCGGAGCGGGCGTCTCCCATGAGCCGCAGCAGCTCGGGCGCTCCGCCCAGCAGCTGCCCGCTCCGGTCCAACTCCTGAATCCGGGCCGCCAACGCTCGCAGCAACTCCGCGAGCCGCTCCGCCCGGCCCTTGTCGTACACCTCGTCGTGCTCGGCCATGCCCGCCTTACGGCTCCCGGGGGGAACCGCCCTCAAGTTCGCGTGGTTTCTATCGATGAATGTAACGGGGGCCGTGCATTCGCGGAGGCGTCGGACGTCTTTGCACCAAAAGGTGCGACCCTGTTATCTTCCCCGCGGCGCCCCCGCGCCCGGACACTTGAACCCCAAGGAAGGTAGATGAGCAAGAAGAAGCCAAGACGTCTCCCGGCGGCCGCGTCCTCGTTCGATCAGGCCCGTGACGAGATGTTCAGTCACATCCTCCGGTGCGGCGTCATCGAAGCCCTCCCCGAGCATCAGAAGGAGTGGTTCGACGACACCATGCAG
>DASWAI010000238.1:0-8463 GCA_036391215.1 Gemmatimonadales bacterium
CCGCGAGTACGTCACCGACTTCGCGATCACCTTCGAGCTGGGCGCACCCGCCCTCCGGGCGGCCCTGGCCGACGGGCTCGCCTGGACGGATGCGGTGGTCGAGGCGTACCTTGGCATCCTCGCGGCCATCCCGGACAGCCACGTGGCCCGGAAGCTCGGCCTGCCCGCGGCCAAGGCGATCTCGGGCCGTGCAGGCGAGGTAGGGGCGTTGGGCGGGGTCCGGACCGGTCCGGGGCGGGCCGCGCTGGCCGCGTTCGACGCGGAGCTTCGCGACGACCGGAACACGCGGAACCCCGGAACCAGCGCCGATCTCACGGCGGCGGCGATCTGCGTTGTTATCTTGGAGGATGGCTGGCGCCCATCCGGAGAGCATGCCCGTGCAGAGTAAGTTCCGCGTCGAGGTCAGCAAGGACTATCTGGTCTTCGCCTCGGCGCATTTCATCACGTTCCGGGGCCATCAGTGCGAGTCGCTCCACGGCCACAACTACCGCGTCGGCGTGGCCGTCGAGGGGGCGGTGGACGGGGAATGCCTCTTCGTGCTGGACTTCAGCGTGCTCAAGCGGATCGTACGGAAGCTCGTGGACGAGATCGACCACAAGGTACTCCTGCCGACCGGTAACCCGAAGCTGGCGTTTCGCGAAACGGAGGGCTCTCTCGCGGTGGACTACTTCGGCGAGCCAACCTACGTGTTTCCGAAGCGGGACTGCGCGCTGCTGCCGATCCCGAACACGACGGCGGAGATGCTGGCGGAATACCTGGGCCGCTCGGCGCGCGCCCAGCTCGTGCAGGAAGGATACACCCACCTCACGCTCCTCGAGCTCGAAGTCGAGGAGAACTACGGCCAGTCCGCGACCTATCGCGAGTCGCTGGTCCCCGACTGACCCGCTCCCGCCGCCACATGCCGGAGCGCGGCGACATCCTCCGCGGTGATCCGGCCGGCATGGATCGCGCTCGCCACCAACGCGGCATCGCAGCCCGCGTCCTCCATCCGCTCGAGGTCCTTGCGCGTGAGCACCCCGCCGCCGGCGAGGAGCCGCGCGGCCGGATGCCGGCGGCGCAGATTTTCGAGCAGGCCGAGATCCGCGCCCACACCCGTCCCCACCCGCCCCAGATCCAACACCAGGAGTGCCCCCACGCCGGCGTCCGCAGCCTGCGCCGCGAGCGTCAGCGGGTCCGGGGCGGGCCCGGCCGCGTCCTGCATCAGCGGGTGAAGTATCGGGGTGCCAAGCTGGAGGTCGAGACTGAACACCACGCGGTTGGTGCCCACGCTGTCCACGACGTCCGCCAGCGCCGCGAACGAGCGAAGGGTCTCCAGGCCCACGACGACGTCCGACGCACCCGCCGAAACCACCTCGAGCGCGCCATCGGGGTCGGCGGCGGCGGCATCCACGAGGAGCTCCCCGGTGAAGCCGGTCTGGAACTCCGCGAGGTCCCGGATCAGACCCCGCTGGACCGGCCCGCCCAGAATCGCGTCGAGATCGGCGACGTAGCAGGCTTGCGCGCCGAGGACGTCACGATAGGCTCGGGCGAGCGCCAGCGGGTCCCCGGGCGCGTCGGGGGCCAGCACGGATTGAACCGGAGCGAAATCGGCCCGTACGCGCCCCTGCGCGTGCACGGCCACGCCCTGCGTGACATCCAGCACCGGTACTATCTCCATATCGTCCCCCTTTCTCCTGAAGCTTACACGATCGGGTCGCCGCGTGAATACCACGCCCGGCACGGCCGGGTCGCGGCGGCGGGGGGACCGACGTGACCGGCCTGGTCGTTGTGAAGCTTGGCGGCGGGCTGGGCCGGGTGCCCGGCGCCCTGGCCGAGGCGGGCCGGGCGGTCGCGGAGGCCGCGCGCGGCCAGCCGTTGCTGGTCGTGCCGGGGGGAGGCGCGCTCGCCGACGCGGTGCGGGCCCTCGACCGCGAGCTCGCGCTCCCGGCAGCGACGGCCCATTGGATGGCGATCCTGGCAATGGACCAGTACGCCCAGGCCATCGCCGCCCACGTGCCGAACGGCGTGGTCGTTCACGACCGGGTGGAGATGGGATCGGCGCTCGAGCAGGGCCGGATCCCCGTGCTGGCGCCCTACCGCTGGATGCTCGCCGCCGACGCGCTGCCTCACCGCTGGGAGGTGACCAGCGACAGCATCGCCGCCTTCGTGGCGGGAGCCCTCGACGCACGGCTCCTCGTGCTGCTCAAGCCGGTCGGCGGCCCGGTCGAAGCGCTGGTGGATCCCTGCTTTGCCGAGATTCGTCCCGTGGGCCTGGAGGTGGCGGTCGTGGGGGCGGGCGAGCTGGGCCGGCTGGCGAGCGTCGTAGCCAGCCGGACCGGGGCGGCGGAGGGCGACTAGCGAGTCACGCGGCTGGCGCGGTAGCCGGGGCGGGCGAGGCGGGTGCCCGGCCGGCCCCGCGCGAGCCACTCGGCAAAACGTTCGGGGGGTACGGCACGGCCCACCAGGTGGCCCTGCACTTCGTCGCAGCCCTGGCCCCGGAGAAAGGCCAGGTGCTCGTGCGTCTCGACCCCCTCGGCGACGACCTTGAGCTCGAGCGCATGCGCCATCGCGATGACCGCCGCGGTGATGGCCGCATCGTCCGGCACGGAAATGAGGTCCCGCACGAAGCTGCGGTCGATCTTGAGCGAATCGACCGGGAAGTGCTTGAGATAGCTGAGCGACGAGTACCCGGTCCCGAAATCGTCGATGGCGAGCTGGAGGCCCATGGCCCGCAGCCGGTGCAGGGCCGCCACGGCTTCGTGCTGCCGCTCCATGAGCACGCTCTCGGTCAGCTCCAGGCCGAGCCACCGGGGCTCGAGCCCGGCCGCATCGAGCGCGCCGCGCACCGCGGTGGCGAGCGTGCCATGACGGATCTGCCGGCTGGAGAGGTTCACCGCCACGCGGATCGGCGCGAAGCCCGCATCCTGCCACGCCCGGTTCTGGGCGCAGGCCGTCCGAAGCACCCACTCCCCCAGGGCGACGATGAGGCCGGTCTCCTCCGCGATCGCGATGAATTCGCCTGGGAGGAGCAGTCCGAGGGACGGATGCCGCCACCGGATCAGCGCCTCCGCCCCGGTGAGGGCGCCGGTGTCCGCCCGGACGATCGGCTGGTAATGCAGCACCATCTCGTCGCGCTCCAGCGCCCGGCGAAGGTCGGTCTCCAGCGTGAGGCGCTGCATCGCCGTCGCGCTCATCGCCCGCGCGAACGCCTGATACCCGTTCCCGCCCTGGGCCTTGGCCTCGTACATCGCGGTGTCGGCGTGGGTGAGGAGCGTCTCGACGTCCTCGCCGTCGTCCGGGTAGATCGCGATCCCGATGCTCGCGGTCACGAAGACCTCGTGCGGGCCGAGCGGAACCGGCGGCGCCAGCGCCGACAGCAGGCGGCGCGCGAGCGCCGTCGCGTCGTCCGGGTCGTCGATCCCCGCCAGGAGCACGGTGAACTCGTCGCCCCCGAGACGCGCCACTTCGGGGCAGGCGGCTCCCAGCGTGTGCTCGCTCTCCTCGTCGGCGCCGGCGCAGCAGGCCCGCAGCCGCTCGCCGACCTGGCGGAGTAGCTGATCTCCGAGCTCGTGCCCGAGCGTGTCGTTGATTCGCCCGAAGTTGTCCAGGTCGATGAAGAGAGCGGCGACCTTTCGGCGCTCCCGCCGCGCATCCTGCAGCGCGTGGGCGAGGCGGCTCTTGTACGACGGCCGGTTGAGCAGGCCGGTCAGGCTGTCGTAATAGGCGAGAACCCGGACCTGCTCCAGCATCCGCGCGTTCGAGAGCGCGACCGCCACCTGGTCCGCGAGGCGGCGCAGCTGCACGAGGTCGTCCGGCGCGGCAGCCGCCTCGGGCCGCATGCCCAGGGCCAGCATGCCCGAGAGCTGGTGATGCGAGGAAAGCGGCAGGACCACGAACGCGCCGAGCCCCCGCTGCGCCATCGGCCGGAGGTATCCCGGAAGGGCGTCGCCCGCGCGAAGCTCGATCACCTCGGCCCCCGCCAGCTGCCGGAGATCCGCGGCACCCACCTCCACCCGAACCGGCTCGGGCCGGCCGCCATCGGCCTCGTGCCGCACCCAGCTCGTCGCGCCGGCGCCGCGGTCCGGAGGCAGCAGGGTGACGCCGGCGGCGGCGCAGGGGTGGACGTCGCGAATCCGGCTCAGGACCGCGTCTACGATCGTCGAGGCATCCGTCGCGGCGAGCACCGCGCGGTCGATGTCGGCTGCGGCCGCGAGGGCCTTGAACTGGCGTCCGAGCTGCGAGGCCATGGCGTTGAACGAGTGGGCCACGTCCGCGAGCTCGTCTCGGCTGGTCACGGACACGCGCCAGTCGAAGTCCTGCAACGCGATCCGCCGGGTGCCATCCTGAAGCTGGACCAACGGAGCCAGGCTCCGCCGGATCTGGCTCATACTGAGCATCAGCACCGCCAGGGTGCAGCCGGCGACGATGACGAGGAACGTGTTGGTGAAGTCCGTCATCGGCCCGAGCACGGTCCCCTGCGCCTCGCTCAGCACCAGGGTCCAGTTGAGCGCGCCGAACGCGTCCTGGAGCACGACGGGCCAGTAGGTCGACAGGTAGGGCCGGCCGTCGATCGTGGAAGTGAACCCGCCGGAGGCGGCATGGCGCGCCAGCTCGCGGACCTCGCTGGCCCCGGCGTCAGGGACCGGGGCCGCGCCCAGGAGCACCTCGCCGGCGTCATCCACGACGGCCATCTCGGTCGTGGGAGACGGCATCGTCTGGTCGCGCGTTCCCCAGAGGTAGTCCGGGCTGACCTCGCCGATCAGCATGCCTTTGGGGCCGGCTCGCTCCGCCAGGCCCCGGACCAGGTAGATCCGCGTGAGCCGGGGGCTGCGGTCGGCCAGGAGACGGGTGAGACCGGCATCCACGGCGGCGCTGTCGTCCCCAGTGAGCCGCGGGATCCGCTCTAGGCGCCCGAACACCGTCGTGCGCTTGCCATCGTCTCCGAAGAACTCCACTGCGGTGAAGCGGCTGCGGGCCAGCAGGTCGAGCCCGGCGATGATCGTGCGACTCGCCTCGGAGTCCTTGGGCGCCGGCGCCGGGCGTCCGGTCGGGCGCCTCCGGGCGCGATCCAGGACGACGCCGCCGATGGCGATCCGTCCGTCGGTGCGTGCGCCCTGTATCCCGTTGCCCGGACGATATGGCCTCTCCTTCGGGGCCCCGGGGGCCGGCGAGTCCGGCGCCGGCTTCGCCGCGGCGGCGAGCTCGGCCATGGCGCGGGGTGGGATGCTCTTGAGAGTGGCGTCGAGCAGCAGGAGCCGCTCGAAGACCGCGCGGGCAAGCGCCCGGTTGGCCTGGAGCAGCCGGTTCTGGGTCTGGCGCTCCAGCTGGCTGGACATGTGGCGGACCGACAGAAAGGCGAGCAGACCGATCGGGACGAGCGCACAGCCCACGAAGAGCGCGAGAAGGCGGCGCCCAAAGCGACTGGCGAAGAGACTCGACCGGAGGGGCAAGATGGCGCTCGCGTCGGCGGACGGGACATGCAGCCGGGTGGCAAATGACGTGCCCGGCGGAGCCCCGCGAGCAAGCCTAAGTGCAAGCGCTACTTAGAAATGACCTCCTTCAGCCGGTCCTGCCCATCGGTCTGGTCGTTCGCGATGATCACCCCCGCCCCCCGAGGGAGGGCGACCCGGAGCGCCCGCACGCGTGCCGCCTCCACCGAGCCGGTCCGGCCGCCGGCACAAACGGCCCCGCGGACCCCGACCACGTCCGGCCCCAGATCGGCAACGCGGCCCAGGTCGTTCGCACCAAGACTGCCGGCGAGGGCTGCTTCGAGTCCGTCGGCACGCACCCCGTGGATCCAGTGACGCAGCCGCTCGACCGGCCACCAATCGAACAAGGTGCGACCGTCCTTCCCCATCGTGTCCACCAGGATCCCGGCGACGCCGGCTCGCCGTGCCGCTCGCCGGATGCGGTACGCCGCCGGCTCCCCTCCCGCGTCGTCGGCGTAGACCACGGCGATGATGCGCGGCGCCGCTGGGTGGCGCGCAGCCGCCCCGGTCGCCGCGCGCAGGAGCATTGCGGCCTCGGGCTCGCCGCCCTCGCCGGTGAACGCCAGCTTCAAGTACAGCCGCGCGCGCGGCCGGAGCGGCAGGCCGGCGATCGCCCCGTCCACGGAGCGGGCCGACGCGGCGTCTCCGAGCGCGACGCTCAAGGGTACGTCTAGGGGGACCCGGCCGTCGATCGCCATCAGAACCTCAGGCGCGACCGGCCCCAGCGCTCCGAGGCGCGGCTCCTTGGCGTCGATGATGTCAGCGCCGCCCTCCAGGCTGGCCGCCACCTCGTCCGGGCTTCGCACGCTCACCAGCAGTTGCACGGACAGCTCCCTTGTGAGTTGCTAACGCAATGATATGTTAGCGCTTAGAACTTATTATCGCGGGCTCGTCCGCGGGAGGCATGGTGGCGCAGCGGTCGGGAAACGGGAAGGCCGGAGATCGGCGCCTGGAGGACAAGGTAGTGCTGGTGACCGGCGCGTCGAGCGGGATCGGCCGCGCGATCGCGGTCGCCTGCGCCCGCGCGGGCGCCGACCTCGCCATCACCTACCGCAGGAACGCCGAGGGCACCGCAGAGACCGCGCGACAGATCCGGGCGTACGGGCGGAAGGTGGAGATCCGCCAGCTCCACCTCGGGAGCGCGCAGGAGATAGAGGAGCTGCCGGAGGCCTTGCGCCGCGCCTTCGGCCGGGTGGACGCCTGGATCAATAACGCGGGCGCCGACATCCTCACCGGCGAGGCACGGTCGCTGTCCCGGAGCGCCAAGCTCGACCTGGTGCTGGAGGTCGACCTCCGGGGGACCGTCCTCGCCTCGTGGGCGGCGGTGGATCTGATGCGCGGGCAGTCGGGCGGCGGCGTCATCATCAATACGTCCTGGGATCATGTCGACCAGGGCATGGCGGGTGAGAACCCCGTGCTCTACTCGGCAGCGAAGGGCGGGATCCTGAGCTTCAGCCGCTCGCTCGCCCGGGATGTGGCCCCGGAGATCCGGGTGAACGTGCTCGCCCCGGGTTTCATCGCCACCGCGTTCGAGCAGGAGGCGTCGGCCGGCTGGAGGCAGCGTGTAGCCGAGGCCACCCCCCTCGGGCGCTGGGGGACGCCGGAAGACGTGGCGGGGGCCGCGGTCTTCCTCGCCTCGGACGAGGCGGCGTTCCTCACCGGCCAGGTGATTATGGTCAACGGGGGCGTAGTGATGTAGGCGAGGCTTCAAGGAGATCCAATATGCCGACGACCAAGGAACGGACGTATAGCGACGCGGAGATCGCGGAGCGGCTCAAGGGCCTGCCCGGCTGGTACTACGAGGACGGCTGGATCCGCCGGGTCTACAAGACCGACGGCTGGCCGACGACGCTCATGCTGGTGAACACCATCGGCTACCTGGCCGAAGCGGCGTATCACCATCCGGACCTCACGGTCACCTGGGGCCGGGTCATCGTGAAGCTGCAGAACCACGCTGCCGGCGGGATCACCGACAAGGATTTCGAGCTGGCCCGGAGGATCGAGGACCACGTGCTCTGGCGGCCGGCCGGCGGGGCCCTGGAGGGAACGCCCAACAAGTGGGTCCGGCCCGGAGACCCGAGATAGGCGGGCCGCCCGGGGCGCCGGCCCCGCGCCGGGTCCTGTTCGTCACCGGCAAGCTCGCGGAGCCGGCGCTCCGCCGTACGCTCGCCGACATGGCGCCGCCGTTCGCGGCGGACGTGGCGGTGCTCAAGATCACCGTCGCCGCGCTGATGACGACACCGTGGATCGCGCGCTTTCTCGAGGTCCCCCCCGAAACGGACCTGGTGCTCATCCCCGGCCTGTGCGAGGGCGACCCGTCCGTCATCGAGCACGCGGTCGGCGTGCCGACCGAGAAAGGGCCCAAGGACCTGCGGCAGATCCCCCGACACTTCGGCCAGGCCGCGGCCGCGCCGGACTACGGCGGCTACGCGATCGAGATCCTCGCCGAGATCAACAACGCCCCCAAGCTCTCGCGCGACGCCATCCGCCGCGCCGCGGCCGCCTACCGCACGAGCGGCGCCGACGTCATCGACCTCGGGTGCACGCCGGGCGTCCCCTTCCCCGCTCTGGCCGACGTGGTCCGGGAGCTCCGAGCCGACGGATTCCGGGTGAGCGTGGACTCCTTCGACCCGGAGGAGATACGGACCGCGGTTCGGGCGGGCGCGGAGCTGGTGCTGAGCGTCAACGCCTCCAACCTCGGCGTGGCGCGGGACGTCGCCGCCGCCGGCGGGCGGGTGGTGGTGATCCCCGATTTCGACGCCGGGCTCGACACCCTGGACCGGAACATCGAGCAGCTGGGCGCGTGGGGCGTACCGTTTCTGGTGGACCCGATCATCGAGCCGATCGGGTTCGGGTTCATGGCCTCGCTCGAGCGCTACGCCGACGTGCACCGGCGTCATCCCGGCGCCGGGCAGATGATGGGCGTGGGTAACATCACCGAGCTCACCGCGGCCGACACGACCGGCGTCAACGCGCTGCTGCTCGCGATCGCGGA
>DASWAI010000239.1:0-3912 GCA_036391215.1 Gemmatimonadales bacterium
AACGTCTACGTCTACATCTCGGGCTCGGCCGGCGTGCGCTCGCCGAGCGAGCTCGCCGGGTGCTCGGCCATGATGCCGGACCAGGACCCGAACTCCGCGCTCTTCCGTATCGAGGTGATCAAGGTGCCGCTGGCGCATCCCGAGCAGGCCGCCATCGTGAGCTCGCCGCGGATCTTCGACAGCCTGACGGCGCCGCCCAGGCACGGCGAGACGGCGGAGGACGTCGCCGCCGCGGCCAAGGTGGCCGCCGCCGCGCGGGCCAAGGGCGCGTTCACCGCGATGGTGATGGGCGAGGAGATGGTGCTCCCGTCGCATTTCATCGACCCGCTCCTGGACAGCGTCGTCGCCGCCCGCCACGGCACGGGCTCCGCGACGGCCGCCGACAGCGCCACGCTCCGGGAGCTGCTCCCGGGCATCATCGCCCGGCTGCTCAACGACCTGCCGGGGCACGGGAGCGGCCCCAAGCCCGGCCCGACCCAGTGCCACGACATCACCGTCCATCCCGCGATCGGCCTGGCGGGCGGCGCGTGCGAGGGCTACGGCCTCCTGCTCGACATCCGGGACCCGGCGCATCCGGTCCGCATCGCCGCGGTGGACGACTCCAACTTCTCCTACTGGCACTCGGCCACGTTCAACAACGACGGGACCAAGCTCCTCTTCTCCGACGAATGGGGCGGCGGGGGCCAGCCCAAGTGCCGGATCACGGATCCGCGCGACTGGGGCGCGGACGCGATCTTCACGGTGGAGAACGGCGGGCTGAAGTTCCAGAGCTACTACAAGCTGCCCGCGCCCCAGACGCCGGAGGAGAACTGCGTGGCCCACAATGGGTCGCTGATCCCGATTCCCGGGCGCGACGTCATGGTGCAGGCCTGGTACCAGGGCGGCATCTCGGTCTTCGACTGGACCGACGCCGCGCATCCGCGAGAGATCGCGTTCTTCGACCGCGGCCCGGTGGACTCGACCCGGATGGTGGGCGCCGGCTCGTGGTCCGCCTACTGGTACAACGGCGTCATCGTCAGCTCCGAGATCGCGCGCGGGCTCGACATCTTCGCGCTGTTGCCGAGCGGGTTCATCTCCCGGAACGAGATCGACGCCGCGAAGTCGGTGCACCTCGACTACTTCAACACGCAGGGCCAGCCCCGGTTCGTCTGGCCGCCCAGCTTCGCGCTGGCGCGGGCGTACGTGGACCAGCTCGAGCGGTCCAAGGGGCTCGGCACGGGCAGGATCGCCGCGGTGCGGCAGGCGCTCGCCGGCGCCGAGAAGGCGTCGGGCGCGGCGCGGCGGGAGGCGCTGACGCGGCTCGCCGGGGAGCTGGAGGGAGAGGCGGGCGGCTCCGGCGACTCGGCCAAGGTGCGGACGCTGGCCGGCGCCGTGAGGGATCTGGCCTCGGCCGGGGCCTGAAGGGAACGCAACCCCGAAGGGAGGGACGAATGAGCGGAGTACGGTTGCTGGTCGGGACCCGGAAGGGCGCGTTCGTCCTCACGGCGGACGGCAAGCGGCGACGCTGGGACATCAGCGGTCCCCACTTCGCGGGCTGGGAGGTCTACCACATGAAGGGGTCGCCCGTCGATCCGGGCCGGCTGTACGCGTCGCAGACGAGCGGCTGGTTCGGGCAGGTGATCCAGCGCTCCAACGACGGCGGCAAGACCTGGGAGGCGGTGGGGAACAAGTTCGCGTACGACGGCGTGCCCGGCACCCACCAGTGGTACGACGGGAGCCAGCACCCCTGGGAGTTCAAGCGGGTCTGGCACCTCGAGCCGTCGCTCACGGATCCGGACACCGTGTATGCCGGCGTGGAAGACGCCGCGCTCTTCCGCTCGACCGACGGCGGGCAGACGTGGCAGGAGCTCCCGGGCCTCCGGGGCGCCAAGGGCCACCTCTGGCAGCCGGGCGCAGGCGGGATGTGCCTGCACACGATCCTGCTGGACCCGGCCAACCCGCGCCGCATCTTCACGGCCATCTCCGCCGCCGGCGCCTTTCGGAGCGACGATGCCGGGCAGACGTGGCGCCCGGTGACCTGCGGGCTCAAGTCGCGGTACGAGCTGCCCGACCCGAACGCGGAGGTCGGCCACTGCGTGCATCGCATCGCGATGCACCCGTCGCGGCCGAACGTGCTGTTCATGCAGAAGCACTGGGACGTGATGCGGAGCGACGACGCCGGCGAGCAGTGGCAGGAGATCAGCGGCGATCTGCCGAGCGACTTCGGGTTCCCGATCGCCGTGCACGCGCACGAGCCGGACACCGTCTACGTGGTTCCGATCAAGAGCGACTCGGAGCACTATCCGCCGGAGGCGAAGCTCCGGGTATACCGGAGCCGCAAGGGCGGGCACGAGTGGGAGCCGCTCACCAGCGGCCTGCCGCAGCAGGACTGCTACGTCAACGTGCTGCGCGACGCGATGGACGTGGACTCGCTGGAGCCGTGCGGCGTCTACTTCGGCACCACCGGCGGCCAGGTGTACGGCTCGGCCGACGGCGGCGACAGCTGGTCGGCCATCGTGCGGGACCTGCCGTCCGTCGTGTCGGTCGAGGTCCAGACGCTGGCATGATCCGGGTGGTGCTGCCGGTGCCGCTGCGCACGCTGGCGCATGTCGATGGCGAGCTGGCCCTCGAGCTCGCGGGACCGGTCACCCAGCGCGCGGTGCTGGATGCGGTCGAGGCGCGCTACCCGATGCTGAAGGGGACCATCCGCGACCAGCTCACGCAGCGACGGCGCCCGTTCGTGCGGTTCTTCGCCTGCGAGCGGGACCTGTCCCACGAGCCGCCGGACGCGCCGCTGCCCGACGTCGTGGCGACGGGCGTGGAGCCGTTCCTCATCGTGGGCGCGATGGCCGGGGGGTAGGTCAGGGGGCGCCGCACGCCGCGGCGCGAGCGAGCAGCAGGGCCCGCTCCCGGTAGCGCTCGAGGGGCGGCGGAATCGACACCCCGCCCTACTGCGGGTCCGGCGAGCGGTCGGGGCACTCGTGCTGGAACCGCTCGATGATGTCGAGCCGGTTCTCCATGGCCCCGGACTGGGCCGCGATGCGCCAGCCGAACTCGCGCCGGGTGGAGTCCGGGTCGGCACCCTGGCGAACCGCCACGCGCCACTGGGCGCAGTAGGCCGGGAGCTCGACGTCGATGATGCGGCGGGCGGAGTTGACGCTCCGCATGAAGGCGTCGCAGCTCGGAAAGCGGGCGGCCTGGGTCCGGTGTACCGCCTCGTGCGCCTGCAGCTGGGCCACCACCTGAGAGTCGCGCACATCGGGCCGGAGCCGGGTGACCGCCCGGCCGCCCTCACAGCGGGTGAGGCCCAGGAAGTCGTCCGGCGCCGACGCCCGCTGGGCGAGAGCGGACCGCGGGAGAGCCAGCGCGACCGCCAGAAGCAGCGCGGCGAGCGCCTTGCGCAGCCTGGGCCGGCCGGGGCGGCGTGTCAAACGGTGTCGGCGCGGCCCCGGTCCGGCCCCGGCCCCGGCGCGCCGCGGGACTCCCACGGCCAGTGGCTGGCCGGGCGGCGCTCCTGGTCCCGTGTCTCCGCGGCGGGCAGCTCCTCCTCCAGGAGATCGCGGAGCGACGGCCATTCCCGCAGGACCTCGCCGGTCTTGCGCCGGCTGCGGAGCACGCCTTCGGCGTCGAGGAAGTAGCCGACGTTCTCGGTCGGGGTCCAGCTCGAGCCGCCGATGTGGAACTCGGCCTCGGCGCCGGGGAACTCGCGGGCCCAGTGCCGGTTCGCGGCCTCCAGCGGAAGGGGCTCGAGCGCTCCCCGATCGACGCGCGGCGGGCGCTCCTGCAGGGAGGGCGGCAGCCCGTACAGCGCGAGACCGAACGCGAAGCACCCGTTCATCGCGGCCAGCACGGCGGCATAGGCGTCCGGGATCGGCCGGCCGAAGGCGCGGGAGAACGCGGCCAGCCAGGCGGGCTCCGCCGGAGGGTAGAGCA
>DASWAI010000240.1:0-27161 GCA_036391215.1 Gemmatimonadales bacterium
CTCGCTGGTCTTCGACTCCACGGCGGCAGGCCTCTGGGCCCGCGCCGACAGCGGGGGCACGGTCTGGCGGCTCGAGGGATGGGGCGTGGATCAGCTCACGCCGGCGGACAGCACGCTCGCGGCCCGGCCGACTAAGGCGGCGGCCAAGCCCCCGGCACTCAGCCCTCGAGCGCGCGGAGCGCCGCCGCCACGATAACGCCGTCCTCGGCGGACGCCATCCCGCTCACGCCGACGGCGCCGACGACGGCGCCTCCGATGGTCACGGGCACGCCGCCTTCCAGGGGAAGCATGCCCGGCACACCCAGGAGGGCATGCCGCCCGCCGGCCACCGCGTCCTCGAGCGCCTTGGTGGGCCGCTTGAACCGGGTCGCCGTCCGCGCCTTCGCAATCGCGATGTCCTGACTCGCCGGCTGGGTGCCGTCGAGGCAGTGGAAGAGGATCAGCCCCCCCTCCGGATTGACGACCGCGATCGCGACCGTCCATCCCCGCCGCTTCGCCTCCGCCTCTCCTGCCTCGGCCAGCGCCTTCGCCGCATCCAGCGTGAGGGTCGGGGCATCCCGCGTCTGTGTCATCACCTCGCTCCTTGGGTGTGGCGCGTGCGGCGGGCGATCGTCATCGCCCCGGCCGAGCACTTTGTCGCTCTGGTGGCGGAAGATATTCGCGCCGTCCCGGCGCGCGAGCGATTGAACACTTCGGGTCAGAACGCCCGATAGAGCGTGAGGCTCACGCTGCGGGGAGCGCCCGGCACGCGCTCCTGCACGTCCGGGTACACCTTCTGGAAGAGATTTCCCACCTTGGCCTGCACGACGGTGCCCAGGATGCGGTATGCCGCGCGGAGGTCGACCAGCGCGATGGCGCCGCGGGGATCGAGCGGGTAGGCGAGTACCTGCTCGACCCGGCTGCGCCAGCGGAGGTCCACGTCGAATAGCCCGCGCAGGACCTCCAGCGTGCCGGTGACGTTGTGGCGCGACCGATATGGCAGCGCCAGCCGCGTATCGAGGTCCTTCGTGTCCAGGAAGAGGTAGGAGGCCGAGAGGTCGAGCCGGCTGGGGATCAGGGTCGACCGCAGGCCGAGATCGAGACCACGGACGCGCGCCCGGCTCAGGTTCTGGAACTGGGCGACCAGTCCGCCGTCGGCTATGACGAGCCCCGGGCCGATCAGATCCCGGTACTCGCTCCAGAACAGCGTCGCATCGGTCCGTAGCCAGCGGAACGGCCGCGCCGCCGTGCCCAGCTCTCCGGTCCAAGCGTGCTCCCCGTGGAGGGCGGGGTTCGGGACGACGCGAAAACCGAACTGCACGCTGGAAACGAACTGCTCGATCGCGCTGGCGGCCCGATATCCGCGGGCGACCGACGCGCGCGCGCTCAGGCGCTCGGACCCGTGCCACACGAGGCCCAGCTTGGGGTTGAGCGAGTACTCCGCCGCGCCCTCGTTGGTGTCGTGGTAATCGAGCCGCGCACCCAGCACGCCCTTGAAGCCGCCGCCGAGATCCGTTTCGTCCTGGGCGAACGCCGCCCCGTCCCAGAGCCACGGCCGGCCCAGAAAGTTGGAGGTGACCCGGGTGCCGGCGCCGTCGGCGCCGAGGGTGATCGCGTGCCGCCGGCCCGCGGCGAGCGACAGCTGGACGCTGGTCCCGCCGCGGGTCGCGTCGTGATAGTCCTGGTTCTCGGTGAAGTAGTTCTGGTTGCTGTTGTGGTTGAGGTACGGGCTCACCCGGAGGAGCGTGGACGACGTGGCGACCGGCGTAATCGTCGCGCCGGCCAGCAGGAACGCGTACACGCTCCGGTCCCCCAGCGACGCGGGCGTGACCTCGAACGGCTGATCCTGCGAGCGCCAGGAGAGAAAGTCCCCCGAGTCGTTCCGCGACCACATCATGTACGCGTCCCACGGATGGGCGGCCTCCGGCGCCGACGTGACCTTGGCCCGGAGGAACCAGCGGCCGTACTGCCCGTTCTGCTGGAAACCGTCCGAGGTCTCACGGTCGGCGGCGATCCGCACGCCGATCGGGCCGATCCTGCGGGAGTGCTGAAGAGTGAGGCCCTGGACGTTCAGCCGCTCGTCGGTGAACTGATAGCGGCTCGGCACCTGATAGAGCCCGGCATGCGCCCGGACGACCGTCTCCGGCCGGTCGCCGATCGCCGCCGTCACCAGATTCACCACCCCGCCCAGCGCGTTGCTGCCATAGAGAGCGGAGGCGGCGCCCTTCACCACCTCGATCTGGTCCAGGTCGAGGAGAGGGAGCGCCTCGAAAATGATCTCGCCGCCGTCGCCGCTCAGGGCCGGATGACCGTCGATCAGCGTGAGCACGCGGCTCCCCACGCCGCCGGCCGACCCGGTGGATCCGCGGATGTCCATCTGTCCGGGCCCGTTGAACGTGACGCCGGGGACGAAGGGGAGGGCGCCGTCAACCGTGTTGACGTCGCGGGCGATGACCTCGTCGTGGGAGAGCACCGCGACGCTCGCGGGCGCGTCCTCCACCCGCTCGGGCGCCCGGCTGGCGGTGACGACGATGCCGGGCAGGGCCACGGCCGCTGAACGCATCGTGACGACGACGCGCGTCGTGTTGGCCGACGTGACGGTGATATCCGGAAGGCTGTCGGCGACGTAGCCGACGGCGGCTACGCGCAGGCGATATCGGCCCGGGGCGACGTCGGTGAAGATGAAGCGCCCGCCTACCCCGGTGGCGGCGGCGAGCGGGGTACCCTCGAGGAGCACCCGGGCGCCCTCGAGCCCGGCGGTGGTACTCTCAGCCCGGACCTCGCCGGCGATCACACCGGGCTGCTGGGCCGCGAGCCGGCCGGCGAGCCCCAGCACCAGAACCCCGCGCGCGACGCACCGGAGTCCCCCCGGCGTTCCCGGCGGCGCGACCCGCATCAGCCGGCGGGGGCTACGACAGCTTCTGCCATACCGAAACGACGGTCACTCCCCCTTGGATCGTGGTCACGGTGAGCTGGGTCCCGCTCAAGGTGTAGGTGCCGGTGGACTGGGTCCCGGTCGTCGAAGACTGCTGGCTCCAGTTGTTGCCGTTTATCGAATAGGTCCCCGTGTCCGTCTCGGGCACCGCACCCGAGAGCGTCAGGTTGTAGGTGGTGGCGTTGAGTGAGAAGCTGCCCGTCTCCGTGGGCGGCGTGAGGGCCGTCGTGCCGCTCCCGAACTGGATCGAAACCAGCCCATAGGTCCCCGACAGATCGACGGACGCAGGAGCCGTAGTGCTGCTGCAGGCCCCACCGCCCAACGCGATCGCGGCGGCAGCCGCAACTCTGAGCATGCCTCGGAAGCCCATACCTACCTCCAGGAACGTATGAGAAGCGCCGGTGTCGGCGGCGGTGAGGACCTGCCGCCAAGCTACGAGCCGCCCGACGGGAGGTCAAACTCCGTCGGGCGGGCATGAGAGAGTACGGGAGGAAGTACCGCCGCGTTGAGGCGAGAGAGGCGAGGGGTCCGGCGGATCAGCCTTTCACGTCACGGATAAAGGCGCCGCTGGAAGCGTCGAACACCCGGATCCAGACCACGACTCCGGCGCGCCGGTCATCGACGTAACGGACGTGCACGACCGCTCGGTCCTGCGACGGACGGTAGAGGACCCAGGCGCCGGCGGGAGCGCCGGATTCGACTTCCGCGCAAGGGCGAGCCTTGGGCTGGCGGCCCGGCGGCCGGCCCGGGAACCAGACCCGGCACAGGCCCGGGCGCGGCAACTGGCCGGGCGGAACGGACAGCGTGGCGGCGGCAGTACTCGGCGCCTTGCCGGGACGGGCCTCGGGCTGGCTGTAGCTGCTGTTCCGGGCGCAACCGGCCAGCGCGCTCAGCGCGGCGACGGCGGCGAGCCCCCGCGCGGGAGCGGTGGGCAGTGACATGGGACCTCCGGGTGCGGGTGGCAGATCCCGGGTCGGCAAGTTCTGTGCGGCGGTCGGTAAGTAGTTGCCCCAGCGGGGGATCTGGGCGGCCGCGAGGGTTGCGAAGCACCCAGCCGGCTCGTCTTCCGCAACGCAGCCGGGCGGGATGCGCGCCGAGGCCGGCAGTCAGGCTTCGGGAGGAAAGGTGAGGCGGCCCCGGGCCCGCAGCTCCGTCGGCAGCATGCTCCAGTAGACGAAAGCATGGATCGGCGTGGCCACCCCGGCCTCGGCGCCGAGGCGCGCCACGGCCCCGCTCCACCACTCCAGCTCGGAGGGACGGCCAGCCGCGAGATCCCGCTGGAGCGAGGCGGTACCGGCGGCGGGCAGGGTATCCACGAACGCCATGGTCCGGGGCACGACGTCGTCCGGCAAGCCGACGCCCCGCGCCCGCGCCACCGCCCGGATCTCCTCCATGGCGGCCTCGAGCAACGCGCGCGTCTCCGGCACCGAGCGCACGATGCCGATCGGCGCGCGGGTGACGGCGCCGAGCCCGCCGCCTGACGCGACGAACAGAAACTTCTCCCACAGTGCGACCTCGATGTCGGCCGGGATTTCGGCGCCCAGCCCTGCCCCCCGCAGGCACTCGGCCAGGCGCCGGACCCGCTCGCTCGGCCGGTTGTCGAGCTCACCCAGAACCACCGTCGCCGGTCCGCCCGGACGCCGGAGGTGGCCCGGCCCGACCAGAAAGGAGAAGACCTTGGCCACTCCACCCAGGACCGGCCGGTCGCCCAGCACAGCCCGCAGCTCGTCGGAGGCCTCGACGCCGTTCTGGAGCGGGACGACGCAGGTCCCCTCCGCAATCAGGGGCCGCATGGCCCGGGCGGCGTCGGTGACCTGCCACGCCTTGACGCCGAGGAGCACCGCATCCACCGGCCGGAACTGGCCCGGGTCGTCGCTCGCCTCCACCGGGCCGAGGGTGAAGTCCCCATCGATGCTCTCGACCCTGAGACCCCGGGTTCGGAGCGCCTCGAGCTGCTGGCCCCGGGCGATCCATACGACCTCTTCTCCCGCCCTCGCGAGGCGCGCACCGAAGTACCCGCCGGCGCCGCCCGCGCCGAAGACGGCGATTCTCATGGGCTACGCTCCACAGCTCAGCCGCCCACCCGGTCGGTCTGGTCGATGAACGCCCCGACGTCCGCCTTCATCCGGCCCAGCGACGGCTCGTTCAGGTACATCATGTGCCCGGCATCGAAGTACTTCAGGATCAGGTGCGAGCGGAGCGCCGGCGCCAGGCCCAAGTGATCCATCATGTACTCGGTCGCGGTGAACGGAGTCGCGAGATCGTAGACCCCGTTGAGGACCAGCACCCGCAGGTCCGGGTTGAACCCAATGGCGTGGGCGAGGTCCACGCCGGTGTTGACCATCGGCTGCACCCCGCCCCCGACGTGGTGCTTCCAGTCCCACGACTTGTACGCCTCCGCGGTCACCACGTAGCTCCGGTCGCCGGGGACGTTGAGCTCCCGGTGGTAGTAGTCGAGGAACGCCGCGGTGAAGGCGGCGCTGATGCTCGCGGACTGGGGGTCGTACTCCGCGTTCTGGGCGAGCGGGTCGAAGCTCAGGCCGGTGTAACGCGAATCGAGCCGGCCCACGGTCTCCCGGTGCTCCCGCAGCAGCTCCTGGGTGTATTCCGGCTCGGTCACCCGGAGATTGGCCTTCTCGATGTACGCGACCGACAGGCCGGTGTACTCGTGGAGCTTGGCCGCGACCGCCTGCCGCTCCGCATCGCCGAGCGCGTCACCCTTCATGAGGGCGGTGGTGTAGGGCCCGAGGGCCCACGCCTTCACCTCGGCGAGGAAGGCATCCCGGTCAGCCGGCTGGGTGGGCAGGACGTGATGGTAATAGCTGGTCGCCGCGAACGCCGG
Organism: Gemmatimonadales bacterium; assembly: GCA_036391215.1. Lineage (GTDB taxonomy): Bacteria > Gemmatimonadota > Gemmatimonadetes > Gemmatimonadales > GWC2-71-9 > DASQPE01. The sequence goes on from DASWAI010000240.1 coordinate 5,757, forward strand.
CACGAACAGCGGGAAGGGCCGCTCGTTGCCCGGCCCGTTGAAAATGGCCTCGAGGTCGAGCGCCACGGAGACCAGCACGACGCCGTTGAACGCCATGTTGTCGCGGGTCTGAAGGTAATCCACGATCCCCGCGGAACGGGTCGTACCGTAGCTCTCCCCCAGCAGGTACTTGGGCGAGTTCCACCGGTTGTTCTCCGTCACGTACTGCTGGATGAACCCGGACACCGACTCGATGTCCGGGTCGACGCCCCAGAAGTCCTTGTCCTTCTTCTGCCCCAGCGCGCGGCTCAAGCCGGTGCCCACGGGATCGATCAGGACCAGGTCGGTCCGGTCGATCAGGCTGTAGGCGTTGTCCACGACACGGTACGGAGGGGGCGGCGTCTGGCCCGCGTCGGTGGCGACGACGCGCCGGGGGCCGAGCGCGCCCATGTGCAGCCACATGGAGGACGAGCCCGGTCCGCCATTGTAGGCGAAGGTGATCGGCCGCTGGGTCGGATCCTTGACGTCCGGCTTGGTGTATGCCACGTAGCCGATGCTCGCGACCGGCGTGTCCCCGGTGTCCCGGATGACCAGGGTGCCGGCGGTGGCCACGTAGCTCACCGGCTTCCCACCGATCACGATGCTGTGACGGGTCGCCCATTGCTCCGGCTTCGGGGGGAAGGCCGGCGTCTTCGCCGCGCCAGAATCCTTGGGCTGGTTCTGGGCGCCGAGGGCGACCGGGGAGAGGCAGGCAAGCGCCGCGATCAGCAGACGGGTCGTAGGCATGAATCGTCCGAGTGGGGGGGAGCGGGACACGGGGAGCGGGTGAGCGGCGGCTCGGCGCCGACCGCTCAGATGACCGTCCCGTCGGGAATGACGGCGTTCTTTGGGATGACCACGATGCCGTCGCGCACGTAGAAGTTGGCGCCATCGAGCTCCGGGGGCTTTCCGTCGGGCGTGATCCGCACGTGGTCGCCGATCCGGGCGTTCTTGTCCACGATCGTCCTTTCGATGACCGTCCCGTGCCCGATGCCCATCGGCGGCGCGCCGGCGAACGCGCGGTCCGGCGTCTCGTAGTAGTCATGGCCCATCAGCAGCGTATCCCGGAGAACCGCGCCGGCCTCGATCCGGCTCCGAACGCCGATGACGGCGTGCTCGATGGTGGCGTCGTTGATGATGCAGCCGTCCGCGATCACGGACCGCTCCACCCGGCTCTTGATGATCTTGGTGGGCGGAAGATAGCGCGCATGGGTGAACACCGGCGCCGTCGCGTCGTAGAAGTTGAATTTCGGCACCGGCTCGCAGAGATCCAGGTTCGCCTCGTAGAAGGAGCGGATCGTTCCGATGTCCTCCCAGTAGCCCTGGTGCAGATAGGCGAAGACGCGCCGGCTGCCGATGAGCTTCGGAATCACGTGCTTGCCGAAGTCCGCCTCGTCGCCATCGAGGGCGTCCGCCAGCACGCCGCGCTCGAAGAGGTAGATCCCCATCGAGGCCAGGAGGCAGTCGGGCTCCACCGGCTGCTCGACGTCGCCGAACCCGGCCCACTCCACCTTGAGCGACGCCAGGACCGCCGGTTCCTTCGGCTTCTCCACGAAGCGGACGATCCGGCCGTCCGGGGCCACTTGCATGATCCCGAAGGCGCGAGCCGCCTCGGGGCGCACCGGCAGGGTCGCGATCGTGACCTCCGCGCCGGTGGCCATGTGGCGGGCGATCAGGGACCGGAAGTTCACCCGATACAGCTGGTCGCCGGACAGGATCAGCACCAGCCGGTGCGGATAGTTGGCAAGGTGGATCAGGTTCTGGCGGACCGCGTCCGCAGTACCCTGGTACCAGTCCATCCGCTGGGGCGTCTGCTGGGCGGCGAGAATTTCGACGAAGCCGGGCGAGAACTGGTCGAAGCGGTAGCTCTCCTGGATGTGCCGGTGCAGCGAGCTGGAGTTGAACTGCGTCAGAACGAAGATGCGCCGAAGGTCGGCATTGATGCAGTTGCTGATCGGGATGTCCACCAAGCGGTACTTGCCGCCCAACGGCACCGCCGGCTTGGCCCGGTCCTTCGTGAGCGGGAAGAGGCGGGTTCCGGCCCCGCCGCCCATGATCACGGCGACCAGCTCGGACGGGCGCGGCAGCGGGACGGCGGAGGTCACGGTGGAATCTTACGGCCGGGCGTACGGGTCGGCCAGCAGGCGGTCGGGAATCCGGTGGTTAACCCCGGGGCAGGTCGGTCGTCTGCATCGTCCCAACACGTTTCGCGAGGCAGGAGATGTCACACCTTCGATCGTTCCGCGCTCCCCGCTGGGTCAAGGGGCGCCTTCCGGCCCTGCTGCTCGCCGCGGGCATCGCGGCCTGCGCCACCAATCCGCCCCCGCTGCCCCAGCTGGGGACCCCCGAGGCCAATCTCCTCGTCACCGTCAAGAACCACAATGTCAACGACGTGGACGTCTTCATGGTTGTGAACGGCGTTCGCCAGCGGCTGGGCACGGTGGTCTCCCAGGGCTCGGGCAACTACGAGATCCCCTGGGATCGGATCGGGCCGGCCAACGGGGTTTCCCTCGTCGTCTCGCCGATCGGGGGGGCGGGCGCCTTTCGGACCGGGGAGCTGACCGTTCAGCCGGGCGCCGAGATCGCGCTTGGCGTCGCCCCGCTGCTGGGCAACTCGAGCGTCGCGGTCTCCTAGCGCTACGCCGGGCTCGTCAGCCCTATGGCCTGTCTCACGCGCCCGGCGAGCCACTCGGCCTCCCGCTTGTCCCGGATTCCACTCCCGGCACTCACTCGGCGACCGTCCTTCCGAACGACCGTCAGGGCGTAATAGACGGTCGTGCCGGCCTGCATTCCGATCGCCACGTCGACCCCGGCGATGTCGGCCGCCGCGACGGTCCTCGGGTCCCCGACGCCCACAAAGCCGCTGGCGACGGCCACGCCGTCAGGTCCGGCCGTGACTTCGACCACCCAGAGCCACATCCGAAGCACGGCGTACAACAGGACGATCTCCACCAGCCCGAAAGCCCCGACGAAGAACGCCCCGGCCTTGAGGTTGACCAGCAGCCACACGACCCCGCCCCAGAGCCCCGCGAACACGCTCAGACCCAGCGCGGCGCCCGGGTTCCGCCCGGCGGGAAACACGATCAGCGTGCCGCGCGGCCCGGTGCTCACCCGGATGGGAGAGTCGGGCGGCTGGCGATAGGGCAGCGACTCGGGCGGCGGACCCAGCAACTTCTCCTCGTCCCCCGTTACCGGCTCGAGGCTCCGGTCGGTGCGGAACACGGGGACCTCGAACGTCGCGGCGTAGTCGACGCCGGGGAGGGCCGCGGTCAAGCCGACCCGCCACACCATACGGTCGTCGGGGTTGGCATCGTCGGTGGGGGCGACCTCCCCGGGGATACGGAACCGCACGGGGATCGCGGTCACGATCGCCGCGCCGGGGCGGTCGCTGGTCCGCTGTGCCTGGACCGTTTGCTGGTCCTGCCACCGGATCGTCTCGGTGGTCGAGCGGTTCTTGCCCGCGCCCGTCGTCCGGACATTCACGCAGGAGAGGGTCGCCAGGAATCCGCCGGCGGGAAGGACCATGGAGGCCACGCGCACGGTCCCGGCGAGGCCGTGGCCCACGACGCCCGGCGTAGTCGCGAGCTCGAGCACAGAGACGCCGAACTTGCGCTCCCTCCAGCTGGCCCGCACGGCGGCCACGAGGAGACCGGCCCCGACGACTGGAAACAGAAGCCCGATCAGCGCGAGCCGGTTCCCCTGCTCCAGCGCCGCCCGAATCGCGAGAAAGCCGGTCGGCAGGGCGACGAGGTTCCAGAGGGCCGCCATGATCCACAACAGGTACTGCCCCCGGCGCTCCGTATCTTCGATCCGGCCCTGCGCCCAATCGGGGCGCCAGAGCCATGGCTCGCCCGGGTGGCGCTCGGCGGCCAGCGCTCGGCGCTCGAGCTGACGCCGGCCCGCGAGAGCGGCCGCGACGATCCCGATCCCCGCGCCGCCGAAGACGAGCGCGAAGACGCTCAGGAAGCCGGCGGTCTTCCAGTCGCCGGCGAGGAGCTTCTTGGCGGCGAGGACGGCCGCCACGAGCCCGCCGGCCGCGAACGGAAGGGCGAACAGGATCTGGCAGCCCAGCGCGAGAGCGGACGGACGCGTGGACGGTCCCGTGGGTGTCGCCGCCGGCGAAGCGCTCGCCGTCATGCGCCGAGCCGCGGGGGGCCGACCTCGACCGGCGTATCGCGCCGGCCGCCCCACTCGGTCCAGCTTCCGTCGTACACGGCCACGCGGTCGTGGCCCAGCAGCTCCAGGGCGAGCACCAGACTGCACGCGCTCGTGGCCGAGCCGCAGGTCACGACCACCGGGCGCCGTGGGTCGAGCCCGGCCGCCTCGATCCGCGCGCGGAGCCGCTCGGGCGGCAGAAAGGTCCCGTTCGCGGAGACGAGGTCGGTGAACGGCAGGTTGAGGCTGCCGGGAATGTGCCCGCTCCGCACGCCCGGCCGGGGCTCCGGCTGGGTGCCCTCGAAGCGCTCCACCGCCCGGGTGTCCACCACCTGCTCCGATCCGCTGCCCAGGTTGGCCTGGATCGTGGCGAGGTCACGCAGCCGGCTCGGGTCGAGCCGCGCGGTGAAACGCCCCGGCGTCGGGCGCGATACGCCCGGCTCGAGCGGGCGTCCCTCCGCCTTCCACTTGCCCAGGCCCCCGTCCAGCACCGCGGCCGCGCGGTGCCCGAAGACCCGGAAGGTCCACCAGACGCGCGGCGCGCTTAGATTCACGGCCGATCCGTCGTACACCACGATCATGCTCCGGTCGTCGAGACCGAGCGCGCTCATCCGGGCGGCGAACTCGGCGGCGGTCGGGAGCATGTGCGGGAGCGTCGTTTCGGCGGCGCTCGACGCGTCGAGATCGAAGAACACGGCACCGGGGATATGGCCCGCCGCGTACTCGCTCGCCGCGTCCCGGCCGCTCGACGGCAGGTACCACGAGCCGTCCACGACCCGGACGTCGGCGCGGCCGAGCCGGGCCGCGAGCCACTCGGTGGAGACGAGCGGCGGAAGCTGGCTGTCAGGCATCCCGAATACTACTCCCGCGCGGCGCGCGGCAAGGAGAGGTCGTGTGGGCTGATTCGCTCGCGACGCTGCCCGTAGCGGTGCCCGAGCCGAGCGCGCTCGCGCTCCGCTACTATCGCAGTGACAATGTGCTCTGGATCGTGGACACGCTGGTGGGGTTCCTGGTGCCCGGCGTGCTTCTCTTCACCGGCTGGTCCGCCGGGCTCCGGACCTGGGCCGCGCGGGCCGCCGGCGGCCGGCGCGCCAGGACGCTCCTGCTCTACGTCGTGGCGTTGGTCATCCTCACCACGCTGGCTACGCTGCCGCTCTCCTTCTACGAGGGCTTCGTGCGGCAGCACGCCTACGGCCTCTCGAACCAGACGCCGGGCAAGTGGCTCGGTGACGCCATCAAGGCCCTCCTCGTCTCCTGCGCCGTCGTCCCCGTCATGGCGCTCGGATTGTACGCCGTCCTGCGCCGGAGCCCGCATCGCTGGTGGCTCTGGGCCACCGGGGCGGCCCTGCCGCTGCTGGCCTTCGCGTTCCTGATCACGCCGGTGTGGCTGGATCCCCTCTTCAACCACTACGGCCCGGTCGAGGACAAGGCGCTCGAAGCCCGCATCCTGCAGGAGGCTCATCGCGCGGGCATCGAGGGAAGCCGGGTCTTCGAGGTGAACAAGAGCGTGGACACGAAGACGATCAGCGCCTACGTGACCGGGTTCGGCGGGACCAAGCGGATCGTGCTGTTCGATACGATCCTCCGCAAGCTGACTCCGGACGAGATTCTCTTCGTGGTCGGGCACGAGATGGGACACTTCGTGCTTCGACATGTTCTGCTGGGTCTCGCGGGCACCTGGCTCCTGGTCGGTGTCTCTCTGTACAGCGTGCACCGGCTGGCCGGCGGGCTCCTCGCCCGGTACGGGAGCCGCTTCGGCTTCGAACGGCTGGACGACCCCGCGTCGGTTCCGCTCCTCCTGATTCTCGTCAATGCCGTGTCGCTGGTGGCCTCGCCCCTCGTCCTCGCCGGATCCCGCCACCTGGAGCACGAGGCCGATCGGTTCGGGCTCGAGCTCACCCGGGACAATCACGCCGCCGCCATGGCTTTCGTGAAGCTCCAGGAGGAGAACCTCGCCGTCCCCCGCCCCGGGCTCCTGTACACGATCTGGCGCGCCTCCCATCCGAGTCTCGGCGAACGCATCGAGTTCGCCAATGATTACCACCCGTGGATCACGGGCGCGCCGCTCGTCTATGGTGACCGCTTCGCCGACGAGTGACGTTCCGGCGGCCGACGCGCCGACCCGCGCGGCGCTCCGGATCCTCCAGATCGGCGTGCTCGCCGTCGTCCTCGCGGCCGTGCCCTACCCGGTCTTCGACCTGGAGCGCCACGCGCTGCCCAAGGAGCTGGTGGCCCAGCTGGCCGGGTTCGGCGCCGCCGCGTGTTGCCTCGTGCGCGCGCGGCGGCTCGACCTCACATTGGCAGACATCCTGCTGGGCGCGTTTCTCGTCCTCTCGGTCGCCGCCGCCCTACTCGCCCCGAACCACTGGCTTGCCTTCCGCGCCCTCGGCCTGACGCTCGCGGGCGCGCTCATCTTCTGGAGCGCACGGGCCGTAAGCCGGGCGGGATTCGGCGACCTGCGGGTGACGACGCTGGCCGCGGCAGTGTTCGTCGGGGCGGTGACCGCCCTGCTCCAGGCATACGGCGTCGAGTTCGGCATCATGGCGGAGCGGCGCGCACCCGGAGGCACCTTCGGCAACCGCAATTTCATGGCTCACTTCATGGCGCTGGGCGCGCCGGTTCTCGCGCTCGCCGGGCTGGAGGCGCGCCGGCGATCCGGGCTCCTGGTGTGGCAGCTCGGCGCCGCGCTCGTCGCTGCGGCGCTGGTGCTGTCTCGCTCCCGGGCCGCGTGGCTCGCGCTCGTGCTCGCGCTCGCCGTGTTCATGATCGAGGGGCTTTGGGCCGGCGGGCTCTGGCGGAACCGGACCGCGCGCAGCCGCGTGCTCTCGCTCGCCGCCGCCGCCGGCGTGGGCGCGGCGATCGCCCTCGTGCTGCCCAACAAGCTGGAGTGGCGGTCCGACTCTCCCTATCTCGACTCGCTCCGCGACATCGCCGACTACCGCGAAGGAAGCGGACGCGGGCGCCTGGTGCAGTACGGGAACACGCTCCGTATGGCAATCGATCATCCGGTCTTCGGCGTGGGCCCAGGCAATTGGCAGGTCGCGTACCCGAAGTACACCTCACCGGGTGACCCGGCGTTCGATCGCGAGGACTTCATCCCGACCAACCCGTGGCCCAGCAGCGACTGGGTGGCGCTGCTCGCGGAGCGGGGGCCGCTGGCGGTGCTGGCCGTGCTCCTCACCGGCGCGGCGCTCGCGCTCGGCGCGTGGCGCCGATGGCGACAGGGACCAGCTACGAGCGACGGCCTCCATGCGCTCGCCGCGCTCCTGACCCTGGTCGTGCTGGTCTGCGTGAGCGCCTTCGACGCCGTGCTCCTGCTCCCGGCCCCGACGGTGTTCGCGGCCCTGCTCCTGGGCGCCCTGGTCCGGCCGCCCCGGCGCGCGGTGCGGACCGTGGAGCTGTCGGACGCCCGGCGAGCGCGCCTGACGAGCGCCGTGCTGCTGACGGGCACCATACTCGTCCTGCGCACCGTGTCGCAGCTCGGGGCGATGGCGGTGTTCAGCAGCAGCGAGAAACTCGGCACGCTCGAGTGGGCCGCCCGCCTTGACCCGGGGAGCTACCGCATCCAGATGCTCCTGGGCTATGCGTGGCGGAACCACGATCGCTGCGACCTGGCCCGGCCCCACGCCGAGGCCGCACGCGAGCTCTTCCCCAACCACCCCGCGCCCCGCCAGCTTCTGGCGGCCTGCCGCGGCCGCACAGCCAAGTGAAGAAGAGCGGCCCCGGTCCACCAGAGACCGAGGCCGCCGTCCCTCCCGAGCATCCGGATCAGGCCGTCAGCTCTTGGTGATCGTCGCGGTGTACTGACCGCAGGCGGTGAAAGTGATCGTGAACGTGGTCGTGGTGCCGGTCTGGGCGTTCGCCGCCTGCACGGTCAGGGTGCCCGCGTCGAACTGCGGCGCCGAGGTGCAGGCGGGATTGTAGTGCACGCCGCTCCCGGTAGTGGAAAAGGTCCAGACCTTTTGGCCGGACGTTCCCTGGTTCCGGGTGAACGTGGAGTTGCCCGTCACCGACCACATCCCCGCCGGCAGCGGCTGATCGGACACGATCGACGAAGCGACATCGGCCGTGAATGTTCCCTGCCAGTTCCGCTGGTGCTCCGCCGTGGACTGGTCGGCGAACACGTAGTTGGTCTGGAAGAGGCTGGAGGCGGGGTCCCCCGTGCCGTACACGTGGTGCTGGAGCGTGGTGCCGTCGTCGGAAATGGAGCGCGTGCCGTTCAGGGTGGCCGACGTCGTGACCTCCAGGCCAGTGCGGAAGAGGACCCGCTTCCAGGTCTTCTCGAAGTTGGTGAAGACCACGGTGCGGCTGCCCGCGCCCAACGTCACATCCACCTGGCCGTTGCGGATGAGGGTCTCGAGCGGAACCAGCCGCGAAATCGTGCAATTGTCGAAGACATAGGACGTCGTGCTGCCGTTCACGGTGACCGTCGGGGCCGGCGAGCACGCGGTGAAGTACCACGCGCCGGTCGGGGCCACGGCCAGGCTGGGCGGGGTCACGGGCGCCGCCGTCATGGAGAACGAGGGGCTCGACGAAGTCGAGGTGGCGCCATCGGTCTGATCCGACATGTCGCTCACGATCACATCGGCGGCGGCGTTGGCCTCCGCCTGCGACATCGCCGGGGTCGTCGGGCCGGTGGGGGAGGTGCTGCTGCACGCGGCGAGCCCAAGGGCCGCCGCCAGCGCGGGGAGGAGCAACGGGCTCCGGGTGCTCGGGTGCATCGGCCTAGCCTCCGTTCGGTGGTGTCGCAGGTCTCGTACGTGGGTGAACAGCCGAACGGACGGGCGGGCCAAAGGGAGCGTTAAGGAAAGTGTGGTGGGTGCAAAGAATTGCAGACTGGCCTCAGGCCGCCGCCGCCCGGCTCAGTGGATCGTCCGCGGGTGAACGGCCATGCCTGGTGTAGTGGTCGAAGTAAGCCCGGGCCTCCTCCAGGTGCGCAGGGTGGAGGAATCGCGAGCCCAGCGCGGCGCACGCCCCGAGCGCCACCTCGAAGAGGTCCACCGCGGTCCGCGCAATCGCCGGATCGCCGAGTCCGAGCCGCCCGGCCCGCTCCAGCAGCCCCAGGTCCGGCGGAGGCAGGAGCTCGAGCGCCGCCCGGAGCGCGCGCGGCTCGTATGCGAGCCCGGTCGTGAAGGCGAGCGGTGCCGCGTACCAGACCGGGTCCACCGCATCCGCCGAGCGAAGCTCCAGACGGCCTCGCGGTCGCACCTCCGGGAACAGCGTGCCGAGATGCGCTTCCCATTCCTCCAGTGTCGGGTTCGCCCGGGCAAGCCACGCCTCGAACGGCAGGCATCGGCCCTCGACCGTGGGAAAGAGAATGGCCGGCGCCGCGAGCGCGAAGTCGAGGTATGCCTCGAGCGGCCGGCTCTCGTCGTACGGAAGGCCGGTCCGGAGCGGATCGAGCCTCCGCCAGCAGTGCGCGCGATAGCTCCGGTGGCCGGTATCCTGTCCCGCGTACGTGGCCGAGCTCGCGAAGATCGCGGTGACGAAGGGACTCAGCGCGTTGAGCAGGCGCCACTCGAGGCCCGGCTCGTCGTCGAAGTCGAGACTGATCTGGAATGCGGCCGTTTGGCGCATCATTCTCGCCCCGGCCGGGCCGATCCGGCCGAAGTGGGCGGCCATGCGGCGATACCGCTCGGATTCGACCTGAAGCGGAACGCGATCCACCGGATTCACCGGGTCAATGCCGACGGAGAGGAGCGCGATTCCTTCTGCCGCCGCCGCCGAGCGCATGGGCAGGACGACCCCGCGCAGGCGGTTGACCAATCCGGTGAGCGAGCGGCTCGGCGGGCTGGCATACTCGATCTGCCCGCCGGGCTCGAAGCTGACGACCCCGCCGCCCCGCGGCGCGAATGAAACGGCGCCCTTGGCCGTTCGCTGCTCGGTCCAGCCCTGGCGCGCGGCGAACCGACGCAGGAACGGCAGGGTTGCCGGGCCGCCTTCCGCCGTGAGGGGACAGGGCCGGCCGGTGTGAGCGTCGAGCGCGATCAACTCGACTTCCGTCCCGACCCGGCGGGGCGTGAGCGAGGCCATCTGGGACGGGACGAACACCCGCTCCGCCAGGTGCGCCGCCAGCGCGGCGCGATCCGGGCGGGTCACGCCGGGGCTCCCACCACGAGGGCAAACCGGTGCTCGGGATCCGTCTTCCACGACTCGAGCCGGAGGCCGGTAGCCGCGAACAGGGCGGCGATGCTGGGAACGTCGTACTTGCAGCTGATCTCGGTGCGGATCGTCTCACCGGCCGTAAAGCGCACCGACCCGATTCCCGGGATGTGCACCGTCTGGTCCCGCGTAGCCACCAGATGCATCTCGATCCGGTGGGCCTCGGGCTCGTAGAACGCCCGATGCTCGAAGGCGTCCGGGTCGAAATCAGCGTCCAGCTCGTGGTTCAGAACCCGGAGCATGTTGCGGTTGAACTCGGCGGTCACGCCCCGGGCGTCGTTGTAGGCCGCCTCGATCACCCCGACGTCCTTCCGCAGGTCGGCTCCCATCAGGAATCGGTCGCCGGCGCGCATCGCCGCCCGCACCCTGGTGAGCAGTCGAATCGCGGCCGGCGGATAGAAGTTCCCGATCGTGCTGCCGAGAAAGGCGAAGAGGGCGGGACTCGCCAGGCGGCGGGGGAGGTTCAGCTCCTCCGAGATGTCGGCCACGGCCGGGATCACGGCGAGCCCGGGATATTCCCGGCGGAGCCGGTCCGCCGTCTCCTCCAGGAAGGCCGCGCTCACGTCGAGCGGGACATACGCCTCGGCGCTCCGCGCGGCCCGCATGGCGTCCAAGATGATCCGCGACTTTTCCGCACTGCCGGCGCCGAGCTCCACCAGGGTGCGGCTCCCGAGCGCAGGGATGAGCCGGGGCATCCAGCTGTGGAGCAGCGCCCGCTCCGCCCGCGTGAGGTAGTACTCCGGCAGCCGGGTGATCTCCTCGAACAGCAGCGAGCCGCGGTGATCGTAGAAGTATTTCGGCGGGAGCTCCTTCTGCGGAGCCGAGAGGCCGGCGGCCACCTCGGCCACCATGCGCCTGTCGGCCCGCCGGGGCGCGGTGGTCAGCGTTCTAGGCATCGCGGGCGCACCGGAAGCCGCTGAAGATCTGCCGGCGAATGGGGTAGTCCCAGTTGCGGAACGTCGACCGCACGGCCCCGGGACGGGTTGCCCAGGACCCGCCGCGCAGCACCTTGTACTCAGCCCCGAAGAAGGCCTCCGAGTATTCCCGGTAGGGGAAGGGCTCGAACCCGGGATAGCCGCGGAAGTCGCTGGCGGTCCACTCCCAGACGTCGCCGATCATGCCGTAACAGCCGATCGGCGAAACGTTGCGCGGGTACGCGCCCACCGGCGCCGTGTCGAAGACGAGCTGATCGAGGTTCGCCAGCTCCGGCGACCAGGGCTGGTCGCCCCAGGGGTAGAGACGCCGACTTCCGCCGGCCGGGTCCCACGACGCGGCCGCCTCCCACTCCGCTTCCGTCGGCAGGCGCTTCCCCGCAAAGCGGGCGTAGGCCTGCGCCTCGTGCCACGAGACATGGCAGACCGGCCGCCCCGGGTCGAGCGGGCGAACGACATCCATGCTGCGGGTGCGCCAGCCGGCGGAGTGACGGGTCCAGTGCTTGGGCGAGGAGACGCCCGCCTCCGCCAGCCAGTTCCAACCCTCCTCCGTCCAGAGCTCTCGCCGGCGGTATCCGCCGGCCTCCATGAACGCGAGGTACTGGCCATTGGTGACCGGGGTGACGTCGATCCAGAACGGCGCGAGCCGATACGCATGGCGGGGGCGCTCGTTGTCGTAAGCCACAGACCGGTCATCCGTCCCCAACCGTACCTCGGCGCCGGGAAAGAAGACCATCGCCCCCGCGTCGAGGGTCGTCCGCGCGGCAGGCGGCGCCCGCCGCTCCACGGGCACGTAGGGCGCACCCTGCTTGAGCTGCAGCGTCTGGAGAATCGTCTCGTCGTGCTGGTATTCGTGCTGCAGCACCATCCGGTACACATAGCCGTCACGGAGCAGCGCGGGACCGGCCCGGAGGTCCGCCGTCGCCAACCCGTCGAGCACGCGGCCGCGGATTCCGGCCATGGTCTCGCGCACGTCGGCCAGCCCGGGGAGCGCGAGCGCGCCCCGGACGCGCCGGGGATGCTCGAACGGATTGTACAACCCGGGCATCTCGCTGAATTCGATCCCGCCCGAGAGGTTCCGGGTGAGCCAGAGCTCCTCGAACGCGGCGATGTGGCCCAGATCCCAGATGACCGGGCTCATCAGGCCGTCGTGCTGGCGGTGCAGGTCTTCAGGGGAAAGGGACGCGACCAGCTGGAAGGTGCGCTCGCGCGCCTCCGCGAGATCGGCGGCGAGCCCGGTGCGGAGAGACTCGTCCGCCCGCCCACCTCGGGGCGGGTTCGCGAGAGCGGTCGGGATGGTCGGCATCGGCTCCTTCCCCGGACGGCGAGGCGTCCAACGCACTGAGGAGAACTTGGGGCAGCCGCCGGACCCGGCGGGGTAAGGCAATAACGATGGTTGGGGGCGACAGGTTCCCTCCGACGGGGCCACCCGCCCCGGCGACATTCAACCTCCTCAGGAGTGGTATTACGGCCTCCCGGAAGACCTCGCAAGAGCGGGCGTCACCAGACTGAACGGGGTCCCGGAATCCGGGGCCCCGTCTCACCCGCAGCGAGCGTCTCGGCTCAGGCCGTGACCGCGCTCCGGTTCGCTTTCTCGAACTCCCGCATGAAGTTGACCAGCGCGGAAACGCCGGACTTCGGAAAGGCGTTGTAGATGCTGGCCCGCATGCCCCCGGCCGAGCGGTGGCCCTTGAGCCCGTCCAGCCCGCGCTTGGCGGCCTCGCTCACGAACTTGGCGTCGAGGTCCTCAGTGGGGGCCCGGAAGCAGACGTTCATCAGGGACCGGGCGTCGGCGTCCACCGTCGCTCGGAAGAAGTCGCTCTGATCGAGGAAGTCGTAGAGGATCTTCGCCTTTTCCGCGTTGTGCTCGGCCATCGCCGGCAGGCCCCCGAACTCCCGGATCCACTTGAAGACGCGCCCCATCATGTAGATCCCGAAAGTCGGGGGGGTGTTGTACAGCGACCGCTCAGCCGCGTAGGTGCGGTACTGGAGCATGATCGGCAGGTCCGTCGGACCGACCTCGATCAGGTCGTCCCGGATGATCACCAGCACCACGCCCGACGGACCCAGATTCTTCTGGGCACCCGCGTAGATCAGCCCGTACCGGCTTACGTCGATGGGCCGGCTGAACATGTCGCTCGAGGTGTCGGCCACCAGGGGCACGCCCTCCGGCACCTCCGGCTCCGCCTTCCACTGGGTCCCGTAAATCGTGTTGTTGGTGGTCAGGTGGACATACGCGGGCTTCTCGGAATAACGGATGGCGCCCGGCGCCGGGATGTACCGGAAGTCGCGGTCCGCGCTCGACGCCGCCTCGTGCACCCGCCCGAACAGCTTGGCCTCCTTCACCGCTTTCTGCGACCACACGCCGGTGACGAGGTAGTCCGCCGTCCCGCCCCTGGGGAGGAGGTTCATGGGCACCATCGCGAACTGGAGCGAGGCGCCGCCCTGGAGAAACAGGACCCGGTACCGGTCCGGGATGCCGGCGAGCGCGCGGCAATCCTGTTCGGCTTCGGCGAGAACCTTCTCGAAGACCTTGCCCCGATGGCTGTGCTCGAGGATCCCGATGCCGCTCCCGCCGATGTTCCAGAGGTCCTGCTGCGCCTGCTTGAGCGCCGGCTCGGGTAGGATCGCCGGCCCGGCGCTGAAGTTGTAGATGCGGTCCGACATTACCGGCCTCTCCCGTCTATCGCGGTGAGCTCGACGCTGATGATGTGCTCGTTGCCTTTCCGGATGGCCTCGACGGCGGCCGCATCCGGCTTGCCGTCCAGGTGGATGCGCGCGAGCGTCGCGTGGGCGCCGTGGTAGATGATGTTCTCCACCTCTTCCACGTTGATCGCGCGGTCGGCCAGCACCCGGAACACGTCCGCCAGCACTCCCGGCCGGTTCCGGTGCCGCACGGCGAGAATATGGGTGGCCGAGCTCCGGGCCAGCCGGTTCACGCAGTTGGGCACCGTCCCCGCCTCCTTGAATTCCTCCACGATGCGGATGACCTCGTGGGCGATCGCGACCTGCGCCTGCTCGGTCGAGGCGCCGACGTGGTGGGTGCCGTACACCCCGGGTGCCTTGCCGATTGCGCTGTCGAACGTCCCTTTCGGGTCGGCGGGCTCGTCCTGGAACACGTCCAATCCGGCTCTGACTCCGCGGGTCTGGACGGCCTCGAGCAGGGCGGCCTCATCCACGACCATGCCGCGCGACGTGTTGATCAGATACGCGCCGGGCCGCATGGCCGCGAGGAATTCCTCGTTGACCAGGTTCCGGGTGTCGGCGTTCGCCGCGACGTTGATCGAGATGGCATCACTCACCCGGGCCACCTCGAGCGGGGTCTGGCAGTAGCGCACCCCGAGGCGCTCGGCCTCCGCCAGCGTGAGATTCCGCGACCACGCCGCCACGTGCATCCCGAACGCCCGCGCCCGCACCGCGATCTCCCGGCCGATCTGTCCCAGTCCGACAACGCCCAGCGTTCGGCCGTGCAGGCCGCGGGCTTTCGAGTACTCGCCCTTGTTCCACCTGCCCGCCCGCAGTTCCGCCACCTGGTCCGGGATCCGGCGGTCGCAGGAGAGCAGAAGCCCGAACACCAGCTCCGCGACGGCGATGGAGTTCCGGCCCGGGCAGTTGGAGACGAACACCCCGCGGTCCGACGCGGCCGGGACGTCGATCGTATCGATCCCCGCGCCCGCCCGGATCACCAGGCCCAGGCTCGGCCCGCTCCGCAGCGCCTCCGCGGTCACTTTGGTGCCCCGCACGATCAGCACGGTCGGGTCGTGCGACTTGAGCGCCCCCGGCAGCGTGGCCGCCGTGATCTCTGGCTGCGACACGACCGTGCAGCCCAGCTCCTTGAGGCCGTCGATGCCGACCTTCTCGAACTTGTCCGCGATCAGAACTTTCATGGCACCTGGTCCAACTCGTGAACGAAGAGGCCGCTTCTGAGCTTCGGCTCGAACCACGTGCTCTTGGGCGGCATGATCTCGCCCGCGTCCGCCACGGCGAGGAGCTGATCGATCGTCGTCGGGTACAGCGAGATCCCGAGCGCCATCTCCCCCGACCGGACGCGGCGTTCCAGCTCCTCCGGACCCCGGATGCCGCCGACGAAATCGATCCGCTTGTCGGTGCGGGGGTCGGCGATGCCGAGGATGGGGCCGAGGACCCGCTCCTGGAGCAGGCTCACGTCGAGCGAACGAACCGGATGGCCCCGGTCGATGGACGCCGGATCGAGCGTGAGCCGCGTCCATCCGCCGTCGAAGAAGAAGCAGAAGCTGCCCGGCGCTGGCGGCGCCGGATCTCCCGCGGGCTCGACCCGGCCCAGCGCCGCGAGCCGATCGCGGAACCGGGCCGGGGTGAGCCCGTTCAGGTCTTTCACGAGCCGGTTGTACGGGAGGATCCGAAGCTCGCTCGACGGGAACAGCACGGCGAGGAACCAGTCGTATTCCTCGTTGCCGGTGTGGCGGCCGGCGGCGGCCCGCCGCTCCCGGCCGGCGCGCCAGGCGCTCGCCGACCGATGGTGGCCGTCCGCGACGTACGCGACCGGCACCGCGGCGAACGCATCGATCCACGGTCCGCCGTCCGGCATGCGCCAGACCGTGTGGCGAACCCCGTCCGGCGCGGTGAAATCGTAGAGCGGCGGTCCCGCCGCGACCGCCGCCGCCATCCGGTCCAGCCCGGGCTGAGGGCGATACGTGAGAAACACAGGCTCCGCGTGGGCGTCGAGCGCGAGCACGTGGCGGGTGCGGTCGTCTTCCTTGTCCTTCCGGGTCTTCTCGTGCTTGCGGATGACGTCGCGCTCGTAGTCGTCGACGTGCACGCAGCCGACGACGCCGGTCTGCGCACGGCCGTTCATCTGCTGCCGGTACAGGAACAGCGCAGGCTCCGGGTCGCGCACCAGCACGCCGCGGGCGATGAGCCGGTCGAGCGCGGTCCTCGCGGCCGCATAGACGCGGGGGTCGTACGGGTCGGTGCCCGCCGGCAGGTCAATGTCCGAGCGCCCCACGTGCAGGAAGCTGTCCGGGTTCCCTTCCGCCAGCGCGACTGCCTCGGCCCGGCTCACGACGTCGTACGGCACCGCGGCCACGCGGGCGGCCAGCTCGGGTCGGGGACGGAGGGCGCGAAACGCCTTCAAACGCATGCACAAGAGTAAACGCTAAGCGGTGAACGGTGAACGGGAGTTTCAGGGCAGCAGGAGCAGCTTCCCGGTGGTCTCCCGCGCGGCGAGCGCCCGCTGTGCTTCCGCGGCCCCGGCCAGCGGATACTCGCCCCCGATCCGAACCGCCAGTGACCGGTCCGCCACCCAGCCCAGCACCCGGTGGGCCCGCTGCAGCAGCTCCTCCCGGGTCGCGACGTAATGGCCGAGGGTGGGCCGGGTGAGAAAGAGCGAGCCCTTCTGGTTCAGCAGCTGAGGGTCGAACGGCGGAACCGGTCCGCTCGACTGCCCGTACAGCACGAGCATCCCCCGCCGCGCCAGACAGTTCAGGCTCTTGTCGAACGTGGTCTTGCCCACCGAGTCGTAGACCACCTGGACGCCCGCCCCGCCGGTAAGCCGCCTTACCTCGGCCTCGAAATCCTGCCTGCCGTAGAGGATCACCTCGTCGGCGCCGGCACTGCGGGCCAGCTCGGCTTTCGCGTCCGTCGACACGGTCGCGATGACCCGGGCTCCCCTCCGCTTCGCGAGCTGGCAGAGCAGGAGTCCCACGCCGCCGGCGGCCGCGTGGACCAGGCAGACCTCGCCCGCCGCGAGCGGATAGGTCGAGGAGGTGAGGTACTCCGCGGTGACACCCTGGAGCAGGACGGCGGCCGCCAGCCGCGCGCTGACGCCGGCCGGCAGGGGCACCAGCCGCTCGGCCGGGACGACGGCGAACTCGGCGTAGGCGCCGGGGATGCCGGTGTACCCGACCCGGTCGCCCGCGGCGATGCCGGTGACGCCGGGGCCTAGGGCGCTCACGCTTCCCGCGGCCTCCTGCCCCAGGGTGTAGGGAAAGGACACCGGGTAGAGCCCGCTTCGGTGGTAGATGTCGATGAAGTTGACTCCCGCGGCCTCGATGCGGACCAGCGCCTGGCCGGCGCCGGGCACGGGAACCGGCACATCTTCGTGCCGAAGGACCTCCAGGCCGCCCTGGGCATGTATGCGGATTGCCTTCATGTAGCGGGTCTCTCGGTGACCGGTTGGGTGCCCGGACCAGGCAGCGCGGCCTTCCGGCCGACGCCGGCCTCTCCCGCGAGGAGCGCCGCCTCGTCCGGGTAGGCATAGATGGTCGGGGCGCGCTGCTGGAACAACCCCCCCGTATCGGCCGTCGGCCCGTACGTGCTGTACACCTCGCGGCCGAGCACCCGAAGCAGCTCCACCTGCTGGCCCCGGTGGTGGGCGGTGTGCGCGATCCGCCGGACCATCACCCATGCGCGGGTGCGCGGAACATCGAAGAACCGGACCTGCGCTTCCCACCAGTCGTCGTCGGTGCGCTCGAGCGCGGCGAGCCGCCGGGCGGAGTCGTCCGCGTAGCGGCGAAGAAATTCGCGCCGCGTTTCCGCCGCGGGAAGCGGCGGGGCTCCGACCTCCACGCCCAGGATGTCGCGAAACCACAGGTTCTCGCTCACGCACTGGTGGATCATGTGCTCCAGCAGGCTTCGACCCCGCCGGTCGGTGGGGTGAGGCCGGACGGGGAGGTCGTCGTCGCGAAATCCGGCCCAGGTGCTCAGGACCTTGAGCCGCTCGGTCTCGTACGTGTCGACCAGAAAGCCGTACCGCATGCAAACCTCCTGCGGGGCTCGAGGACGTGGCTGGCCCATCGGCCGGGCCCCGCTACCTTGAGCTTATGTGCCCTGACCTCGGAACGGCCGGCGCCCACGGAGTGATCGCGGTCACCCGCCGTATGGCTGTGGGCGCGGAGCCCCACACGGCGGGCGTGCACTTCCGGGTGTGGGCGCCCGACCGCGAGCGGGTCGAGGTGGTGGTCGACGGCCGCCCGGAGCGCACGCTCCTCTCCCCGGAGCGGGGCGGCTACCACTCCGGCCTGGTGCCCGGGCTCGCCGCGGGGGCCCGGTACCGCTACCGGCTGGACGCCGGCGATGCCTTCCCCGATCCCGCGTCCCGCTTCCAGCCCGAGGGACCACACGGACCTTCCGAGGTAGTGGACCCCGCCAGGTTCTCCTGGACCGACCGGGAATGGCCCGGCGTCCGACGGGAAGGCCAGGTGCTCTACGAGCTCCACGTCGGCGCCTTCACGCCGGAGGGTACGTGGGTGGCGGCGGCGCGGGAGCTCCCCGCGCTGGCGGAGCTGGGCGTCAGGCTGATCGAGCTGATGCCGGTCGCCGACTTTCCAGGGCGCTTCGGCTGGGGCTACGACGGCGTGGATCTCTTCGCGCCGACCCGCCTGTACGGCCGCCCCGACGATTTCCGTGCGTTCGTCGACCGGGCGCACGCACTCGGGCTCGGCGTCCTGCTCGACGTCGTCTACAACCATCTTGGCCCCGATGGAAATTACCTCGGGCAGTATGCGCGGGCGTACGTCACCGAACGGCACGCGACGCCCTGGGGGCCCGCGCTGAACTACGACGGGGCGGATGCCGGCCCCGTGCGCGAGCTGGTCCTCGCCAACGCCGCATACTGGATCGAGGAGTTCCACCTCGACGGCCTGCGGCTCGACGCCACTCACACGATCCACGACGACTCGCCCGAGCACATCCTCGCCGCCGTCGGCCGCTCGGTGCGGGAGCGGGCACGCCCGCGCGGCACGCTGGTCTTCGCCGAGGACGAGTCCCAGCGGGTGGCGCTCGCGCTCCCGGTCAAGGCCGGCGGCATGGGACTGGACGGAATCTGGAACGACGATTTCCACCACGCGGCGCGGGTGGCCGCCACCGGGAGGCGCGAGGGATACTACCGGCTCTATCTGGGCTCGGCCGACGAGCTCCTCGCCGCAACGCACGGCACCCTGGCCGCGCCGGAGGCGCTCGCGCCGTCCCGGCTGGTGACGTTCCTCGAAAATCACGACCAGATCGCCCACTCGGCCCGGGGGCTTCGGCTCAACGCCCTCACGAGCCCCGGACGCTGGCGGGCGCTCACGGCGCTGCTCCTGCTCTCGCCGGGAACACCGCTTCTGTTCATGGGGCAGGAGTTCGGGGCGACGAGTCCCTTCCTGTTCTTCGCGGACCACGAGCCGGAGCTCGCCGAGCTCGTCCGGCGGGGCCGGGCCGAGCATCTGGCCCAGTTCGAGAGCGCGGCGGATCCGGCCATGCAGGCCCTCCTGCCGGACCCGGGATCGCCCCAGACCTTCGCGCGCTCGCGGCTGGACCCGGCGGAGCGCGGCCGCCATCGCGAAGCTGTGGCGCTGCACCGGGACCTGCTCACGCTCCGCCGCACCGACCCCGCGTTCGCCGCGCAGCAGGCGCCCCGCGGCCGCGCGCTCGCGCCCGCGGCCCTGGCACTCCGTTTCGCGCGGGGCGACGGCCTGGACCGGCTCCTCCTGCTCAACCTCGGACCCGACCTCGCGCTCGATCGGGACCCGGCGACCCCGCTCGAGCCGGCGGACGGCCGCGAGTGGCGTCTCCTCTGGTCCTCGGAGGACCCGCGCTACGGCGGCGGCGGCACGCCGGCCGCAGCGCGGGGGGGGACGCTCATGCCGGCGGAGTCGGCGCTGCTGCTCGCGGCGACCGGCCGTTCCTGAGGAGCGGAAGCTCGAGGCTGTCCCAGAGGGCGAGCCAGCTCGCCTCGATGATGTTCTCGGAGCAGCCCACGGTGCTCCACCGCTCGATGCCCCGCGCCGACTCGACGATCACGCGCGGGCGGGCGGCCGTCCCCAGGTGCTCGTCCACGATGCGCACCTTGTAGTCCACCAGCCGCACCTCGTCGAGCTCGGGGTAATGCGGCACGAGCGCCTTCCTGAGCGCCTGGTCCAGGGCGTTCACCGGGCCGTCGCCCTCGGCGGCGGTGTGCATGATCTGCCCCGCCACGCGCAGCTTCACAGTCGCCTGCGCGGCGACCTCCTGCCCTCCGCGCTTCTCCACGATGACGGTGAACTCGAGCAACTCGAACGGGGGGCGGTATCCCGGCTCGGCCCGCCGGAGCAGCATCTCGAACGATCCCTCCGCGGCCTCGAATTGAAATCCGCGGTGCTCCAGCTCCTTGATGCGCCGGAGCACGTCGGCCTCGCTCGCCGTGGCTTCGAGCCCGAGCGCCTCGGCCCGAAGCCGCACGTTGCGCCGGCCGGCCACCTCGCTGACCACCACCCGCATCTCGTTGCCTACCAGCGCCGGATCGATGTGCTGGTAGCTCTCGGGCACCTTGGCTATGGCGGCCACGTGGATGCCCCCCTTGTGGGCGAACGCACTGCGCCCGACGTACGGCGCGTGCGCGTCGGGGTTCAGGTTCGCCACCGCGGCGACGAAGTGGGACACGTCGGTCAGGCGGCGCAGCTGCTCGGGCGGCAGCACCTCGTACGCGAGCTTGAGCTGGAGATTGGCGATCACCGGCACCAGGTCCACGTTGCCGCAGCGCTCGCCGTAGCCGTTGATGGTCCCCTGCACCTGGCCGCAGCCGGCCTGCACGGCGGCGAGCGCGTTGGCCACTGCGAGACCCGAGTCGTTATGCGGGTGGATCCCCAGCGGCGTCCGGATCCGCTCGCGGATGCACCCCACCACCTCGCGCACCGTCTCGGGCAGCGAGCCGCCGTTCGTATCGCAGAGAACGATCCAGTCGGCACCCGCATCCGCGGCCGCTCCGAGCGTCGCCAGGGCATAGGCGGGATCGAGCCTCCAGCCGTCGAAGAGATGCTCCGCGTCGTAGACGACCTCCCTGCCGAGGGCCCGGAAGAACGCCACGCTCTCGCCGATCATCCGGAGGTTCTCCTCCCGGGTGGTCTCCAGCACCCGCTCGACGTGGAGCGTGGAGCTCTTGCCGACCAGCGTGACCACCGGCGTCTCCGCCGCCACGAGGGCCTGGATGCTCGGATCATCCGCGCAGCGCAGGCCCGCGCGCCGGGTGCTGCCGAAGGCGGCCACCTTGGCCCGCGAGAGACCGCCCCGGGCCAGCCGGCCGAAGAACTCGGCGTCCTTCGGGTTGGACCCCGGCCACCCGCCCTCGACGTAGTGCACCCCGAGGCCGTCGAGCACCCGGGCGATCTTGACCTTGTCCTCGACCGAGAGGGAAAGTCCTTCC
>DASWAI010000241.1:0-5517 GCA_036391215.1 Gemmatimonadales bacterium
GTGGAGTTCCCCCGGTCGATCGACGGCGTCAGGATGGCGCTCCTCTTCCGCGAGGTGTCCCAGGGCCGGGTGAAGGTCTCGCTCCGGTCGGTCGGCAGCGTGGACGTGGCCGCGTTTGCGAAGCAATTCGGTGGCGGCGGCCACACCAAAGCGTCCGGACTGGCGCTGCCCGGAAGCCTGGCCGACGTGCAGGCGAGCGTGCTGGCCGCCGCCCGCGAGTACCTGTCCGGGAATGGCCGGGTTTGATCCTGGCTCACCGGGTCTTATATTGCCGAATCCAAGAGTAGGAATTGCTGGCTCCGCCCCATGGACACGATCGAACGCATTGAGCGCACGCTGGATACGCTTCGCCCCTACATCGCTTCCCACCGCGGCCAGGTCGAGGTCGTCGACTTCGACGAGGGGGAGGGGCGCCTGCTCCTGCGGCTGGGCGGCAGCTGCCACGGCTGCTCCGCCTCCTCCATCACGCTCAAGCAGGGGATCGAGCAGCGCCTGCGCGAGCTGGTGCCGGAAGTGAAGTCCGTGGAAGCCGTCTGAGGACTTCCGTGCCCGATTCTCTCGAAGCCCAAGTCACCTCGGCGCTTGCCCGTGTTCGGAACCCCCGTCTCGACGCCGACCTTCTCTCCGCAGGGATGATCCGGGATCTGAGCGTCACGGACGACGGCAAGGTGGCGTTCACCTTCCTGCTCTCCCGTGACGATCCCGCGACGCTGGTCCGCGAGGCCCGCGCCGCCCTCGCCGCGGTCGAGGGCGTGCGCAAGGAGGACGTGAGGATTACCGTGGTCGACCCATCCGGGCCGGCTCGCGGAACGCACGCGCCGCCCGGCGCCTCTCCCATCCCTCCGGGCCCCCCGGCGCCGGTCGAGCAGCCGAACCTCGGGCGCATCGTGGCCGTGTCGTCGGGTAAGGGGGGGGTAGGCAAGTCGACCGTGTCCGCCAATCTCGCGGTGGCGCTCGCGGCGGCGGGACACGCGGTCGGTCTCATGGATGCCGATGTCTACGGTCCGAACATCCCGCGGATGTTCGGGACGTTCGAGAAGCCGCCCGTCATCGACGGAAAGATCCGCCCGCTCGAGGCGTACGGCGTGAAGCTCATGTCGCTCGGGTTCTTGGTGGAGCGGGACGCGCCCGCCATCTGGCGCGGGCCGATCATCATGAAAGTGGTGCAGCAGTTCCTGCGGGACGTGGATTGGGGGCGCCTCGACTATTTCATCGTGGACCTGCCGCCCGGTACCGGCGACGCCCAGCTCTCGCTGGTGCAGGCCACGCATGTGACCGGCGCTCTCATCGTGACCACGCCGCAGGAGATGGCGGTCGGCGACGCGCTCCGCGGCGCCCGCATGTTCGAGCGGGTGGGCGTTCCGGTGATCGGCGTGGTGGAGAACATGAGCGGTTTCACCGACCCGGAGACGGGTCGGCGCATCGACTTCTTCTCGACCGGCGGCGGGCGCCGCCTCGCCGAGGAGATCGGCGCGCCGCTGCTCGGCGAGGTCCCGCTTCAGCCCGGGCTGGCCCAGCTGGCCGACAGCGGGCGCCCGATCGTGGTGGCGGAGCCCGAAAGCCCGGCTGCCACGGCCCTCCGGGGCATCGCGGAGGCGCTCCACCAGAGGGCCGGCAGCCGGTCCGTCGCCCTTCCCATTCTCAAGAGCTAGCGACGCGCCCTCGGCCATGCCGGCCGTCACCCTGCTCACCGACTTCGGTCTCTCGGACGCCTACGTCGCGGAGCTTCGCGGCGTACTCCTCTCCTCGGCGCCCGGCGTCATGCTGGTGGACATCACCCACGCCATCTCCCCCGGCGACGTGTGGGCCGGCGCCTACGTTCTGGGTCGCGCCTGGCGCCATTTTCCGGCGGGCACCATCCACCTCGCGGTCGTGGATCCCGGTGTAGGAACGGCCCGGGGCGCGCTGGCGCTCGCTGCCGGCGGCCACTACTTCGTCGGCCCGGACAACGGGATCTTCACCCGGGTCCTGCACGACACCGTCGTGGAGATCGTGGCGCTGCCTACGCCCCCCGATGCCGCCCCGACGTTCCACGGCCGGGATGTGTTCGCGCCGGCCGCCGCGGCGCTTGCGGAGGGCGCGGCCCTCCAGTCGCTGGGACCCCCCTTTCTCGGCATTCCAGAGCGCCTCGCGAGCGCCGAGCCCCGGTACCAGGGCAAGGCCGTCGTCGGGGAGGTGATCTACGTCGATCGTTTCGGCACGCTGGTCACCAACCTGACCACAGAGCACGTACCGTCCTACGCCTCGCTCGAGGTCGAGGACCTGGACCTGGGTCCGCTCCGGCGCACGTTCGCCGATGTCGTCGCCGGCGGGCTGGTAGCGCTGGTGGGCTCGGACGGCGCGGTGGAGATCGCGGTGCGAAATGGCTCCGCCGCGCGCCGGCTGGGCCTCGGCGTGGGCGGACAGGTGAGGGTGCGGCTCGGCTAGGGTCCGCCGCTGGGCGCCGGTGCGGGGCCCGCGAGCTTGGCGAACGCCCTCCGGAACAGTCCCCAGAGCTTCCAGATCAAGAGCACCGACAGCGCCACGAGCACGAGCACGATCGCGCCCGTGAGGATGGGGTGGGTGGCGGCGAGCCACGAAAGGCCGACCGCGGCGGCGTCCTCGATGCTGCTCAGCAGCCAGTTGCTGAATGGCTCAGGGCTCGTGTTCGCGGCGGCCCGGGTCGTGGCCTTGGCGCCGTGGGAGGTGAGGGCCACGGTCCCCGCGAGGAGCGCCGCGCCGACCTTCCAGGGCTCGGGCACCTGGCTGAAGGACGCGTAGGCCAGAAGGGCCGCGGCCGGCGGCCGGATGAAGGTGTGGAGCGTGTCCCAGGCGGTATCCACCAGCGGGATCTTGTCGGCGAAGAACTCGACGACGAAGAGCGCCAGCGCGATGCCCCAGACGAGGGGCTGGGAGAGCACGGCCAGCGACGGCGGAAGGTGGATGACGCCGAACCGGTCGAGCAGGCCGGCGGTTGCGACGGTGGCGTAGAGGTTGAGCCCCGACGCGAAGGAAGTGCCGAGCGTGAAGCCCAGCGTCTCGAGCGGCGACATGCGGCCTCCGGGTTGCCGGCCGCCTGAAGCATAGCACGCGGCGGCGCGCCGCGCCTCACTCCGTCCAGTCGATCCGCACGCCGCCGACGGTGGTCGTGAGCACGAGGTCGAGGTGTTGCGCCGCCTGATCGTAGCCGGGGCTCACCCACGCGTCGCCGCGGCGGACGAGGCCATTGGGGTCGAACCGGGCGAGGAAGCGGTCCATCGTGATCCGTATGCCGACCTTGCGCGGCAGGCGCAGCCGGAGCTCGGTGACGGCGAGACTCAGCTCCGCGCGCTCGGACCCGGTCCAAGCGCCGCCGAAGTCGAGCGTCATCCGGCCGATCCCGCCCTCCACCCGGACCTGGTCGCAGCGGCTGTTGCCGAGCTTGAGAATCGAGACCTCGGCGGCCCCGGCCGAGATGTCGGCGGCGCGGCAGCGAATGGGATTCGGCTGGGAGAAGCGGACGACCGAGCGGCTGGCGGCCGTCTCGAGACGGAGCTCCGACAGGCGGACGCCGCCCAGATCGAGATCGGCCTCGACCGCGCCGAGGGAGACGTCGAGAGCGAGGTCGGCCTTCGGGGACAGCTCGACTACGGCGTCCTGCTCGAGTTGGTGCCGCGACACCACGCGGAGGCCCGGCCCGCCGACGGACTCGACCCCCAGCGTGGCGGCGCTCCGGGCCGGGTCGTAACTCGACAGCGGGACGAACCGGTCGGCGTCGTAGGCGAGGGCCATCCGGTAGAGTTCGCCGGCGCGACCCGCCACCACGCGCAGCCGGCCCGCCGCGAAATCAAGGCGGGCGTGGAGTCGGCTTTCTCCATGAAGCTGGCGAAAGGTGCCGAACGGGCGCATCGTCTGGGCCGAAAGTGTGCCGGCCCAGCAGACGAGCGCCATGCTGGCGGCCGCGGTGCGCATCGGGGTCACCGCCCAGCGTCGTGACGGGTGCCCGGGCGCGCGCCCGGCCCCGCCTCCGGCCGCCGGACGGCTGGTACGCCGAACTGGGGCGTGGCCCACAGGTATTCGTCCGTGAGCGCTTCCGGCGGAATGAGTCGGCCCGCGAAGCTCTCCCGCACGCCGGCGCGGCTCAGCAAGGCGGCGCCGAGGCCCGCCGTCGCCATGAGCCAGGTCACGAGCACGGCGGCGGCGCGGACGATCTCGCCGGCCACCGGTACCCACCCGAACACCGCCCAAGCGGCCCACAGAACGAACAGGCCCGTCAGGCCGGCGACCAGATAGCGGTAGCTGTTGGGCGAGCCGAGCGCCGCGCCCTGGGCCATCCGCCGACGGGTGTAGGTCTCTCCGATCGCGTGGGCGACGGACAGGTAGCCTCCCACGACCCCCAGGATGGCCAGGAGCACGTAGACCACGACCGCGAACGGGAGCAGCAGGATGCCGGCGACGCTCAGGATGAGGCCCACGATCAGCATGCCGAACGTCGGCAGGATCAGGATCTGGCCGACCAGCCCGGTCATGAACGAGCGCCCGAACGAGTGCGAGACCGTGTCCGACACCACTTCGAGGTTCGGGCGGGCGAAGGTCACCAGACCTACGCCCAGCGCGAGCAGCGTGAGGAAGACGCCCACGACGCCGGCCAGGTTCCGGCCGAACGCGGCGAGCGGCGAGAGCGCGACCGTGGCACCGGTCCTCGTGGGTGCGCTCAGCGTGCGGACCTCCCCGCCGATTTCTCCCCCCTCGTCCTTGACGTCCCCGCGCAGCGCGAGGATGTCGCCGGAGACGCCGCCGCCGGGGTGCACGAAGACGTCGCCGTCCACGGTCACGAGGTTGCCGAGCAGGCGGCCGTAGACGTTCGCGTCTCCCTTGAGCACGAGCAGATGTCCGGTCACCGTTTCGGCCGACCCGATTGTAAAGTCGCCGAGGCGCGCCTGCCCGTTCGGCACGGTGACCTCGGTCTCGGGCCCCGGCGCCGGGACGGCGCGACGGATCGCGCGCTCCACGGCCTCCGGTTGGGTCAGATCGCCCAGGTCTACCGTGGGACCGCCCGCCGGCGCGGGCGCGAGGGTCGCCGGCTTGGGCTTCTGGGGGGCCTGCGCGATCTGGTGAACGACAAAAGCGCGGAACGTCTCGATCACCCCGCCCACGTCGCGGAGCGGTCGGGGGGCCGCGTGCGCGGCCGGCACCCAGGCGGGGACGAAGCCCAGCGCCAGGAGGAATCGTCTAGCCGTTCGCATGGGCCACCCGCTGCGTCGGGACCGCGAGGAGGCGCCGGAGCGCGAAGATGCCGCTCACGTACATGAGGGACAGCGCTCCCGAGGCGACGGCCAGGCGGGCGGGCGCGTCGACGAGGCTCCGGAACCCGCTGAACCAGGGCTGCTCGATCAGGTTCAGGGCAGCGCCGCGCAGGCCCACCCAGGCCCAGCGGCCGGCCTCGCCCGCAAGCCAGTTGCCGGCGGCGACCAGCGTGTCCCGGTTCGCCAGCGTCCACGCGGCGCTCGCGGCCATCGATCCCAGCAGCACCGCTGCCACCGTTGCCGCGATGGCGAC
>DASWAI010000242.1:0-4943 GCA_036391215.1 Gemmatimonadales bacterium
CACGCGGGTGACGGCCACCCTCTCCGGGTGGCCGTCGCCGTTTGAAGCGCCGGTGTTTG
Organism: Gemmatimonadales bacterium; assembly: GCA_036391215.1. Lineage (GTDB taxonomy): Bacteria > Gemmatimonadota > Gemmatimonadetes > Gemmatimonadales > GWC2-71-9 > DASQPE01. The sequence goes on from DASWAI010000242.1 coordinate 60, forward strand.
CTCTCCCCTTGACCTCCGCCCTGCGCGTCTGCAACTTGGCCGACCTTCCTCCGCGGACAAACGCGCATGACCCAGATCTCGCTGCAGGAGCTGCGGCGCATCGCCGAGTCGTTGAGCGTCCTCCGCAGCAAGACCGTCACCGACGCGGTCATGCGCTCCGACCAGCGGCAGCTCCGGATCGAACTGGCGGACGGGCATCTCGTCGTCGTGAGCGCCGGCGCGGATCCCGCCGGCCGGCCGCGGCTCGAAGTCGACGTGGTTCGGCGCCCTGCCGAACACCACCAGCTCGAGGTGCGGTTCGAGACCGCGTAACGGCCTTGGTGGCATAGGCCTTGCCACCTCTCCCTACGTCGCGGCGCGGTTGCCTGCCGCGGCGACCGCATACCGGTGGAGGCCGTACGACCGCTAACGACAGCCCTTACGCCAGCCCGGGCCAAGCTTCGGAGGCAGCGTCTCCCCCGATGGTCCAGCACGACCGACTCCGCTTCGCCGAGTTCGTTCTCGACCGCCTGTCCAACGGGCGGTGCCGGGCGCGGGTGGGGCTGACGTGGAGAGAGTCGGAGCAGTTCGCCGGGCAGTGCGAGGGACTGGCCTCCCAGGCGGGCGAGCTTCGCTGCGCGGCCCAGGCCTGCGTCAACGCGCTGGGGCAGGCGGTGGCCGGCGGCATGGGATTCGAGCTCCTGGGGGTCAAGGCGGTCCGCGCATTCGACGCCACGGTGGTCATCGTGTCGCTTGCGACTCACGGCGAGCAAGGGGCCCAGCGGGTCGTGGGCTCATACCTCACCGAATCCGACCCCGCGCGCGGCGCGGCTCTCGCGGTTCTCAACGCAACCAACCGGCTTCTGGGCAATCGGCTGTTCATGCGGTAGACAGGGGCTGCACCCTGTCAAATCGCCGCTGACCCGGCGGATTGCAGACGCCCCCTTTGGGGCCGTACAAACACCGAATGGAAGCCCCGGCTCGGTGGACGGCAGGCCGGCTGGCTCATAAGATCATGGCTGAACCGGCGCCGGGATGTCGACGGCGCACGAGGGAGTGCGTCCATGTCCCGGTACCGACTCATCATCGCCCTCGCCGCCGTGGCCGCGTGCGCCGGCCAACCGGCTCCCCGGGAGGTCCCGGCGCCAAGTCCCGAGCCCGCAGTGGCCACTGCGGCGCCGGCCCCAAGCCCCGAGCCCGAGTCTTCCCTGGTGCCCGCGCCGATGACCGACTCGGCGCTGGACCAGCAGCTGGCCGAGGAGCTTCGCCAGGCGTCGGACTCCGCGGCCGACGAGGCCGTGCTCGAGACGCTGGCCAACCTTCACGCCGACTCCAGCGACCGCGACGATATCCCCATTCCCGACGCGGGCCCGGGGCTGGGCGGGGCCAAGGCGCTCACCAACGCCTCGACGAAGTTCGACATCGACGTCGAGCGGTTCAACGGCCATAGCCGGGTCCAGTACTACCTGGACTTCTTCAAGACGACCGCTCGGGACCGGTTCGCCATCTGGCTCGACCGCATGCCCCGGTACGAGCCGATGATCCGCCAGCGGCTCCAGGCCGAGGGGCTCCCGGGCGACCTGGTCTATCTGGCGCTCATCGAGAGCGGGTTCTCCAACACCGCGACGAGCCGGGCGCGAGCCGTGGGCATGTGGCAGTTCATGAAGGGAACGGCCCGGCTCTACGGGCTGCGGATCGACCGGTGGGTGGATGACCGGCGGGATCCCTTCAGGGCCACGGATGCGGCGGCGCGACACCTCAAGGACCTGACCAACATGTTCGGGTCGTACTACTTGGCCGCCGCGGCCTACAACGCCGGGGCCGGCCGCGTGTCCCGGGGCATCAACCGGCTGCCCGACGACGACGACGACTCGATCCCGTCGGATGCGACCTTCTTCCGGCTGTACGACACCAAGCTGCTCCGGCGTGAGACCAAGGACTACGTGCCCAAGCTGATCGCGGCCGCCATGATCGCGAAGGAGCCGGAACGCTATGGGTTCCCCGCGATCCCGCAGGAGGTGCCGGTCGCGTACGACTCGATCGTCGTGCCCGACCAGACCGGACTGGACGTGGTGGCGCGACTGGCGGACACGACGCTGGCCGCCATCCGCGACCTCAACCCGCAGTATCTCCGGCTGACGACGCCGCCGGGCACCCACAGCGTCATCCGGGTGCCACCCGGTCTTGGCGAGGCCACCGCGGTGGCGTACGCCGACCTGCCCGCGGGTGAGCGCGTCAGCTACCGGGAGCACGTCGTGCAGCGGGGCGAGACGGTCGGCGGGCTGGCGAAGCGGTATGGCGTCGGCGCGTCCGACATCATCGCGGCCAATCCCCGGTTCCACGGTCGCGCGCTCCGGGCCGGCCAGACGGTCATCATCCCGACGGCGGGGCCGCTGCCGGCGGAGGTCGCGCGGCAGCTGGCCGCGCCCGAGCCGGCGGACGCGGAGTTCCATCGGGTGCGCCGGGGGGAGACCCTGGGGCTGATCGCGGGACGCTACGGCGTCACGCAGCACCAGCTCCAGATCTGGAACCGGCTGGGCAAGAGCACGACGATCCGGTCGGGGCAGCGGCTCCGAGTATCCCGGGCCGACGTGGCGGTCCGCGTCAGGTCGAAGGCCGCGGCCCGGGCAAAGGCGACGGCCAGGCCGAAGGCCGCAAGACTGGGCGCCGCGCACACTCACGTCGTGCGGGCGGGGGAAACGCTCGCGGGCCTGGCGAGACGATATGGTGTCTCGATCCAGGCCCTGAGAAAAGCGAACGGATTGTCGGAGGACGCCATGCTCAAGCGCGGCGCCCGCCTCAGGATTCCAGCCTAGCGCCAGCCTGTCTGCACCGGCTGCGCCGCGACGGTATGCGGCGGCCGGTACCCCTGCAACACCGCGTCCGAGTACCCGTTCTTCGGGTCGCCGCCCTCCGCCAGGATCTCGGCCACCTTGCCAGGCCCCCGGTTATAAGCGAGCAGGGCGAGGTGCATGTTGCCGTCGAACTGCCCCATCAGGTCCTTGAGGAACCGGAACCCAAGCCGCAGGTTCGTGTCCCGGTCGAGCAGCTTCTCCTCGGTCAGGCTGCGGTCATAGAACCGCGCGGTCGCGAGCTGGAGCTGGGTATACCCCAAGGCTCCGGCAGGGCTCCTGGCGGTTCGCTTGAAGTCGCTCTCGATCTTGACCAGCCGGAAGCCGAGCGACGGGTCGATGCCCTCGCTCAGCGCGATATCGTAGATCGCCCCCGCCACGTCGGCGGGGATCTGATACTTGGTCGAGTACTCCATCACGTTGTTGGCGCGGTCCAACTGGAGCTGCACGACCGCGGTCTCGCCCTGCGCGGCTGCGACCTCCTCGTTCAGCGAGCCGAACTGCCGCGCCAGCCGGTGCGGATCGACGGCGGGGTGCGTCTCCGAGGCACGGACCCGCCTGGTCAACCCGGCCAGAGCGCCGATCGCGATCGCTCCGGCGAGCAGCAGCGCCCCGCGCCAGACCAGGCGCTCGGTGCGCTGCTGCTTCGCGAGTTTCTTCCGGGTTGGTGCCCTCATTGCTGTCCTCCTTGAACGGGAAGCCGGCCGACTTCAGTCCGCCGGTCGGCGCCAGTCACCCCGGGTTCCCCCGGTCTTCGCCACGAGCCGAACGTCGTCAACGACCATTCCACGGTCGAGGGCTTTCGCCATGTCGTATACCGTGAGGCACGCCACCGCGACCGCTGTGAGCGCCTCCATTTCCACGCCGGTTCGTCCCCGGGCCTTCGCGGTGGCCCTCACCCTTACGCCGGGGAGGCCGGCGTCGAGCGAGGCTTCGACCGCCACGTGGTCGAGCCCCAGAGGGTGGCAGAGGGGGATCAATTCCCCGGTCCGCTTCGCAGCCAGGGTCCCCGCGATCTCGGCCACTGTCAGGACGTCCCCCTTCTCGACCGCGTTGGCCGCCACCAGCTGGTACGCCTCGAGGGACATTCGGACGCTGCCCTCGGCCTCCGCCGTGCGCTCCGTCACAGGCTTGTCCCCGACGTCCACCATCCGGGCGCGCCCGGCCTCGTCCAGGTGCGACAGCTTCACAGGACCTCCGCCAGCTCCTCGCCGAGGGTCGCGAGGAGCAGCTGCGGGTTGACGTTGCCGGCCGCCGCTTCCCGGGCATCGGCCACCCGGTCGATCGCTCGGATCAGCGCCGCCGGATCGCGGCGGCTCCGGAGGCTGTCGGGCAGCGTGCGGCGGGGCTGCTCGCCCAGGGCCGCGCGTGCCGCGTCTCCCAGAGTGTCCGCCAACGCGTCCAGCATGGCGGTGAACTCGCCCCGGGCGGCCCATGGGGTCTGGCGCAGCGCCCGCTCCATCCGCGCGGGCACGCCCGCCCGGCCCTCCAGAATCGCCTCGAGCATCTCCCGCGCGGCGTCGTAGGCAGCGCCGCCCACCTCGCCAGCCGCGAGGGCCGCCCCCACCGAACCGCCGGCCGCCGGAACTCGCAGCGCGTCCGTGGCGGCTCCACCGCTCCGCAGCACCTCGGCGACCTCCTCGTCGGTCAGCCGGCCGAGGCGGAGCACCACCGCGCGCGACCGGATGGTCGTCAGGAGGCGCCGCGCATCGACCGTCGTGAGCACGAACACGCTATCCGCGGGCGGCTCCTCCAGCAGCTTGAGCAGCGCGTTCGCCGCGTCCGGGCTCGCCTCCTGGGGCACCAGGCGGTCCGCATCGCCGAGGATGAAGACCTTCCGCTTCCCCGAGACCGGCGTGAGCGCGGCCCGTCGCCGGAGCAGTCTGACGCTCGCCATTCCGTGGCTCGCCATCCCGTCCGGGGCCACATACAGGCTCCGCGCCCGCCGGTCTTCCATGGCCTGGGCCAGAGCCTCCGCTGCTTCCTCGACCTGCTTGTCCGCATCGGTCGCCTTCGGACGGGCGATCGGCACGAACCAATGCACGTCCGGATG
>DASWAI010000243.1:0-7327 GCA_036391215.1 Gemmatimonadales bacterium
GGCCTCGACCAGGCCGCGTCCGGCTGCGAGCCGGAGCGTCGCCGCCACGTCTCTCCGTCCCGTCTCCCGCTCCAGCTCCCCCACGGTCGGGGGAGCAAGCCCGGCCTGACGCAGCAACTGTACCAGTTCATCGATGCCGGCCTCACCACCCGCCACCCGTGGCTCGAACCCGGCGAGCCGCGCGGTACCGCCCTCGACCGATAGTCGCCGCGCCCCGACTGCAGCGTCGATCCCGGCGCCGGCCAGCCACTCGGGCCCTTTCAGCATTCGCCGCAGCGTCTCAAGGGGCATACCCCTCTCGGCCGGCTGCCGCCGGTGGAACTCCTTCAGCGCCCGAAGGGCACTCTCGGTCGTCTCCACCACCAGTCCGGCAGGCACGAGGTGCGAGGCGATGGCGCAAAGGCCAGGCCGGTCGCGCCACAGGGCCCCCACGGCGGCGTTCGGCAGTCCCGTGAGGACCGACGCCGCGGCGAGGCCGACGCCGAACGGGCGCCGCTGGACCAGCGCGTCGAGCCTCCGTCCCGGGTCGGCCGACCGCAGGTCGTCGGGCCAGTCGGCACGGGCCGGGGGCAGTGGGTCCAGCACCCGCCCCCCGCCGATCGTGGTCACCGGGCTGAAGCTGCGCAGCACGAAGCGATCTCCGCCCCGCGCCACGATGGGCGACTCCAGCCGGAGGCGCGCGAGGCCGGCGGCTCCCGGGGCGATGGGGCTGCGGGGCTGCACCCGCGCCATGACTTCCGCGGTGCCCAGGTGGAGGCGGACGCGGGTTCGCGGCGCGAGCGGGCGGGGGGTGGACGGGAGCAGCACGACTTCGGCGTCGAGGACACCGGTCGCCGCCCAGGGGACATCCGGCGTGACGACCGTGTGTCCCCGCCCCGCGTCCGCGCGGTCCAGGCCGGCGATGCCCACCGCGATACGCGCCCCGGGCTCGCTCCGCTCGACCGGGCGCCCGTGACTCTCGAGCGACCGGACCCGTCCCTCGTGCTCCCCCGGGAGGAGCCGCACCGCGTCGCCCACGGCCACGGACCCGGACCATGCGGTACCGGTGACCACGGTGCCGACGCCAGCGACCGAGAACGCCCGGTCTACCGGGAGCCGGAACGCATCCGCCTCGGGCCTCCGCCCCGCGGCCTCGGCGTAGACCCGGAGCCGGGCGCGAAGCGTGTCCAGACCCCGCCCCGTCACCGCCGACACGGCGACCGGTGGCTCGAACGCGATGCTGGACCGCGCCAGCCGCTCACCCACCTCGGCGACGACCAGCTCGAGCCACTCGGGCTCCACCAGATCGGCCTTGGTCACCACCGGCAGACCGGCGCCGACGCCAAGCTGCTCGAGGACCGCGAGGTGCTCCTCGGTCTGGGGCATGATGCCCTCGTCGGCCGCGATCACCAGCACGGCGACGTCGAAGCCGGAAGCGCCCGCCACCATCGTCCGCACGAGATCCTCGTGGCCGGGCACGTCTACCGCGCCCGCCACCACGCCGTCGCCGAGGTCCAGCGGCGCGAAGTTCAGATCGATCGTGATGCCGCGGCGCCGCTCCTCGGCCAGGCGATCCATCGGCCGGCCGGTGAGGGCCGCCAGGAGCGTGGACTTGCCATGGTCGATGTGGCCCGCCGTGCCGATGATCATCGAGCCGCCACCCAGGGGCGCCGGGTCCAGAAGTCGAGGGCCGGCAGCTCGGCGCCCTCGCCGAGGTGACACCGGACGTAGCGGGCCAGAAGCCGCTGGTGGGCGAGGAAATGCGGGAGATCGACCGCCGGCAGGAAATCGGGCGAGCCGACCAGGGCCGCGAGGTCGCGGCGCGCCCGCCCGGGCAGTCGGACGACCGGGTCCGGGCCGGCGCAGTTGGCGCAGAGCACGCCGCCGTCCTGGGTACTGAACGACGCGTCGCCGGCGGCGTCCACCGACGTCCCGCACCGCACGCACTCGTCGAGCGAGGGCTCGAAGCCCAGCGAGCTCACCAGCTGCCAGACGGCACGGAGGCCCGCGGCCCGCACGTCGGGCACCGGCGCCGCTTCGAGCGCGGCGAGCGCATCGCGCAGGAGATCGAAGCTGGCCGGGTGCGGGTCGGCGGGCGCGAAGCGGAGCATCACCTCGGCGAGGACCGAGGCGACGGCGTAGCGCTCCAGGTCGGCGGCGATGCCGACCGGGACCCGGATCAGGTCGAAGGCCGCGAGGGTGTGGAGCTCCCGATGCTCCTTCAGGTAGAGCTGGGCTTGGCCCTCGCTCAGCACCTGGAGCGCCGCGCCGAAACGGCTCCTCGGCCGGAGCGCCCCCTTGGCGATCGCGCTCTGCACGCCGAAGTCCCGCGTGGCCAGCCGGACGATCTTCGAGGACTCGCTGTAGCGGAGGGTCGAGAGAACGATGGCGGGAGTGATGGCGACCGACATTGCCGAAAGCTAACGACGACCGGACCCGGCTTGCGCGTCCCGCCCGCGGCCGCGTATAATCGGGCGGCACCACGATCCACCCAACGCGAACGCAGATCCTCGGAAGCCGGTGCAAGTCCGGCGCGGCCCCGCCACTGTAACGGGCACGACCTCCTCGCTCATCATCGCCACTGGGAAACCGGGAAGGCGAGCGAGGGCCCGAAGCCAGGAGACCTCTGCTTCGCGCCACCACACCAACCCTCGGGGGAGGGAAAGGTGGCGACTCAGGCCCCTTCGCATCGGCCGGCGTCCGCCCACTCTTCGAGCCCTGAGGACGAGCGGGCACGTTGACCGGGCGTTTCGGGGCGCGCTCCCTCATCCTCAGCGCGGCAGCGCAGCTCGCCTCGGATCGTGAGGCGGGCACAGGCGTCGTCGCACCCCCGGCCACCGCTCCGCCAACCGGGGAGGTCCGCCGATGATCCGCACCCGCCACCCGTGGAGGCGCCCGGCCGGCGCCGCCGCGCTGCTGCTCGCCCTCACCCGGGCCCCGGTCCTGAGCGCTCAAACCCCGCGGGACACGGTCGCGCTTCCGGAGGTCAGCGTGACCGCGACGCGCTACCCGGTGCCGCCGGAATCGCTGGCCGCCACGCTCACCGTGCTCCGGGGCGACGACCTCCGCGCCGAAGGCATCCGCTTCGTGGGCGACGCCCTGCGGCAGGTGCCGGGCGTGCAGGTGGTCCAGGGCGGCGGCTACGGCGCGCAGACGTCGCTCTTCGTCCGCGGCGGCGAGAGCGACTACGTGAAGATCCTGGTCGACGGCGTGCCGGTGAACGACCCGGGCGGCGCGTATGACCTGAGCGCCCTCACGGCCGACAACGTGGAGCGGATCGAAATTCTGCGCGGGCCGGCCAGCGTGCTCTACGGCTCCGACGCGATCACCGGGGTGGTGCAGATCATCACCCGGCGCGGCGCGGGCGCGCCCGAGCTCGACGCGGCGGCCGAGGCCGGGAGCTACGGCATGGTGCGGTGGGAGGGCGCCGCGCGCGGCGGGAGCGACGGGATCGGGTGGTCCGCCTCGCTCTCCCGCCTCACGACGGACGGGCTGTACGCGTTCAACAACCAGTACCGCAACACGGTCGCGAGCGCCCTGCTCCGGACCCGGGCGGGCGCCGCCACGCACGCCACGCTGTCGGTGCGGTACCACGACGGGAAGTACAACTTCCCGACCGATTTCACCGGCGCGCCGACCGATTCGAACCAGTTCAACACCGAGCGCACCACCACACTCTCGCTCGACCTGAGCCAGGGCCTCGGCCGGCTCCTCCGTGCCGACCTCCTGCTCGGGCGCAACGAGACCGTCCGCGGCTACGACGACACGCTCCCGCCGGGCCAGGGGGCGAACGCGTTCAGCGTGAGCCAGGCATCCATCCAGCGGAACACGGCGGACCTTCGCGTTCTGTATCTCGGGCTGCCCCGCACGACGCTGCTCGGGGGAGCGGCCTTCGACGACGAGCAGGAGCAGGACTTCTCGCGCTCCGACGGCGACTTCGGCCCGTCCAGCGACTCCTTCACCGCCGGCCGGACCAACTGGGGCTTCTACGCCCAGGCGACGGGACAGCCGGACGCGCGACTCCAGCTCATGGCGGGCGGACGGCTCGACGACAATCAGCGTTTCGGCACCTTCTGGACCTACCGGATCGCCGCGCTGGGCTTCCTCACGCCGGCGACCCGGCTGCGCGCCTCCGCCGGCAAGGGGTTCAAGGAGCCGTCATTCTTCGACACGTTCGCCACCGGGTTCACCAGGGGAAATCCCGACCTCCGGCCCGAGCACTCCACCAACCTCGAGGCGGGGCTGGAGCAGGACCTCGCCCGCGGGCGCGTCACCCTGTCGGTCACCGGCTTCACCCAGCGGTTCCGCGATCTCATCCAGTACTCGGCCGCACCGCCCGTCCCCGACGGTCCCAACTACTTCAACATCGCGGCGGCGAGCGCTTCCGGCGTCGAGGCCGGCGCCGAGGTCCGGCGGCTCGGCCCGGTGGAGGCCGGGGCCTCGTACACCTGGCTCCACACCAACGTGACCGACGCCGGCTTCGACAGCGGCCCGGACGCGACGTTCATCCAGGGGCAGCGCCTCATCCGCCGGCCGAACCACACGTTGACGCTCCACACGGGCGTGCGGCCGACCGCCCGGGTGCAGCTCGGCGCGGTCGTCAGCTTCGTCGGCAGCCGGGACGACCTCCTGTTCGCGCAGTTCCCCACCCCGACCACCCGGGTGACGCTGCCGAGCTACCGCACCGTCGACCTCTCGAGCCGCGTCGTCCTGGTCCAGGCGCGCCACGGCTTCCCCGGCTTCGCCGCGCAGGCGCGAGTGGAGAACCTGTTCGACGAGCAGTATCAGCAGATCGCGGGATATCTCTCGCGCGGCCGGACGCTGGTGATCGGCGTCTCGTCGCAGCTGCGCTGACGTGGCGCACCCCGGCCGGCACCGGATCCTGGTGTCCTGGAGCGGCGGCAAGGACGCGGCGTGGGCGCTGCACGCGCTCCGGGCCGCCGGCGATGCGGACGCCGTGGGGCTCGTGACCGCCGTGGTCCCGGAGTTCGGGCGCACGGCGATGCACGGCGTCCGCACCGAGCTGGTCCGGGCGCAGGCCCGCGCCGCGGGCCTCCCCCTGCTCGAGGTCTCCCTGCCGTGGCCCTGCCCGAACGACCGCTACGAGGCGGCGTTTCTGGCGGGCCTGGCCGCGGCCCGGCGCGACTGGAGCATCACGCAGGTCGCCTTCGGCGATCTCTTCCTCGAGGACATCCGCGCCTACCGCGAGCGCCTCCTCGTGGGGACCGGGCTCGAGCCGGTGTTCCCGCTCTGGGGCGTCCCCACCGGCAGCCTCCTCGGGGAGATGCTCGCCGGCGGGCTCCGGGCGCGCATCGTGTGCCTCGATCCCGCGCGGCTCGACCGCCGCCTCGCCGGCCGGGAGCTGGACCACGCCCTCGCCGCCGGACTGCCGTCCGTCGTGGACCCGTGCGGCGAGCGGGGGGAGTTTCACACCTTCGTGACCGAAGGGCCGATGCTCTCGGGGAGGATGGCGGTCGAGCCGGGTGAGGTGGTGGAGCGGGATGGTTTCGTCTATGCGGACCTGCGGCCCGCGGTGGTCGAGCATGTCTGACCCGGCGCCGGTGCCGAGCCCGTGCCGCGCGACCTGCCGGCTCGGGCCCGACGGCCTGTGCGACGGCTGCGGGCGGACGATCCGTGAGATCTCCGAATGGATCGAGCTGGACGTGGAGGCGAGGCGCTACGTGATGGACCGGGTGGGCAGCTGGATTCCGAGAGAGCCGGCGCCGCGCGGCTGACCCGCGCCATCCGGCCCCTGCTGCGGACCGGCGTCAGTCGGGAGCGGCTTCCCCCACCCGGAGGGGAATCACCTGCGGCGATCCATCGCGCCAGGTCGTGACGGCGACGGGCCACCCGAATACCTCGGTCAGGATCTCGCGTCGGAGCACTTCGGCGGGCGCCCCGTCGGCCACGACCTTCCCCCGATCGAGCAGCACGATCCTGTCCGCAAACCGCGCGGCGAGGTTGAGCTCGTGCGTCACCACGAGCCCCGCCAGCCCGTCGGTCACCAGCGCCCGCACCAATTCGAACAGCTGCATCTCGTGGCGCACGTCGAGCGACGCGGTCGGCTCGTCGAGCACGAGGATCCGGGGCTGCTGGGCCAGCGCCCGGGCCAGCCGCACCCGCTGCCACTCGCCGCCGGAGAGCGTGTCCACCCGCCGCTCGGCGATGGGCTCGATGTCGCACCGGCGGAGCGCCCGCAGGGTGGCCTCGCGGTCGTGGTACCCGATGGGCGCAAGCGGCCCGAGGTGGGGGTAGCGGCCGAGCATGACGGTCTGTGTCACGGTGAGGGGAAAGACGACCTCCTCCCGCTGCGGCACGACGCCGACCACCTTCGCGAGCGACCCGCGGCGCCACTCGGCCACCGGCTTTCCGTCGAGCAGCGACGTGCCCCGCTCCAGCGGCACCAGACCCAGCATCGCGTTGACGAGCGTCGTCTTCCCGCTCCCGTTGGGGCCGGCCACGGCCACCAGCCGTCTGGGCTCGACCCGGAAGCTCACGCCGTCGAGCGCCCGGGTGGCGATGCCGGGGTAACGGACGGCGAGGTCGCGGGCGGCCAGGATCACGTGTAGTTCCGCCGGAGCAGCAGCGCGAACAGGGGCACGCCGACGATCGCGGTGACCGCCCCCACCGGCAGCTCGAGCGGCCGCACGATGGTGCGTGCGAGCCCGTCGGCCAGCACCAGGAAGGCACCGCCGACGAAGAAGACGGCTGGCAGGAGCTGGCGGTGCATGGGGGTCCAGATGCGGCGCACCGCGTGCGGCACGACCAGCCCCACGAAGCCGACGATGCCGCAGACCGCTACGCTGGCGGCGGTGAGCAGCGAGGTCGCGATGTACACGACCCGCTTGTTCCGCTCGACGTCCGCGCCGAGGTGCTTGGCACTCTCCTCGCCCAGCGCGAGGAGATCCAGTGTCCGGCCGCTCAGGAGCAGGAGCAGGAGCGGGACCGCCGCGTACGCCGAGAAGATGATGAGGGCGCTCCAGGACGCGCCGCCGAAGCCGCCCAGCAGCCAGAGGAAGGCACGCCGGAGCTCCGCCGCCTCGGTCAGGGATACCACGGTGGTCATGATCGCGCCCGCGAAGGAGCCGACCACGACGCCCGCCAGCAGGAGGACACGCGGGTCGAGCCGGCGTCCCGCGACCACGCTCAGGCGATAGACCAGGGCCACCGCGCCGGCCGCGCCGGCGAAGGCGGCGGCCGGAACCGCCCAGGGCCACTCGGGGTTGAGCGCGATCGCCAGCACGGCCCCCAGTCCGGCGCCTCCGGAAAGGCCGAGGAGGTACGGGTCCGCCAGCGGGTTGCGGAGCAGCGCCTGGAGCGACGCGCCCACGACGCTGAGGCTGCCGCC
>DASWAI010000244.1:0-14137 GCA_036391215.1 Gemmatimonadales bacterium
CAGGGTGACGGTCGGGGATGCCGCCACGTCCTGGGCCCGGGCAGCGCCCAGCCCGCTTGGGGCCGCGAGACGGATCGCCTCGTACACCGAGGCGGCGTCGGCGACGGTCGTTTCGGCGAGGACCCGCCGCACCCGCTCGCGCAGCGGACTGCCCTCGTCCCGCCGCGCGGCCCGGCAGAGCGGGCCGAGGAGCAGCATGATGCCGAGATTGGTGTTGCGGGGGGTGAGCCGATGGGTGGCGGCGACCGCCGCTCGTACCGCGCCGCCGAGGGGCGTCTCTCCCGCGGCCGCCATGGCCGGCCCGATGGCGACGGCGCTCACCAGAAAGTCCTCGTACCGGGTATCGTGGAAGTGGCGCCCGGGCGAGACATTGCCCGGTTTGGGGGCGCTCACCTCCAGCAGGCACGCCAGCTGGGCCGCTGCACCGACCTCAGCTGGCGTCACGCCGGTCTCTCCGACCGCGCCTTTTACTTCTGCTCGCCGATGAGTCCGAAGAGCCCGCCGGTCGCGAAGTTCTTGAGGTCGTCGCCCACCTTCTTGAACGCCGGGGTTGCCGTCCCCTTCTTGAGCGCCGCCAAGGAGGGGAAGCACAGCTCCGCCTGGCGGTACTCGGCTGGCGGGCTGCCGTCGAGGTTGGACTCGAACTTCGTCAGGTCCGCCCGGACGAACCCGATCTCGGCCTGGCCGCTGCCCACGAGCGGCAGGTGCGTCGCCGAGTAGTAGCTCTCGAACGCGGCCGGATCCTTGGGCTGATTGTAGATCACCGTCACGAGCGCGGGGCAGGCGGTCTCGCTCTTGTCGCCGGTTTCCACCGCCACCATCCCGAGAAACCCGCCGGTCGCGAAGTTCTTGAGATCGTCGCCCACTTTCTTGAATCCGGGCGTCGCCATGCCCTTCTTGGCGTCGTCCAGCGAGTTGAAGTAGAGCTCCGCCTGCCGGTAGAACCCGGGCTTCTTGCCGTCGAGACTGGTCGTGAACTTCGTGAGCTCGGCCTTCGTGAACCCGATCTCCTGCTGCAGGCTGCTCACCAGCGGCAGGTGGGTCTTGGCGTAGTACTTCTCGAAGGCAGCCGGGCTCTTGGGCCACTTGTAGATGACGGTGACGATGGCCTGCGCGGGCGGTGGCGGCGGCGGGGCCGGCGCCGCCGCGGGCGCGGCCGTGTCCGCGGCCTCGGCGGGCTTTTCGGCCGGCTTGGTGCAGGCGGCCACGACGATGAGGGACGCGAGCGCGAGCGTCGAACGGTGCATGGAAGTCTCCGGTGGAGGGGCTATGCGAAGCACGATTGCACGAGCACGTCAGGATTCACCCGCCCGGCGCGGAACGTCCTGCCGCTCACGGTGCTGGTGAGCCAGACTTCGGCCGGGCTGAACAGCAGCGGATCGATCTTGTAGAAGTCGCCCTCGTAGCGCTGGAAGATCTCGTAGAACGGCGTGCCGTAGTCGCGGGAGGCGGAGGCGGGGACCTTCTCCGCCAGCGCCGCCAGCTCTTCGTCCGAGGCGCGGACCGTGTAGCGCGCCCGGCCGCCGTAGAGGATGCAATCGTTGGTGCGCCCGATCGCCCGGATATCGTTCTTGGCAACCGGCGCGATCGGGGCGGTCCCGACGGCGCTCACCACCTTCCGCACGTCGAAGCCGAGCGTCTCCATCTTGTGCAGCCCGGTCTCGAGAATACGAGCGGAGATCTGCACGCACCCGGCCAGGCTCGCGGTCGGCGCGATCACGAACGTGAGCTGGGACGGCTTGAGCCGTGCCTTGGCCGCTACCCACTCCACGACTTCTGGCGTCGGGGGCGTGCGCCCCTCGAGCACCAGCACACCCCGCTCGGCCATCTCCGCGTACCCGAGCTTCTCGAACAGCTCCTTCTCCACCCGCGCGTGGGCGCGCAGGGGCCCTGATCCCATCGCGAAGTACTTGCCGACGGAGATCGCCCACCCCGCGTACTGGGAGGCCATGCAGGACAGGGCCGGGTGGTCGGTGCGGACGGTGACGCCGGGCCACACGTCGTCGGCGAGCTGCACCGGGGCGCAGGTCACGCTGCCGAGCCCGCCCATGCAGATGGTCGCGAGCCCGAGCCCGGCCTCGAGGCCGCCGTCGGTCTGGATGCCGGCGTCGATGATGCGCGCCCCGTTCCCCAGCACGTAGGCACACACGCGCAGATGCCCGGCCCGGGCTTCCATGCCGTCCGCGATCTCTGCGGCGAGCGCGTTGAGGTTCGGGGGGGCGATCTGGTCGCTCACTGCGGTTGCTCCTCCGCCATGATCTGTCGCAGGTAGAAATGGTGGGGGCCGAGCTTGCCGCCGTAGTTGCCAGCGCTGATTGCGACCACCCCTTCGCGGCACGCCGCGGCGATCCCGGCCCGCATGGCGCTCGCGATGGCGGGCGCGTCCACGCCGTTGATCACGATCTCGAGCACCGAGTTGACGTCGGCGGGCAGCGCGCTCTCCGTGACGGCCCGGAGGGTGGGGCAGAAGGCATCATTGGTCGAGGCGATCATGGTCTTGGACTTGCGAGACCCGACCTTGCTCCCGCTCCGGACCACCCCGCCGGGGAACGGCATGATCACCCCCGGCCGGCCGGTCATCGCGTCCACCGCCGCTTCGGCGGAAGCGAGCGCCGCCTCGGCGGTATGGGCGAGAATGAGGAAGTTGCCGCCCCCCACAGCCTTCTGCACCCCGAATTTCTCCTGGATCAGGAACTCCCCTTCCATGACGGGGATGCGCCAGAAGCGCTCGCCGCCGAGCAGCTTGCTGCTCTGGAACCCGTCGCCGAAGAACCGGAGGACCGACCCCACCCCGACACGCTCGGGCGCCTCCGGGAGCCCGTCGAAGCAGGCGGTGGTGGGACAGGTGAGCACCGTCTGACCTACCCGCTCCACCAGCCGCTTGGCGAGGTCGTCTTTGCTCATCGTCATGACGAGCACGGACACGCCGGGCCGGCGGTCGGGCGTGTCCGAGGCCACCAACTCGCGTTCTACGGACGCCTCGACCTTGCAGCCGATGACAGAGGTGGCGAACCCGGTGAACTTGAGGGCCGCCGCCATCGCCCACCTCGGGGTGGCCGCGGTGATCAGGACGCGCGCGACCCGCATGGTGAATGCTTCCGCGAACGTGTCCTCGATCAGCACGCCCCGTATCTTCATATTCAGTTCCCCCAGGGCCAGACCAGGATCTCCCCGCGGCCGTCGTTCGCCAGGTCGCCCATGTACCGGTGCACCAACGCCTCCGAGTCCGCGATGGTCGCGAACCTTCCGGGGAGCGCGCGCCAGGACCGGACCAGCAGGGAGAGGAAGCCGAGCGGCTGCCGGCCCGAGTCGCTGAAGGTGGGCAGGAGGACAGGCGCCTGGCGCAGCAGGAGCGTGCCCCGCTTCATGGCCATGCCCGGGAACCGTCCGACCGGCCCCCAGACCGCGATCGTGCCGGCAAGCATGCGGCTAGCGCAGTAGTCGCCCGCACGGCCCTCGATGAGCACGAGCCCGCGCCGCATCCGGTCGCCGGCGCGGTCGCCGGCGTCACCCCCGATGAGGACGGTGCCCCCCCGCATGCCCCGCTGGTCGCCCGGGATGGCGGCGCCGAGGAAATCGCCGACCGCGCCCGAGACGCGGATCAGCCCGGCGCTCATGCCCGTGGCCGCATAGGCGCCTGCATCACCCTGCACCTCGATCACGCCGCCCGCCATCCGGGCGCCGAGATAGGCTCCGGCGGTGCCCTGCACCAGGATCCGCCCGTGGGTCATGCCCTCCCCGATGCGATCCAGCCGGTCGCACGCGTTGCGGATCTCGATCTCGGTGATGGAGGTACCGGAAACGCTGAACAGCTCGTCGACTCGCACCGTCCGGTTGCCGCTGCGCAGCGGGAGCGCGGCGATCTGGGCCGGCGTCTTGCCCGCGAGGTGGTCGGCGGTGAGCGGGGACAGGTCGACCCGCCGCGCGGGCGGCTTGTGCAGCGTGAGGCACAGCGTACTCACGATCGAGCCCCTGGGCGTCGATCCGGGCGCGCGTCCCGCGGCGGAGTGGCGTTCATCGGTCGGGCGAATCGAGTGATCGGGACGATGCCGTCCCGGCGTCGGCTGCGCGAAGTGAGTCGGCTCAGCCCTGCAGCGCGGCCTCGCCGGCGTCGAGGAACAGCACCTCGCCTCGGTTCAGCTCGATGGCATCCCCGCACCAGCGCTGATACGGGCCGGCGATCTGGGCATCGGTCACGGGCAGGCCGAGCCGGGAAAGGTAGGGAAGATACAGGCGGATGAATGGCGGGCAATAGTTGCAGGCGTAGCTGAAGGTGGGCAGCAGCTCCGCCGGGTGCGTGGACACGATGGTTCCCCGCTTCATGCCGGCGCCGCTCCGCCAGCCCAGTCGCCCCAAGACGATGATGCTGCCGGCCAGCATGTTCACGCCCGCGAAGTCGCCGCAGTCCCCGCCGACGGCGATCAGTCCCCGGCGCATCCCGGCACCGACCTCATTGCCGGCGCTCCCGAACACCAGGATCTCGCCTCCACGGATGCCGACGGCGCTGCCTCGGTAGGCGCTGCCGATCATGTGGCCGGCGTTTCCCTTGATCACGATCCGGCCGCCGCTCATCTCCGGCCCCACCCAGTCGCCGGCGTCGCCCTCGACCACGATCTCGCCGCCGGTCATGCCGGTGCCGAGGTGCATGCCAGCGGGCCCGTGCACCACGAGCCGCCCCGCGCCCATGCCGGCGCCGATCCGCTTGAGGCGGGACAGGTCGCCGGTCAGGTGCAATTCGCCGTTCGCCGCGCCCGCGACCTTGAAGAACTCGCCCAGCTCGGCGGGCTGGTTGCCGTACACGACCGTGAGCTTCGCCGCGGCGAGCGCGGACAGGCCGCCGAGCCGGGCCGGACTCAGGATATCCGCCTCGAGCGGTACGGTGGGCGCCGTGTGCAAGGTGAGCTCGAGACTCATGGGTGGTGTCCTGGCGCTAGCGGCCCGCCGGCGCCGCCTGCCCGGTGGTCGGGATGATCTGACCACCCCGGACATAACGGTCGTCGACCGGATAGTTCGCGAAGCGGATGGTGTAGAAGTCCTCGAAGAACGGCTCGATCACGCGTTCGATATCCGGGTCGTAGTCGGGGGCCACGTGGAGGATGCGCCCCTCGTGATCCGCGCGGAACTCGTGATCCTCGATGATGATCTCGCCGTCTTTGATCACGTACCGAGGAGTCGAGAACATCTTTTCCTTGTCCTCGTCCTCGTCGTAGATGGTCACATCGGCGTCCGCGCCGGGGCCGAGGTGGCCCTTCTGGGCCAGCCCTAGGAGCCGGGCCGGTCCGGCGCGGGTGATGATCGCGATCTCGTAGAGGGAGTACTCCCGCTCTTGGCAGTCGCGGAGGCCGCAGTGTTCGAGCGCTCGCTGGTTGACCTTGGCCATCTGCTCCTTGCGAAACTCGCGATCCATCAGGAGGCGGATGAGCCGGGGATAGCTCATGAACGAGCCGCCGTTCGGGTGATCGGTGGAGAACACCATGCGCCAGGGGTCCTTCGAGAGCAGGAACAGCTCCAGTCCGATGGCCCACTGCAGTGCGTTGGTGTAGTTCCGGTCCTGATAGGTGAAGGGGAGGATGCCGCAGCCGCTCTCGTGCTCGGTATCGGCGTTCACCCACTTGCCGTGGCTGAACTGGCGGAGCATGTAGGCGAGCGGCGCGTCCGCCGTCATGCTCGTCGAATGGCCGAACATCACGGCGCCCACGTCCGCACTGATGTTGGAGTGCGTGTTGACGAACTCGGCGATGTCGTGCGCCCGGGACGTCGGGTTGTCCCGGCTCTTGCCGGCGACGGACCCGTAGCTGTGGAACTGGATGTGGGTGATGTGCGCGCGCCGGCCCTCGGCGAGCCGCATCGTCTCCAGCGTGGTCTCGTAGTTGCCCGAATGGCCGAGGTTGTTGCAGTGGATGTGCACCGGGTGCGGAAGCCCCAGCTCGTTCGCGGCCTCGATGAACGCGGCGATCACCTTGCGCGGGGTGAGGTCGAAGGAATCGATCTTCTGATCCAGCCCGGTGATATTGGCGTTCCGGTGACCCTTCCACATCTCGTCGCCCCCCGGATTCACCAGCTTCGGGGCGTAGGCCTTGGTCACCGAGATCCACCAGGCGAGGGCCTGGCGAAACTCCTCGTGCCGCCCCTCCTGGAGCAGCCGGTAGAGCAGCACGTTGTTGCCGACCAGGACGAAGAATCCCTTGTCGATGACGGGTGTGTCGTGCAGCTCTTCCAACGTGTGCCGTGCGCCCAGGGGCGTGACCGCGGCTTCCATGGCCGAGGTGTAGCCCAGCGTCGCGTAGCGATAGCCGGTCGCGAAGGTGGACGGGACGGTGCCGCCGGTACCGGAGCGCGTGAAGCGGGTCCGCGGGTGGACGTCGAGGCGGTGGTCCTCCGGCTGGACCTTGCGGGCGAGGTTGACCTTGGGTCCGGCGATGTGGCAATGGATGTCGACCCCGCCGGGCATCACCACCTGGCCCCGGGCGTCGATCTTCCTCGCGTCCTGAGGGACGTCGGCGACGATCCTGCCGTCCTGGATGCACACGTCCTGCACGGCGCCATTGACGCCGTTCGCCGGGTCGAAAACCCTGCCGTTGACGATGCGGAGCGACGAAGCCACGCTCTTCCTTTCGCCGGTCGCCCTAGGACGTTGCGACCGCGGGTGCGGGCCGGGTGCCCACCGGGAGCCGGTTGCCGCCCAGCAGCGCGCGCACCCGGTCCCGGATGGCGGTGAGCACTTCCTCGTCGCTGGGGTACGGGGAATCGAAGGCGGGCCGGAGCGTGATCGGTACGTCGTCCATGCGATAGACCGTCCCGGGCACGTTGATGCCGTAGGTCGCGGTGGTGAACGCGACGCGTGCCAGCTGGGTCGTGTGTGTCGCCTTGGGGTCCAGGGTGATGACGGGGATGCGCTTCAGGTGCTCGATCGCCGGCTTCGGGAAGTTGGAGGCGGGATCGCTGGCGATAATCATCGCCGCGTCCGCATCCCCCCGGGCCAGCGTGTCGACCGTCGTGAACTCCCCGGGGTTGAAGCGGGGATATCCGCGGCTGAAGTTGACGCCGAACGGGAAGCCCGTCTGCCAGGAGACGACGTTGTCGGCCCCGGTCACGTTGCCGTGGCCGCGCACCGGCTTGGCTACAAAGTGGGTGAACTCGTTCAGGTCGGTAGCCAGCGCCAGCAGCGCCCCCGAGTTGAAGTGCCGGCCGCGGTTCATGGTGAGCCCCATCCCGAACAGGAACGCCCCGTAACGGCAGCTCTTCATCCGCGCGACCAGATCTTCCAGGACTGCCAGCGATACCCCCGTGCGTTGCTCGACCGAGGGATCGACCTTGCGTCCCTTTACCAGGGCCCTGAGCGCCCACAGCACCTCGAAGTCGCTGCGGGGCTTCACCTGGATGAAGATGTCGGCCACAGGGGTGCTGGGCGTGCGGCGCACGTCCACCAGCACGATGGTGCGGTCCTTCTTCCCGTTCGGGATGTACATCCCCTTCGGGGTGACGGCGTAGCGGGTGAACAGCCGGGGGTGGGCCTCGGCGGGGTTGCCGCCCCAGAAGATGATCAGGTCCGCCCGGTTCTTGATCTCGCCCAGCGACGCGGTGCTCTCGCCCCCGGCCTGAAACGCGATGCCCGTTGGCCCGTGGCACACCGAGGTGGTCGTATCCACGGTGCCGCCGATCATGTCGCCGATGGCCACCGCGACGCGCTGCGCCTCGCACGTCGTGTCCGAGAGTCCGTAGATGATCGGAAAGCGGGCTTTGGCCAGGATCTGCGCGGCCTCCTCGACCCCTTCCTCGGTGGTCGCCTCCCGTCCGCCGATGAGAGCGAACGGCCGCTCCTCGACGGCATGCTCCCGGAACCACGCCTTGCCCAGGATGCACGCGTTCTCGGCCTTGGTGATCCGCTTGTTCTGAACGTCAACGGTGAGGACCATGTCGTCGCACACGCAACCGCAGAACGTACAGGTCGCGTCTCTCACCGTCCTGATCTCGTCGCCCATCGGGCTACTCCTTGGTTGACTCGCCTTCTTCCAGGACCGCCTCGACCTCGACGTCCAGATTCTTGGAGATGGGCATGCCGCTGGCAGCGGTATCCCCCCCCATCAGCTCGCTCGATAACGGGCCATAGGCCATGAACAGGATGCCGGGCGGCAGGTCCTTCGTCTCCCGGCCCTTGCACCGCACGATCGCCTCGCCGACCGGCGTGCGCAGCCGGACCCGGCTGTCCTTGTGGAGGCCCAGACGTGCCATGTCCTCGACGTTCATCTCGACGGTCGAGGTGAGGTCGATGTACTCAGCCCCCAGCTTGCCGGCGCACAGGGACGTGCCCTGCTTGCTGGAGCGCCCGCCGATGAGGGTCATGGTCTGAGCCACCGGAACCTCCGAGGAGACCGGAAAGGGGAGCCGTTCATTTAGTATAGCACAAACCGCGGAATCAGGGGGCTGGGACCCCGAGGAGGGCGAGCATCTCGCCGATGCGGGTGAACTTCTCCCGTGGCTTGCCTTTGGCCGCCCCGCGCTCCACCTCCGCCCGGTCGATCACCAGCCAGTCGGCGTAGCTCACGACCCGTCGGTCCCCCGCGGCCAGCAGGCCGGACAGGGCGTCGGCCCCGGGTTTGGGCCCGGTGTCGAGCTGGGGAAGATCGGCCAGGAGGGAGCCCACCGTGGTTACGCTGTCCGCCCGGTTGGTTCCGATGATGCCCGTGGGACCGCGCTTGATCCACCCGGACGCATAGAGCCCCGGGATCACCGCGCCCGCATCGTCGAGGATGCGGCCGTCCCGGGTGGGGAAGACTCCCTGCCGGGCGTCGAACGGCAGCCCCGGCATGGCGATACCCTTGTAGCCGATGCTCCGGAACAACAGGTCGCAGGCGAGCTCGAGCCGCTGCCCCGTGCCGCGCGCCACCTGCTGGCCGGCCGGCCCTTCGAGGCGGTTCCGTTCGAACACCACGGACTCGAGCCGCCCTGTACCCTTGAGCTCCACCGGGCTCAGCAGAAAACGGAGAAACACCCGGCGTCGGCACCCGCGGGGGGGCCTGGAGGCGAAGCCCTGCAGGATCTCCAAGTTCTTCTTGGCGACGGTCCCGGATCGTTCGTTCAGCTCGGCAAGGCTCTCGGGACCGAGCACGACATCCGCCGGCTCAACGACCGGATCGCAGTCAACCAGCTCCCCCAGCTCCCGGAACTCCTTGTTGGTGAACTTGGCCTGCGCCGGCCCGCGCCGCCCGACCAGGTGGATTTCCCGGATCCGGCTCTCGGCGAGGGCATCGAGGGCGTGCTCGGCGATGTCGGTGTGCTTGAGCTCGTCCACGGTCTTGGCCAGGATCCGGCATACGTCGATCGCGACGTTCCCCTGGCCGATGATCACGGCCACTTCCCGGCTCAGATCGAACGACCGCTCCCGGTAATCGGGATGCCCGTTGTACCATCCCACGAACTCGGTCGCGGTGTGGCTTCCCGACAGGTCCTCCCCGGGGATCCCGAGGCGCCGGTCGGTCTCCGCGCCGGAGCAAAGGATGACTGCATGATATGCGGCGCGCAGCGCCTCGACGCTCACGTCGCGTCCCACGGTCACGTTGCCGAAGAACCGGAACTGTGGATTCCGCGCGATGCCGTCGTAGACCCGGATGGGCTCCTTCAGCTTTGCATGGTCAGGCGCCACACCGTGGCGGACCAGCCCGAACGGGGCCGGCAGGCGCTCGAACATGTCGACCTGCACCGTGCGCCCTGAGCGGATCAACGCTTCGCCGGCGTAGAAGCCGCTCGGGCCGGACCCGACGATCGCGACCCTGAGGGGATGCTGTTCCGATCCGAGTGCGCTCATGGGATCAATACCCCAACTCCGCCTTGCGGGCCTCGGCCCCCGGCAGCGGGTCCTCCTTCTCGGTGACGCTGGGCAGTCCGGGGGCGCGCTCGGCGTTGATCTCGATCCAGATATGCAACTCCTCCGGGAGATCGGCCTCTTCGAAGATGGCGTGCACGGGGCAGACCGGCACGCAGGCCCCGCAGTCGATGCAAACGTTGTTGTCGATGTACAGCATCTCCTCGTCGCCGTGGAAGCAAGCGACCGGGCAGACGGTGACGCAATCGGTGAACCGGCACTTCTGGCAATTGGCGGTGACGACCGTCGTCATAGGGCTCTCCCCCCGGATCAGGCCATGAGCTCGTGCAGGCGGAAATGGAACTTGCCCAGCTTCCCACCGAAGTCGCCGGCGCTCACGCGCCGGATCCCGCGGGCTGCACCGAGAGCGACGACCGCACCTATACCGGTGCGCATCGCGGCGGCGACATCCGCCGCGCTCAGGCCGTCGATCACGATCTCCAGCACGGCCCCGATCTCGGCCGTGAGCTTCGTGGCGGCGACGCCTCGGATGGTGGGGCAGAAGGCGTCGTTCGTGGAGGCGCGGAGCGACGGGTACTTGGACCCGACTTTCGAGCCCGAGCGCACCACGCCTCCGGGGAACGGCAGGATCACGTTTGGCAGCTGCCGCATTGCGGCCACCGCTACCTCGCACGCCGCGAGCGCCTGCGCCTGGGATTCGGCCAGGACCAGAAAGTTGCCTCCCCCTACGCCGCTCACCATCGCGGTGGTGTCTTCGATCAGGAAGTCTCCATCCATTACGGGAATCCGCCAGTACCGCCGCCCGCCGATGAGCTTGGAGGTCTGGTAACCGTCCCCGAAATAGCGCAGATACTTGCCGAGCGGGAGGGGGTCGCCTCCCTCCACACCGGCGAAGACCGCGCTGGTCGGCGCGGTCAGCAGGCACTGCCCGACCCGCCGCTCGAGCTGCTTCGTGAGCTCGTTGGCGGATACGGCGAACAGCAGCACGGCCACGCCGGGACGCCCGTCCGGGGTCTCGGCCCGCGCGAGCTCGCGCTCGACCCCGGCCTCGCAGCCGCACCCGATCACCGAGGTCGCGAAGCCGGTTGCCGCGGTGGCGGCGTGGTACGCCCACTCGAGGTTGTGGGCCGTCACCATGAGTCGGGTGGCCTTCATGGCGAAGGCCTCCGCGAACGCGTCCTCGATGGTGACGCCGTTGATGATCATCGCCTCAGTGCCGGCAGGGGTGGGTGACCAGCTCCGCGCCGTGCCCGAACGCCTGCATCTCGTCCTCGGCGATGACGAAGTTGCCGAGCCGCATGGTGAGGAACCGCTCGAAATACCGCCCGAGCCGGCGCTCGATTCCCCGGTCGAAGGCTGGCGCTACCTTGTGGTAGCACCCCCAGGTAGCCTTCACGATCCGGCCCTCCCGCGCCACCAGCTCGCCGTCCTTGAACACGTACTCGGGCGTCGCGAACATGCCCTCCCGGTCGGCCTGGTCCCGGTACACCGTGACGTCGGCCGCTGCCCCGGGCGCGAGATGTCCGCGGTCGGCGAGTCCGAGCGTCCGCGCCGGCCCGGCCCGCGTAAGGATCGCGATCTCGTACAGCGAGTATTCCCGGTCGATCGTCCCCAGCGTCGTCATCGCCCGGGCGTCCGGATGGATCTGTGCCAGCCGCTCGTTCCGGAACCCCCGGTCCATGAGCAGCCGGATCAGCTGCGGATAGCTGGTGAACGGCGCGCCGTTCGGGTGGTCCGTCGTGAGGAACACCCTCCACGGGTCGGCTATCAGTAGGAAGAGCTCGAGCCCGATGGCCCACTGGAGCGCGTTGACGAAATTCCGGTCCCGATAGCGGAACGGCACGACGCCGCAACCCGCGTCGCACTCGATGTCCATCACGACCGCCTTGCGCGGCCGGCCGTGCGGCGCATTGCGGTACTGGGCCATGCTGTCCCCGGACGCGGTCACCGTCGGGCCGAACATGAGCTGGCCGACGTCGCAGCTCACGTTCGCGTGCCGGTTGACCGCCTCCGCGACACGGGCCGCGCCCGACGAGAACGCGCGGTCCCCCTCGGTGCCATAGGCGTGAAACTGGACGTGGGTGAGATGGATCGGCAGCCCTTCGGCGGCGCTGATCGTGGCCAGCGTCGTGTCGACGTTGCCGGGGACGCCCAGGTTGCTGCCGTGCACGTGCAGCGGATGGGGCACCCCCAGCTCGTGCACCGCCCGGGTGAGCACGCGGACGATGTCGCGGGGCGTGACCCCGTAGAACGTGTGCGGCTCGTCCAGATCCAGCTTGCGCTGGTTGAACTTGAAGGCCGAGATCCCGCCCGGGTTGACGACCTTGATGGCGATGCAGCGCGTCGCGTGGAGCGTCCACGCCACGTAGTCGTTGATCAGCGCCTGATCTTCGCCGGCCGCGAGCAGTCGCAGCAGGAAGTCGTCGCTGCCGAGCATGGCGTAGCCGCCCTTGTCCACGATCGGGGTGTCCCCCATCTCGAGATGCGCCTGGCGGGCGTTCACCGGCAGGATCGCGGGTTCGAAGCAGCTCGTATAGCCCATTGCGGCGTAGCGGTACCCCGCCGCGAGCGTGCCCGGGGCGGCGTGGCCGCATGACGCGCGGGTGACGCCCGTGCGCCGGACCGGGTCAGCCCGGTGATCCTCGGGCAGCATCGCGCGGGCCAGGTTCATCTTGCCGCCGCCGATGTGGGTGTGCAGGTCGATCCCCCCCGCCATCACCACCCGGCCGGTGAGGTCGTGCTCCTGGTCCACGCGCACGTCGCCTCCCGGCTCGGCGACGATTCGCCCGTCTCGCAGGTAGAGGTCGCGCACCTCGCCGTTGACGCCGTTGGCCGGGTCGTAGACCTTGCCGCCTTTCAACTTCAGCAACATGCGCGTGGCCCCGCGGTTCGGGAGGTGGGTCTGTGGGTCGGATGGCGGTTACAACGCCTGCTCGATGGCGGCGACCGCACTTTCCACGCTGGGCAGCACGGACGCGCGCAGGCGCCGAAGGGGTAGCGCGACGACCCGGTCGGTCCGGAACACGTGGCCTGCATGGTCCACCCCGGGCGTCCCCACCGGAATGAAGACGGCCGGCTCCTGCTCGAATATCATGCCGGCCCGGCCGAGCACAACCGTGGGCGCGGCGCTCGCCGGGGGCCGGTGCGCGGCATCGAAGGCTGAGACCCAGACCAGCACGTCGGCTTCGCCCCGGGTCAGGAGCCGCGTGCTCGAGAGGTGGTAGGGGTCGTACTCCGGGTATCCAGCGCCGTATCCGGTTCGGGAGGGGAAGCCCGTCTGCCACAGGTGTACCGCGTCGGCGGTGACGTCGCCGTCGCTCCCGCCGAGCGGGAGGCCGCTGAAGCGGGTCGTGCGATTGAGGTCCCGGACCAGTTCGCACAGGGCCAGCACGGCGAGCTCGGCGTGGGGGAGGTCGAAGTCGGCGGCGGCCCAGGCGAGCACGCCGTACCGGGCCGCGAGCATCCGGTCCGCCAGCTCCCGCCACGCCGCGATCGGCGCCCCGGCTGCCTCGGACGCCTGGAGCGTCCGTCCCGCGACGAGGGCGCGCAAGACGCCGGCCGCTTCATGCAGGCGGGACGGGTCGCAGGGCAGCAACCGCGGCGGCGGCTCCTGGCGGGGCATTTCTTCCGGCAGCGTCGATCCGAGAAAGACGATCTCGCAGCGGCGGTCCTCCGCGAAAAGGGTCTCGCCGTTGGCGAGGCAGCGTTCGTAGAAACGGGGAAACCGGCGGCCGATGTCGCTGCCCGCGACCACCAGCAGATCCGCACGGTTCCTCACTTCTGCGAGCGTCGTCGTGATCCAGCCCCGGTCCTGCAAGGCCAGCATGTTCCGCATGGTGGCGGGCGAGTTCATGTGGTCCAGGTTGCCGCCGCACCGTTCCGCCAGTCGGGCGATCGCGCGGGCGCCGGCGACGTCGGTGCCGAGACCCGCGAAGAGGGGCTCACGGGCGTCACGGAGGAGCCGGGCCGCCTCCGCCGCTGCCTGCGGGAGCGTGGCGTCCCGGCCCGCGATCTGCGGCGTCGTCTTGGCAGGCGGGCTGGCCTCGAACGCGGGGATGCTGATGGCGCAGCCGTTCGCGCGCACCGCCAGGCGCTCCCCGGACACGCCGATCACGAGATCATCGCACGCCAGCCCGCAAAAGGGACAGGTGACATCGCGAATGTCGGCCGGCGCCGGTGATTTGGACATGGTCGGACAAGTATAACACACGCCCATTGGGAGCACTTCCGGGCGCGGCGCGGCACTGCATATTCTTACGAGAGCCTCCCCGATCCCCTTCGACGCCAGGATGAAATGCGCTTCCGACCTGAGCG
>DASWAI010000245.1:0-5651 GCA_036391215.1 Gemmatimonadales bacterium
CCGTCCCAGAGCACGGCGTCCACGATGGCGATGGCGGGGGCGAGCGGCGGGACGGGACCAGTGGGGCGCGGGGGGCGGGCACACGCCCCTCCGTCGAGCGCGATGGCCGAGACGAGGAGCAGCGAACGATAGCGCATGCGGACCTGCCCGCGCGAGAACCCAATGTGCCGGCCCCTGCAGGGTGCGAGGCCGGAGGTATGTTACCGGAACGACCAGGCCGTGGATCGGGTTTCGTGCCGCTTCCTGCAAAGACTATACGCGCCCGGCGGACGAAGCGAGGCCAGACCGCACCGGTGGTGGGCTGAACGGCAGGCCTCGCTTGTGAGCGGCCACGGCCGCCCGTACCTTTCGCCCGACCCGCTTCCCGATCGCGTCCAGCATCCGCTACCCCCACCGCCCGTGAGCTCTTACCCGTTCGTGCGGCCCCGCCGTCGGCGGCGCACGCCGGCGCTTCGCCGGCTCTCCCGCGAGACCCGGCTGGCGGCACAGGACCTTATCGCACCGCTTTTCGTGGTCCACGGCACCGACGTGGCCCGCGAGGTGTCCTCGATGCCGGGCGTATTCCAGCTCTCGGTGGACGCCATGCTCGACCGCGAGGCCGACCGGCTCCGGGCGCTCGGGATCCCCTCCGTGATCCTGTTCGGCCTGCCGGCGGCCAAGGACGAGCTCGGGTCGGAGAACTACGCGGCGGACGGCATCGTCCAGCGGGCGCTGCGGCGGCTCCGGGCCCGCCATCCCGATCTTCTGCTCGCGACGGACGTCTGCTGTTGCGAGTATACCAGCCACGGCCACTGCGGCGTCGTGAAGGACGGTGCGGTAGACAATGACGCGACGCTGGAGGTGCTGGGTCGTGTCGCCGTCAGCCACGCCGCGGCGGGGGCGGACGTCGTGGCGCCGAGCGGCATGATGGACGGGATGGTCCGGGCCATCAGGGGCGCGCTGGATGGGGCGGGGCACCAGGACTGCACGATCCTGAGTTATGCGGTGAAATACGCCAGCGCGTTCTACGGACCGTTCCGGGAAGCCGCCGACAGCACCCCCGCGTTCGGCGACCGGCGCCAGTACCAGATGGACCCGGCCAACGTGCGCGAGGCGTTGCTGGAGGCCGCGCTGGACGAAAGCGAGGGTGCGGATTTCCTCATGGTGAAGCCGGCCCTGGCCTATCTGGACGTCGTTCGCGCCGTGCGCGACCGGACGACGCTGCCGTTGGTGGCCTACAACGTGAGCGGCGAATACGCGATGCTGAAGGCCGCGGCCCAACTCGGGTGGATCGACGAGCGCCGGGCGGTGCTGGAAGCCCTGACGGGCATGCGGCGCGCCGGCGCGGACGCGATCATCACCTACCATGCAAAGGACGTGGCCGAATGGCTCCGCGAGCCCGACCCCGCCCAGTGACGCACCTGCGCGTCGTGCCGGCCTCGGCGGAGCGGTCCGGATTCCTGTTCACGCTGGCGGAAGGGCTCATGCCCGGCGGGGTGAGCAGTCCCGTCCGGGCGTTCCGGAGCGTGGGCGGCACTCCCCGGTTCATGGCGCGTGGCGAAGGCGCGTGGCTGGAGGACGTGGACGGCAACCGATACGTGGACCTCGTGCTCTCCTGGGGCCCGCTCATCCTCGGGCACGCGCACCCCGACATCGTGGCGGCCATCGGCGCCGCGGCCGCCCGCGGCACGACCTACGGGGCTCCCACGGAGCTGGAGGTCCGGCTGGCGGAGCGGCTGATCGCCGCGTTCCCGTCGGTGGAGATGGTGCGGTTCGTGAGCTCCGGCACCGAGGCGACCATGAGCGCCGTGCGCCTCGCCCGGGCGGCAACCGGCCGGCGCGCGGTCCTCAAGTTCGAGGGTTGCTACCACGGGCATGCGGACGCCCTCCTGGCGGCCGCCGGCTCAGGCGTGGCGACACTGGGACTCCCCGACTCGCCGGGGGTCCCGCCCGCCGCCGTCGCCGACACCGTCATAGCGCCGTACAACGATCTCGATGCGGTGCAGCGCCTCTTCGCCGCCCGGGCCGACGGCATCGCGGCCGTGCTGGTGGAGCCGGTGGCAGGGAACATGGGCGTCGTGCCGCCCAGGCCGGGATTTCTGGAAGGACTGCGCGAGATCACCGTGCGGCACGGCACGCTGCTGATCTTCGATGAGGTGATGACCGGATGGCGGGTGCACCCGCGCGGCGCCCAGGCGCTCTTCGGCATCACGCCGGACCTGACCTGCCTGGGCAAGGTGATGGGCGGCGGCCTGCCGGCGGCGGCGTACGGCGGGCGTCGGGACCTCATGCTGCAGGTGGCCCCGGCCGGTCCGGTGTACCAGGCCGGCACGCTCTCCGGCAATCCCCTCGCGATGGCGGCCGGACTCGCCACCCTGGACCTGCTCGCCGCGCCGGGGGTGTGGGATCGGGCCGAGCGATGGGCAGCCCGCGCGGCCGAAGCCATCAACCGGGCCGCGGAGGGGGCCGGCGTCGCGGTGACCGTGCAGCGAGTGGGCACGATGCTGACCCCGTTCTTCACCGACCGCCCCGTGCACGACTACGCCGGCGCCAAAGCTACGGACCGCGCGGCATACGGCCGCTTCTTCCACGCGATGCTGGATGCGGGCGTCTACCTCCCGCCATCAGCGTTCGAGGCGGCATTCACCTCCGCGGTCCACGGTGACGCCGAGCTCGCCGTGCTCGAGGAGGGGCTCGCCCGGGCGTTCCGCTAGGTGTCGGTCGCGATCATCGGCGGCGGCGTCGCCGGCCTCGCGGCGGCGTACCGCCTCACCGCCCTGGGCCATGCGGTCACGGTCTACGAGGGCGGGCCGCGGGTGGGCGGCGTCGTTCGCACCGAACGGCGCGACGGCTTCCTCGCCGAAGCGGGGCCCAACTCGCTGGCGAACCCCGACCCTGAGGTGCAGGCGCTGTTCGAGGAAGTCGGCCTGGCCCCGCGGCAGATCGAGGCGGGTCCGGCCGCCCGCAAGCGGTACGTCGTCCGGGCCGGCCGCCTCGTGGCCCTCCCCGCCTCCCCCGCCGAGCTGCTCACCACCCGGGCCTTCTCGCTCAAGGGCAAGCTTGCGATCCTGCGCGAGCCCTTCGTGTCCGGCGCCGATCCATCCATCCAGGAGAGCGTGGCCGACTTCGTCCGCCGGCGGCTCGGCGGCGAATTCCTGGACTACGCAGCCGGCCCCTTCGTGGGCGGGATCTACGCAGGCGACGCGGCCTCGCTATCGGTGCGGAACGCGCTTCCGCGGCTCCATGCCCTGGAGCGGGAGCACGGCTCCATCCTGCGGGGCGCGTTGGCCCGCAGGCGGGCGCTCCGGGCCGCCGGCAAGACCATGGCGGGCGGGCCGGGACGCATCCACTCGTTTCCGACCGGCATGGGCGAGATCCCCGAGGCGCTGGCCGGGCGTCTGGGCGACCGGATCCGCACTTCCTCTCCGGTGCAGGGAGTTCGGCGGGCGGCCAGCGGGTGGGCCCTCCGGGTGGGGGGCGACGAGGCGAGGCATGACGCAGTCGTCTTCGCCTGTCCGGCGCACGCCTTCGGGGCGCTCCCGGTGGAAACCGCGGGGCCCGCCCGACTGGCGGAGCTCGCAGACATCCCCTATGCGCCCGTGGCCGTGGTGGTACTGGGGTTCCGCAGCGAGGACGTGACCCACCCGCTCGACGGCTTCGGCGTCCTGGTGCCGGCGGTGGAGCGCCGCCGATTGCTGGGCGTCCTGTTCTCCTCGACACTCTTCCCCGGTCGCGCCCCGGAAGGCTGCGTGACCCTCACCGCGTTCGTCGGGGGAGCCCGCCAACCCGAGTTCGCGGCGCTCGATCCCGATGCGCTCGTTCAGCTGGTGCGCCAGGAGCTAGGCGAGCTGCTCGGCGCCCGCGGGGAGCCCCGCTTTCGCCAAGTGGTCAGGTGGCCGCGAGCGATTCCGCAGTACGTGCTGGGGTACGACCGCTGGCTCGGACTGATGGACCAGATCGAGACGGCGAACCCCGGGCTGTTCCTCGCCGGATCGTATCGCCGGGGCGTGGCCCTCCCGGACGCGCTCTGCTCCGGCCTCGACGTCGCGATGCGGGTCGCCGGAGCCCGCTGAGCATGCGCTCGGCTCCGGTTAGATTTGCGGAGCGCGGGCGCGTCGGCGGCGCCGCCGCCGGACTCCGCGCACCCTGCCACCCCTCGCTCATCGTGGAGGCGGACTGATGCCGGGAGGCTCGCCCCTCCGCCTCGGAACCCGCGCGAGCGCGCTCGCCCTCTGGCAGACGGAACGGGTCCGCGCCCGCCTCGCCGCGCACGGCTATGCCACCGAGCGGATCGAGATCCGGACGACCGGCGACGCCGTCCAGGACGTGCCGCTCTCCCGCATCGGCGGTCGCGCCCTGTTTACCAAGCAGCTCGATGACGCCCTGCTCGAGGGCCGCGTCGACCTGGCGGTTCATTCGCTCAAGGACCTCCCGACGGTACTGCCGGCCGGAATCGCCCTCGGCGCCGTGGGGCTTCGCGAGGATCCGCGGGATGCGCTCGTGACGCGGGACGGCCTGAACTGGGCTACGCTGCCGCGGGGCGCCGTGGTGGCGACGAGCAGCCTCCGCCGCCGGGCGCAGCTGCTCCGCGCCCGACCGGATCTCCAGATCACCGACGTCCGCGGCAACGTGGATACCCGGCTGGCGAAGCTGGATCGCAGCCGGGATTGGGCGGCGGTCGTTCTGGCGGCAGCGGGCCTGATCCGGCTCGGGCTCGAGGCGCGGATCAGCGAGCGGCTGGCCCTGGACGTGATGCTGCCGGCGCCGGGGCAGGGTGCGCTTGCGGCCACGGTCCGGACCGCGGACCCCGTGGCGCGCGAGGCGGTTCGGGGGGCATTCCACGATCCGGACGTCGAGCTGGCCGCGGGAGCGGAGCGGGGATTCCTCCGGCGGCTCGAGGGCGGCTGTCAGGTGCCGGTCGCGGCGCTAGCCGTGGTGACGCGGGACGGAGCCAGCACGGTCGTGCGGCTTCGCGGGCGGGTGGTGTCGCTCGGGGGCGAAGCGGCCGCGGAAGGTGTGCGCGCCGGGCCCGCCCGGGTTCTCGCGGAGGCCGAGGAGCTTGGAGCCGGCCTGGCGGACCAGCTCCTCGCCGAGGGCGCCGACGCGATCTTGCGCTCAGTGCGCGAGGCGGGGGCCGAGCCGGTCTCGGAGCCTTGATGGCGGGGCGAGCGCCGACGGTGGTGCTCACGACGGCGCCCGGCTCGCTCGCCGGGCTCGCCGACCGGCTCCGCTCCGAAGGGCTGGTCGTTCGCGACGCACCGCTCCTGGCGTTCGGACCGCCGGCGGACTGGGCCCCGGTGGATCGGGCCATATTCCGGCTGCCGGAGTTCAGGGCGGTGGCGGTCACCTCGCCGCGGGCAGCGGAAGCGTTCGCCGCCCGCCTCGTGGGGCACCGCGTGAATCCGCCGCCCGGACAGGAAGCCTGGGCGCCCGGGGCCGCCACGGCGGAGCCGCTCCGCGGCCTGTTCGACTCCGTGCGCGTGCCGTCGAGCCTGGTGACGATGGACGCCGGCGCCGGCTCGATCCTGGGGAGCGCAATGCTGTCCGCGCACGTGGGCTCTCCGGTGCTGTTCCCCTGCGGCGACACGCGGCGGGACGAGCTGCCCGCCGTGCTGCGGACGGGCGGCGTGGCGGTCGAAGAGGTGGTCTGCTACCGCTCGCTGCTCGCGCCC
>DASWAI010000246.1:0-15099 GCA_036391215.1 Gemmatimonadales bacterium
CGGATCCGGCGGGATCGCCAGACCGAGGCGCAGGGAGACGTCGCGCAGCCCCTCGGGCGCGGTCCACGGCCGCGCGAGCGCGCTGAGGCGCGAGCGGCTGCCGGCGATGACCGCCCACGAGCCGCCGGTCAGTACCTCGAGTCCGAGGCGGCCGGCAAAGCGGACCAGGGCCTCGAGGGTGGCCTGGTCCAGGTCGCTGATGTGGAAAGCTAGCGGCTGGGAGCCACCCGCCGCGCCGTCCGCCGCCTCCGGCCCCCACCCGTGCGCGATGAGCGCGTCACGCAGCGCCCGGGGGGAGTGGAAAGCGAGCGGAACGACATTCACGCGCCGGCCGGCTCGGCGGGCGGCGCGCCGAGAATCGGCGCGCGCGCCGGCTGAGGAGCCGGCTTGGCGGCCGCAGCGGGCGGCGGCGGGGGCTCGGGCGGGAGGACGCGCGGCGCGAGCGGCTCGCCCTTCACCAGCCGGTCGAGATCCTCGCGGTCGATCGTCTCCCGCTCCAGCAGCGCCACCGCGATGCGGTCCAGCAGCTCGCGGTTCCCGCCCAGGATCTGGGTGGCCTTGGCGTACGCCTCGTCCACCAGCCGCTTCACCTCGTCATCCACCATCTCGGCCGTCCGCTCCGAGATCTCCCGGCGTTGCGCGAACTCCCGGCCGAGGAAGATCTCCTGCTCCTTGTCGCCCACGGCGAGCGGGCCGATCCGCTCGCTCATGCCGAACTGGGTGACCATCCGGCGGGCGAGGGCAGTGGCGCGCTCGATGTCGTTGCCGGCGCCGGTCGTGACCTTCTCCGCCCCGAAGACGAGCTCCTCGGCCACGCGCCCGCCGAAGAACATGGCGAGGCTGCCGATGAGCCATTCCTTGGTGTAGTTGTGCCGGTCCACCTCGGGAAGCGACGCCGTGAGGCCCAGAGCCCGGCCGCGCGGGACGATCGTGACTTTGTGGATCGGATCACTGCCCGGGATCTTGAGGGCGACGATCGCGTGGCCCGCCTCGTGGTAGGCCGTGAGCCGGCGCTCGTCCTCGGTGAGCACGAGGCTCCGCCGCTCGACGCCCAGCATGACCTTGTCCTTGGCCTCCTCGAAGTCCTGGTGGTCCACGAGCGTCTTGTTCTTCCGCGCCGCGAGCACCGCCGCCTCGTTCACCAGGTTGGCGAGGTCGGCGCCGGCCATGCCGGGCGTGCCCTTGGCGATGATGTCCAGGCGCACGTCGGACGAGAGCGGGATCTTCCGGGTATGGATCCGCAGGATCTGCTCCCGGCCCCGCACGTCCGGCGCGTCCACCACGATCTGGCGGTCGAAGCGCCCCGGCCGGAGGAGGGCCGGGTCCAGCACGTCCGGCCGGTTGGTGGCCGCGAGCAGGATCACCCCGTCGTTCGACTCGAACCCGTCCATCTCGACCAGGAGCTGGTTCAGGGTCTGCTCCCGCTCGTCGTGCCCGCCGCCCAGCCCGGCGCCGCGGTGCCGGCCGACCGCGTCGATCTCGTCGATGAAGATGATGCAGGGCGCGTGCGCCTTGCCCTGCTCGAAGAGGTCGCGCACCCGGCTGGCGCCCACGCCGACGAACATCTCGACGAAGTCGGACCCCGACATGGAGAAGAACGGCCGGCCCGCCTCGCCCGCCACGGCCTTGGCGAGAAGCGTCTTGCCAGTGCCCGGCGGGCCCACCAGCAGCGCGCCCTTGGGCAGGCGCCCGCCGAGCCGGGTGAACTTCTGCGGGTCCTTGAGGAACTCGATGATCTCCTGCAGCTCGAACTTGGCCTCGTCCGCGCCGGCAACGTCGGCGAAGGTGATCTTGGGCGTGTCCCCCGCCAGCAGCTTGGCCTTGGACTTCCCGAACGCGAACGCGCGGCTACCGCCGGCCTGGAGCTGGCGCAGCAGGAAGAACCAAAGGCCGAGGATGACGACCCAGGGCAACGCCGCAATGATGATCGCCGTGATGCCGCCCTTGGGCTCCCGGGCTACGATCTGCACGCCGGCGCTGTCCAGGCGCTTGAGCAGCTCCTCGCTGTTGGCGATCGGGAGCAGCACCGTGAAGCTCTTCGCGGGCCTCCCGTCCTGCGCCACCGGGGTCTTGAAGTCGCCCTCCACCCGCTTTCCATCGAAGATCTCGACGTTGGCGACGTTGCCCGCGTCCAGCTGATTGATGAAGGCGGTATAGGAGAACTCCTGGGTGGGGCTCTTCTGGCGGCTCATCATCTGGAAGAGCGCCAGCGCGAGCAGGGCCACCAGCAGCCACAGCGCGAGGTTCTTGCTCACGTTGCCCCAGCCGGGGCGGGTGGGTCGGGTCGGAAGTCGGTCAGCCATCTAGGAATCCAGGTCCGCTATGAACGGGAGATTGCGATAGTTCTCGGCGTGGTCGAGCCCATAGCCCACCAGAAACGCCGGCGGCGCCCGGAACCCGACGAAGCGAAGCTCCGGCGGACGCGCAGGTGCCAGCTGTTTGTCTAGGAGGGCGCAGATCGCGAGGCTCAGCGGGCGCCGCTCCGCCAGCAGCCCGAGCAGGCGCTGCAACGTCTTGCCACTATCAATTATATCCTCGACGAGCAGGATATGTTTGCCCGCGAGGGCGGTTTCCGGGTCGTACAGCAACTGCACCGTCCCGCTCGACGTCTTCCCCGCCCCGTAGGAGCTCGCGATCAGAAAGTCCACCTGCAGCGGGCGCTCGATCGTGCGGACCAGGTCGCTCAGGAAGATGAAGCTCCCCTTGAGGAGACCCAGCACCAGCAGCTCGCCTTCGGGATAGGCCTCCGTGATCTCCCGCCCCAGCTCGCCCACGCGCCGCGCGATCGTCTCCTCGTCGAAGACGATGGACTTGATCGGCCGGCCGCCGGTTCGGCGGAGAACGTCAGGCGAGCTCAGCGTGGACACGCAGCGCCTCCGCGCCCGCATGGGGAACCAGCAGATCCGACCGGCAGACGCCGGGGACCCAAACGATCGACCCCCGAGACTCGAGCACCGGCCAGCCGGGCCGGCGGCTCCGCGGAACCCGGGCCTCCTGAAGGCAGCGGACCAACAGGCGGCTGCGCCCCCCGAGCGGACGGATCCGGTCGCCCGCCCTGCGGGCCCGCACCACGAGCCCGGAAGCCGCCGGGTCGAGCCAGGCCGTGGCGGCCATCCGGTCCTGCCGCTCCGGCACTTGGGCCGGTGACCAGACGAACCTCCAGCCGGACCAGACGGCGGTGCCGCGATCGCCCGCGAGGGCCAGATCCGTCGGGGCCGGCCTCTCAGTCGGGCGGGCGAAGCGCAGGCGACCGAACGAAAGCTCGGCGAGCCAGCCACCTCCGAGCGGGACCTGGCTCCCGCTCCGCCCGGCCCGCAGCAGCTCGGCAATCCTGGCAGCCCGCGTCGGCCCGAGCGAGATTCCACATCGTGTTGCGACTGCAATTGCAATACAAATGAACAGCTTATGTTCTTTGATATCCAGTGCTTTCGAGGCGATCGACGCCCCGTCCGCTTCGGTCTGATAGTCCAGTCCCGGCAGTACGTCGAGCAGCGCATCCCAACCACCGCGACTGACCGCCGCCTGCTCCGCCAACCTTGCGAGGCGGGCCTCGACGTCCGGGAGACGCCCCCGGAGCGCCGGCAGCACATCGCGCCTGATCCAGGATCGCAGGTGCCTCGGGTCGGTGTTGGCCGGATCGGTCCACCCGGATCGTCCGATGCTCTGCAGATGACGGGCCAGATCGTCCCGCCGAAACGGCAGCAGCGGCCGCAGCACTCGCCCCCGCCGGCTGGACATGGCCGCCAGGCCTGCGGGCCCGGACCCCCTGAGCACCCGCATCAGCACAGTTTCCGCCTGATCGTCGGCGTGGTGGGCGGTCACGATGAGATCCGCGCGGGCGCGCCGCCGCATCGCCTCCAGGGCACGGTACCGGGCGGTCCGGGCCGCCGTCTCGCTAGCAGCCCGGCCGAGCGAGAGCCGGCGCTCCAGAAACAAAAGGCCGTAGTCGGCAGCGAGCCTGCGGACGGCTTCCGCGACGGACGCACTGTCCCGCTGGATGCCGTGGTCCACGTGTCCCACGGCGAGCTCGAGCCCGAGCGCCTCCGGGCAGGCACAGAGCAGATCGAGCAGGGCGACCGAGTCCGGCCCCCCCGAGACGGCGACGAGCAGGCGCGCCGGGGCGACCTCCAGGGCGGCAAGGTGCTCCCGGAAGGGGACGGTCAGCGGACCGGCCGGACGGGCGACGGCAGGCGGCTTCATGCCAGAAACATAAGGTCCCGGCACTAGCCCGCCTCCGCATCGTGCAGGGCGAGAACAAACCGGGGAATCTCCGCCTCGAACGTGGTTCCGTCCGGCCGCTCGAACCGATACTCGCCCTCCATGTGCCCGCCGGGCGACTTGAGCACGCAGAAGCTCTGGTACTCGTGCACGCCGCCGGGCGGGATCAGCGGCTGCTCGCCCACGACCCCCTCGCCCTCGACCTCCATGTCCTCGCCGATGGAGTCGTGGATGCGCCAGCGCCGCGTGCGGAGGCGGGCCGGGTGGGTCCCCACGTTCTCGATCCGGACGTGATAGGCGAAGACGAAGCGCTGGCGGGTCGGATCCGACTGGTCCCCGAGATACTCCGGCCGGACCGTGATCCGGATGCCGTGGCTCAGGCGGTAGAAGAAGGAAGGCGGCCGGGGCGGGCTCATCGCACGGCGCGGCGGAGGAAGCGCTCCGCCAGCTGCTCCAGCCGCTCGTTGCCGTCGGCCCGGGCTTCGGCCAGGATGCGCTCCACCTGGGGCCGCAGCCGGGGCTCGCCGAATACGTACCCGGTCGCCGCTTCGGCGCTGGCCGAGTCACCCTCGTCCGCGCCGCGGAGGAGGGCCCGCGCGGCCGCGAGATCGTACCCGGGGTCGTCGGGAGGCGGCAGCGGGTAGCGCGGCTGCTCGCCGCCCGCATCCTCCTTCACGAACGCGCGGGACATGGCGCTACGGCACGCGCACGGTCAGCGCTCCTCCGGCTCCGGCTCGCCCGGCTCGTCCAGGCCGAAGGTCTCGGCCAGCTGGCGCAGCGCGGTCTCGTCGAGCCGGAGCAACCGCTCGCTCAGCGCGCGCAAGCCACTCTCGCGGCCTTCCGTGGTGGCGAACGTCCGGTTCATCACCGTGATGATCCTGCCGATCAGCTCGGTCTTGTAGGTGTCGGCATCGGCCGGGTGCATCGGGACCTCGGGGAAAGGGTGGCGCGAATCAGCGGGCGGCGGCGAGACAGCTCACCACTTCGGCGTCGCTGGTGGGCGAGAAGTCGCCGTAGGCCAGGCTCACCGCGCGAAAGTCCGGGGGCGTCTCGAGGCAGACGACGTCGTCCGCCACTTCCCGGAGCCGGGCGACCGTCTCGGGCGCGCCGACCGGCACCGCCAGGATCACCTGCGCTGGCCGGCGCTGCCGGAGGGACGCGACGGCGGCGCGGGCCGTGGCGCCGGTGGCGAGGCCATCGTCGACCAGAATCACCACCCGGCCCTCGACGTCGAGCGGAGCCCGCCCGGACCGGTAAAGCCGCTCGCGGCGCTCCAGCTCCCGCCCCTCGGCCGTGGTGATCTGCTCGAGATAGGCGGCGCTCACGCCCAGCCGGCGCACCAGCAGCCGATCCACGTACACGGCGCCGGGCGCGATGGCGCCGACCGCAAGCTCCTCGTGTCCCGGCGCCCCGAGCTTCCGCGCGTCGATCACGTCGAGCGGCGCGCCGAGCGCCCGCGCCACCTCGAGCCCCACGGGCACGCCGCCGCGCGGCAGGGCCAACACCACCGGATTCCGGCTCCGGAAGCGCTCCAACGCTCCGGCGAGCTTGCGGCCGGCGTCTGCGCGGTCCAGAAAAGGCATGGGTCCCCCGCCCTCGAGGGGGTGGCGGAACGCGGCGGGCCGGGTCAGGGACGCCGGGTCGGGGCGACGCTGCGCTCTTCGGCGAGAAGAACCGGATACGGGATCGCATCCGGCCAGAGGTGAAGACCCACGCGATCGCCGTCCACCCAGACGACGCGCGCCCGCACCGAAACCGGGCCCGCGGTAGCCAGCTCCAGCGTTCCCTCGAGCCGGGCGCCCAGATCCGGAGTGGCGCGCCCGGGCGGCAGCACGAACAGCAGTCCCTCGGCCGAGAGATCCAGGACTTCGTGGGCGCCGCCCGGAAGCATCAGCCGGGGCCGCCCGGCCGGCGGGTAGTGGATGCGAACGTGCGATCGCGTGTTGTCGCTCCCCATCGTCCGGCCTTTCTGGCTCAGAGTGCGGTCGAGGAACGCCCCGCGCAAGGGGCGCCGGCTCAGGACTGGAGGCCGCTCCGCGCCGCGGTCTCCAGATCCGCCCCGGGCCGGTGCCGCGCGCATCGCCCGCCGCCGAGGCCGCGCAGCCGGCGCGCGGCCTCGAGCAGGATGTCGTCGGTCTTGCAAAAGACGAAGCGCACCAGCGAGCGGCCGTCGCGCGGATCGTGGAAGAAGCTCGAGCCCGGCACGGGCGTCACGCCGATCTCGCGGGAGAGCCAGACGGCGAACTCGCTGTCCGGCAGATCGCTCAGGCCGGAGAAGTCGGCGAGGACGTAGTACGCGCCCTCGGGGCGGGTGCAGCCGAAGCCCGCCGCGCCGAGGGCGTCCACCAGGAGCTCGCGGCGGGCGCGGTAGGATTCGGTGAGCTCGTGGTAGAACCGCTCGTCCAGGCGGTCCACGGCAACGGCGACCGCCTCCTGGAGCGGCGCCGGCGCGCCCACGGTGAGAAAGTCGTGCACCTTGCGGATCGCGTCGGTGAGCGTCTCGGGCGCGATGGCCCACCCGATACGCCACCCGGTCACGCCGAACGTCTTCGAGGCCCCGCTGATGGTGATCGTGCGCTCGCCCATGCCGGCCAGCGTGGCGAGCGGCACGTGCGTGCCCTCGTAGACCATGTGCTCGTAGATCTCGTCCGTGACGGCCAGGCAGTCGTGCCGCACACACAGATCGCGGATAGCCTCCAGCTCGGGCCGAGTGAGCACGCGGCCCGACGGATTGCCCGGCGTGTTCACGACGATGGCCCGGGTCCGCGGCGAGAAGGTCGCCGCGAGGCGGTCGAGGTCGAGGGGCCGGCCCGGCTCGAGGGGCACGAATACCGGCCGCGCGTCCGAGAGGATCGTGTCGGGCCCGTAGTTCTCGTAAAACGGCTCGAAGATGATCACCTCGTCGCCGGGATCGACCACCGCGAGCAGCGTGGCCATCATGGCCTCGGTGGCGCCGCAGGTGATCGTGATCTCCCGCTCCGGGTCGACCGGGAGGCCGTACCAGGCCTGGTACTTCCGCGCCAGCGCCTCCCGGAGCCGCTGCGCGCCCCAGGTAATGGCGTACTGGTTGATGTCCCCGCCGATCGCCTCGACCGCCGCGGCCTTGAGCAGGTCGGGGGCGGCGAAGTTGGGGAACCCCTGCGCGAGGTTGATCGCCTGGTGTTCGCGGGCGAGCCGGGTCATCCCCCGGATCACCGATTCGCGGAAGCCGTGCGTGCGGCGGGCAGTCGACATGCGGGCAAAGATACTTGATCCTCCGTGAAAACACCTTCAGAATGGCTTCACCGTCCCGCCTCCCCACCCGCGCCACATTCCCCGTGGGACCTCCCGTCCCCTGCGCGAAACCCGCTTCCGGAGCGCTCATGGAGACCGTCGTCCCGCTTGCCGTCGCCGCTCTCTCCGGCCTCGCGGTCGGATTGGAGCGCGAGTGGTCGGGGCACGCGACCGGGCCCGCCGCCCGATTCGCCGGGCTGCGCACGTTCTTTCTGCTCGGCCTGCTGGGGGGGATCACGGGGCTGCTGGTGGCGCAGGGCCTGACCGGCCCCGCTGCTGCGATCCTGGCGGGCGGCGCGGGGCTCGCCGTGGCGGCCTACGTCGTGGCCGCCCGGCGACCCGGAGCCGATCCGGACGGGACCACCGAGGCCGCCGCGCTCGTGGTGCTCGCGCTGGGAACGCTGGCCGGCCTGGGTTATCTGGCGATCGCGAGCGGCTCCACCGCGGTGGTGGTGCTGGCGCTGGGCGAAAAGACCCGGCTCCACCGGCTGGTGCAGCGCATCGGCGAAGTGGAGCTGCGCGCCGCGCTCCAGTTCGCCGTGCTCGCCCTGGTCGTGCTGCCGCTCCTGCCGGAAGGGCCGTACGGCCCGCTCGGCGGGATCCGGCCGCGCGAGCTGTGGATCATCGTGCTGCTGTTCTCGGGGCTCAGCTTCACGGGCTACCTGGCGCAGCGGATCGCCGGGCCCCGCCTGGGCTACCCGATCGCGGGGCTCCTCGGCGGCATCGTCTCCTCGACGGCGGTGACGCTCCATTTCGCGCGCCAGAGCCGGTCGGAGCCCGCGGCCGCAGGCCCGCTCGCGGTGGGGGTGATCGGCGCGTGCACGGTGCTCCTGCCGCGGGTGGCCATCCTCGCCGGGATCCTCAATCCGACCGTCGCGGGGGTGCTACTCCCCTTCCTCGCGCTGCCGGCCGTGGCGGGCGTGGTACTGGTAGCCCGCGGCCTCGCCCGCGGCGAAACCCCGCACCTCGCGGCGAAGGACACCACGCGGAGCCCGCTCCGGCTCGGGCCGGCCGTGCGCATGGCGCTGCTGTTCCAGGTGGTGCTCATGGCCATGGTATTCGTCCGCACCCGTTTCGGTTCCGCCGGCGTCATCACCTCGGCTGCGGCGCTCGGCCTCACCGACGTGGACGCGCTGGTGCTGTCCATGACGTCCATGGGCACCGAGCCGGCCACGGCGCAGCTCGCGGCGCAGGCCATCACCGTCGGCATCATTTCGAACACCCTCCTCAAGCTCGGTCTCGCGCTCGGCTTCGGCGCCGGGGGCTTCCGCTGGCGCGCCGCGGCGGGGCTCGCCGCGCTCGCGGCGGCCACC
This sequence comes from Gemmatimonadales bacterium, assembly GCA_036391215.1. Lineage (GTDB taxonomy): Bacteria > Gemmatimonadota > Gemmatimonadetes > Gemmatimonadales > GWC2-71-9 > DASQPE01. The sequence goes on from DASWAI010000246.1 coordinate 8,805, forward strand.
GGCGCGGGCCTCTGGTACCTGACGTGGGCCCGATGACCGGACACGTCCTCGAGGCGGTCGCGCTCACCAAGGTGTACCGGATGGGCGAGGTCGAGGTGCACGCGCTCCGGGGGGTGGATCTGGCGCTGGACGAGCGGGAGTTCGTGGTGCTGCTGGGCCCGTCGGGCAGCGGCAAATCGACGCTGCTCAACATTCTGGGGGGCCTCGACGTGCCCACGTCGGGGCGGGTCTTCTACCGCGGCCGGGAGCTGACGCGCGCCAGCGAGTCGGAGCTCACGCGCTACCGGCGCAACCATGTGGGCTTCGTGTTCCAGTTCTACAACCTGATTCCGAGTCTCACCGCCCGGGAGAACGTGGCCCTCGTCACCGAGATCTCCCGGGACCCGTTCGCGCCGGAGGACGTCCTCGAGCTGGTGGGCCTGGGCGACCGGCTGGACCACTTCCCCGCCCAGCTCTCCGGGGGCGAGCAGCAGCGGGTCGCGATCGCCCGGGCCGTGGCCAAGCGGCCCGACGTCCTGCTCTGCGACGAGCCGACGGGCGCGCTGGACGTGGAGACGGGCCGGCTGGTCCTCGAGGCGATCGACCGGGTGAACCGCGAGCTGGGGACGGCCACGGCGATCATCACGCACAACGTGCCGGTCGCGGCGATCGCCGACCGGGTGCTGGTCCTGGGCGACGGGCGCATCGTGCACGAGGAAGCGCACGCGACCAAGCTTCCGGTGGAGGCGCTCCGATGGTGAGGATGCTCGACCGCAAGCTGCTCCGTGACCTCGCCACCTTGAAGGGCCAGGTCCTCACGATCGCCCTGGTGGTGGCGTCGGGAATCACCAGCTTCGTCTGCCTCCAGAGCACCTGGGACTCGCTCGAGGTCTCCCGCGAGACCTACTACACTCGCTACCGCTTCGGCGACGTGTTCGTTCACTTGAAGCGGGCCCCGGACCCGGTGCGGGACCGCCTGGCCGCGATTCCGGGCGTCGCCCGGGTCTACACCCGCATCGTGGAGACGGTCCGCCTCCCGCTCGAGGGGGCCCGGCAGCCGCCCATCGGCGAGATCGTGACGCTGCCGGCCGGCGGCGACGCGCCGCTCAACGCCGTGCTCGTGCGGCGCGGCCGCATGGTGGAGCCCGGCCGCTCGGGCGAGGCGCTCCTGCTCACGGCCTTCGCCCGGCGCTACGGCATCGAGCCGGGCGACACGCTCCCGGCCGTCATCAACGGCATCCGCCGCGTGCTGCGCATCGTCGGCCTGGCCGATTCGCCCGAGTTCATCTACGCCATCCCGCCCGCCGGCGAGATCACCGACGACCGCCGCTTCGCGGTGCTGTGGATGGACCGGGAGTCCGTCGCCCCCGCCTTCCAGCTGGACGGCGCCTTCAACGACGCCGTGCTCGCGCTCCAGCCCGGCGCTTCCGCGGCCGCCGTGCGCGATGCCGCCGACCGCCTCCTGGATCCTTACGGCGGCCTGGGCGCCGTCAGCCGCGAGCGGCAGGTCTCCAACTACACCCTCACCGGCGAGCTGGACCAGCTCCGGAGCTTCGCCACCTGGGTGCCGCTCATCTTTCTCGGCGTGTCCGCGTTCCTGGTCAACGTCGTCCTCTCCCGGCTGGTGATGCTCCAGCGGGGCCAGATCGCGTCGCTCAAGGCGATCGGCTACGCGAACGCCCAGATCGGGCTCCACTTTCTCAAACTGGTCGCCCTGCTGGTCCTCTGCGGCACGGTGGTGGGTACGGTGTTCGGGGCGTGGCTGGGCCGGGAGCTCACCCAGGTCTACGCCGACGTCTTCCACTTCCCGCTCCTGGTCTACCGGCTCGCGCCCCAGGTCGCGGGCATCGCCGCCCTGGTGAGCCTGGCGTCGGCCGGCGCGGGCGCGCTCGGGTCGGTGCGCCGGGTGGTGACGATGCCGCCCGCCGAGGCGATGCGGCCGCCCGCGCCCGCGGTCTACCGACCGATGCTGGTGGACCGTCTCGGCCTCGAGGAGCTGGTGGGACAGAGCTGGCGCATCGTCCTGCGCGAGCTGGAGCATCGCCCGCTCCGCACGGGACTCTCGGTGCTCGGCATTGCGGCGGCAGTAGGCATCCTGGTGGTCGGCCGCTGCCAGCGGGACGCGATCAACTGGCTGGTGGACGTGCAGATGGAGCGCGCGATGCGGGAGGACCTGCGGGTGGATTTCATCCGCGCCCTGCCCGAGCGCGCGATACGCGAGCTGGCGCACCTTCCGGGTGTGCGGCAGGTGGACGCGCTCCGCTCGGTGCCGGTCCGCCTGAGCCTGGGCCCCCGGTACCGCGACGTTCCCGTTTTCGGCTACCCGGACGCGATCGCGCTGCGCCAGATCGTCACTACCACCGGCGCCCCGCGATCTCTCCCGGCCGACGGGATGGTGCTGAGCCGCGCGCTCGCCGACATTCTGGGCGCACGCCCCGGCGACGAGGTGGAACTCGAGCTCCTGGAGGGCGACCGCAGCCGCCGGCGCGTGGCGCTGGCCGGGCTGATCGACGACATGACGGGCATTCAGGGCTACATGCGGCTCGACCGACTCGACCGGTTGACGGGAGATGCCCCGGTCGTCTCCGCCGCGTTTCTCACCCTCGATCCGGCGATGCGCACCGTGGTGGAGCGGCGCCTGGACGAAATGCCGCTCGTCGCCGCGGTGTCGAGCCGTCGCAGCGCGATCGACCACATCTGGGCGCAGGTCGGCAAGACGATGGTGGTGATATCCCTGGTGCTCACCCTCTTCGCCGCGATCATCGCCATCGGGGTGGTGTACAACAACGCCCGGGTGGCGCTCTCGATGCGGAGCCGGGACCTGGCGAGCCTTCGGGTCCTCGGGTTCACCCGGGGGGAGATCTCCCGGATCCTTCTCGGCGAGCTGGGGCTCCAGGTCGTCGTCGCCATACCCTTGGGCTGGGTGCTCGGCTACTGGCTCACGGCGCTCGTCATGGGCAGCGTCCACGCGGAGATGTACCGCTTTCCGGTGACGATCTCGAGCCACACATACGCAATCGCTACGCTCACCGTGGTCGCCACCGGCCTCGTGAGCGCGCTGCTCGTACGCCGGCAGCTCGACCGCCTCGACCTGGTGGCGGTCCTCAAGACGCGGGAGTGACCCGATGACCGATCAGCCTGTCCGTCCCGCGACCAGCGGCACCGCGGCGCCCCCGGCCACCACCGGCACGCCCGCACCCCCACCAGTCCCCGCGCCGGGCCCGGCGCGGCTGCCCGACGCCCGCCCGCCGCTCACGGCGTCTCCCGCGAGCCGGTCCCACGCCGTGTCCAACCGCGTCCGTGTGTGGGCCTACCGGGCAGTGGCGGTGCTGCTGGCGGCGGCCCTGGCCATCGGGCTCACGCTCGCGCTCCGGTCGAAGCCGGTGCCGGTCGAGCTGGCGACGGTCGAGCGCGGACCGCTCCGGGTGACGGTGGACGAGGACGGCCGCACCCGGGTCAAGGACCGCTACACGGTCTCGGCGCCCCTCGCGGGCAGCGTCGGACGGCTCTGGCTCCACGCCGGCGACTCGGTCCGGCGCGGCGACGTGCTCGCCCGCATCCTCCCGCTCGCGACGCCGCTGCTCGATCCCCGCGCCCGCGCGGAGGCGGAGGCCCGGGTCGCCGGGGCCGATGCCGCGCGCCGCCAGGCGGAAGCCGGCGCCGCGCGGGCCGAGGCGGCGGCCGCGTACGCCGTGCGCGAGGCGGCGCGCGAGCGCACGCTCTTCTCGCAGGGCGCCACGTCCCGCCAGCTGCTGGACCAGGCGGAGCTGGCCGAGCGCTCGCGCGCGGAGGAGGCCACGTCGGCGCGCTTCGGCGTGCGCGTGGCGCAGTACGAGCTGGAGGTGGCCCGGGCCGCGCTCCGCCGCCTGAGCACCGGCGGCGCCGAGCAGCTGGAGGTCCGGTCGCCGGTAGACGGGGTGGTGCTCCGGATCATTCAGGAGAGCGAGGGGCCGGTGCCGGCGGGCGGTCCGCTGCTCGAGCTGGGGGACCCGGCAGCGCTCGAGATCGTGGTGGACGTGCTCACCAGCGACGCGGTCGCCATCACGCCGGGCGCGAGCGTGAGCATCGAGCGGTGGGGCGGCGACTCCGCGCTCCGGGGACGCGTGCGGACCGTCGAGCCCTCCGCCTTCACCCGGCTCTCGGCCCTCGGCGTCGAGGAGCAACGGGTGAACGTGCTGGTGGACCTCGACGAGGCCCACGCGCGCTGGGCGGCTCTGGGCGACGGATTCCGGGTCGAGGCCCGGATCCTCGTCTGGCAGGCCGACAGCGTCCTCCAGGCGCCGGCGGGGGCGATCTTCCGGCAGGGCCAGGGCTGGGCCACCTACCGCGTAGAGGAAGGGCGCGCCCGGCTCCGGCCCGTGCGGATCGGCCGCCAGACTGGAGCGCGGGTACAGATAGTCGACGGGCTGGCGCCGGGCGACCGGGTCGTGGTGTACCCCGGCGACCTAGTGGCCGAGGGGCGCGAGGTGCGGCCGCGGGAGGGATCGTGACCGCGCTCGGATCCGGGCGCGACGATTACTGATTCGCGATCGCGAACCGGATCGTCTGGCGGGCGAGCTGGCGCACCTTCTGCCCGTGGAAGCGCGCGGGCCTGAAGGTGCTGGCCAGGATGCTCTCGCGGGCGGGCGCCACGAAGGCGGAATCGGTGGCCGAGATCACCTCCACCGACCCCGGCTCGACGCTGCCGTGCGGGCCAATGACGAACTGCACCGCCACAACGCCCGGAATCCCGGCCTGCTCCAGGAACGACGGGTACCGCGGCGGCGGCTGCGAGATCACCTGGGCCGGCTCGTCCAGATCGCCGGCCTGATAGACGGCAGCGGCCGGCGTCTCGGCGTCGACCTTCCCCGTTCCGCCGACCACGCCGCCGGCGATCCCGCCTTCCACGCCCTTGCCCGTGAAGTTCCGCGGGTCCAGCACGCGCTGATTCAAGTCGACTGGCGGGATCACCTTGGGAATCTCCGCCGGCGGGATCACGGTCTGGAAGCCTTTGGGAGGCGGATTCACCGCGACGAGCACCTCCTGCTTGGGAGGCTCGGGCGGCGGCTCGGGAGGCGGCGGCGGCTTGAGGGCGAACACCAGCGTCGTTTCGACGGCGCGGGGCGCCACTTGGCCGGCGATCTGGCGGGTGGCCGCGACGGCGCCGACGATCATCGCCGAGTGCAAACCGAGCGAGAGGACGGCCTGTCCGAGCGAGCGGGGCGTATTCGGGTGGGAGGCGACCAGCAGATCGAGCATGGCGACGGCTCCTGGCGAGCGGCCGTGGTCATACTAGCTCGCGCCGTCTGAGGCGACGATGATGCGCGAGTGAAGCCGCCTTCAGGGGCCGGCCGGCTCATTCTCTGGCCGGCGCCGGGATCTCCCGCGGCGGCACGCCGGCGGGGTAGACCTCGCAATGCGCCGCCTTGGGGCTGTGGAGGAGGCAGAACGCCCCCTTTCTCCCCCAGCGCTCCACCCAGGCCGACATCACCGCCCGGTCCCCGGGGCTGAAGCGGGCGACCGGCTCCGAGTCATCGGTCGAGCGGATGTGGGTGTGCACCGTCCCGATCCAGCGAGGCGGCGCGCACTGGGCGAGCGACGCCTCGGCGCCGGCGCCGAGCGAGTCGGCCGTGGTCGCCACCGGGGCCGCCGCGGTGATCCAGACGGTGTCGGGGCCGATCGTTCCGCCGAGACAGGCCACCCGCTCCGCGCGCGCGGCCACGGACTCCCGCCAGAGCTGCCTGAGCACCGGCCCTGCCGTGGAGTCGATGACCCAGGTGGGGAGCTGGGCCCGCGCGGCGCCGGGCGCGGCGGCGGCCGCCAGCGCCGCGAGCGCCCACGGGATCAGGAGGTTCTTGGCGTTGAAGGGCCTCATGCAGCACTATTCTCCGGACCTGGTGGTCCCGGCGGGCCGTTCGACGACCGCCGCGCATCCGCGACCCTGTCTCCCCCGGCAGCAAGCGCCAATGGCAGCTTCGTCAGGATCGTACGTCTTTGTCGCCATTGTCGCCGCCGCGGGCGCCTGCTCGCGCGCCGAGCCGGCGCCGACCGACCAAGCCTCGCATCCTCCGGCGGCGGCGGAGGCGCCGGCTCCCGTTCCCCTCGACACGGCACTGGCTCGCCTCAGAGCCGAGTCTCCCGCCGTCCGGGTTGCCGGCGCGTACGCGCTTGCCATTCCCGGGCCGAGGATGGAGGAACGGCTCCAAGCGCTGGGAAGGGCGTTGCGCGACGCGGACTCGGCGGTGGGCCATGCCGCCGCTTCGTCGCTCGGCAACCTTGGCCGGCCGTCCCTCCCGATCCTGATCACGGCGCTGTCGGACCGCCGGGCCGCCGTTCG
>DASWAI010000247.1:0-9144 GCA_036391215.1 Gemmatimonadales bacterium
CACCAGTCCCGGCCACCGGGCCCGGGGGGGGACCCGCCGCGAGCTGGGCATGCCGGGTGCCGGGCCGCTCAAGGTGATCACGGACAAGGGCATTCTGGAGGCCGACCCGGAAAGCGGGGAGCTGGTGCTCACGGCGGTCTATCCCGGGGTTTCGGTTGAGGAGGTCCGCTCGAGCGTGGGCTGGCCGCTCCGGGCCCGCGACGCGCTCGGGTGCGTCGAGCCGCCCGACGCGACGGCGCTGCATCTCCTCCGCGACGTGCTCGACCCGCACCAGCTCTACCTCAAGGGATGACCGAGCCCGGCGGTGCCGCGGCCCCCGAGCTCCGCCGCACGCTGACGCTGCGGGACCTGGTCCTGCTCAACGTGGTCGCGGTCCTGGGCATCCGGTGGCTGGCGACGTCGGCCGCCGCCGGCCCCTCGAGTCTCACGCTGTGGGTGTGCGCGGCGCTCTTCTTCTTCATCCCGCAGGGGCTGGCCGTGGCCGATCTGTCGGCGCGGTTTCCCGACGAGGGCGGCGTCTACGCCTGGACCAAACGGGCCTTCGGCGAAGGCCACGGGTTTCTCTGCGGCTGGTGCTACTGGGTCAACAACGTCCTGTACTACCCGCAGCTGCTCCTCTCGGGTGCGGTCATCGCCACCTATGCGTTCGGCATGGGGGACAGCGGGCTGGGCGACCGCTGGACTTACGTCCTCCCGGTGACGCTGGCGGCCCTGTGGTTCGCCGTCCTGCTCAACGTGCTGGGGCTCGGGATCGGGAAGTGGCTGCACAACATCGGCGCGCTCGGTTCCTACCTGCCCGGCGTCGTGATCGTGCTGCTCGGGCTGGCGGCCGTGTTCACCCGCCCGCCGGCCAATGCCTTCACGCCGGCCACGCTGACGCCCGACCTGAGCAAGTTCGCGGAGCTGAACCTCTGGGCCTCGATCGCGTTCGCGTTCGCCGGGCTCGAGCTCTCCGCGACGCTGGGCGGGGAGATCCGGGATCCGCGGCGCCTGCTCCCGCGGGGCGTCTTGTTGGCCGCGCCGCTGGTCGCGCTCCTCTACATCGCCGGCACGGGCGCGCTCCTCTGGCTGGTGCCGCAGCAGGGGATAAACCTGGTCTCGGGGCTGCTGCAGGGGATCTCGGCGGGCGCCCGCGGCCTGGGCCCCATCGTGGCCTGGGTAGTGCCGTTCTCCGCGGCGGCGTACGCCGTGGGCAGCGTGGGCGGCACCGGCGCCTGGCTCACCGGCTGCGCGCGCATCGCCTTCGTCGTGGGGCTGGACCGGTACGCCCCGACCGCGTTCGGCCGCATCCACCCGCGCTGGGGAACGCCCTACGTCGCGATCCTGGTGCAGGCCGCGCTCGCCACGCTCTTCCTCTTCATGTCGGTCGTCGGGAGGGGAACCACGGTCGAGAAGGCGTATCTGATCCTGCTCGACACCATGATCCTGGTCTACTTCATCCCCTACTGCTACATGTTCCTGACGTTCCTGGCGGTGGGCCTTGCAAGGCCGGGCTCCGCCGGGGCCGTCGGCCCGCCCCGTCGGCCGCTCCGTACCCTTCTCGTTGGCCTCAGCGGGCTCGCCGTGACCGTCTTCGCCATGGTGGTGGCGACGATCCCGCCGCCGGGTACCACGGATCCCTGGCTCTTCGAGGTCAAGGTGCTGGGCGGCTCTTCCATTTTCGTGATGGCGGGCGGGCTTCTCTACCGGCATGCCCAGCGGGCCCGGCGGCTTGCAGCTGCGCCGGTGCGGACCGCCCCCGAAGCTCCGTGACCCTGCACGTCGCCGTGGTCGGGGCGGGGGCGTTCGGCGGCTGGTCGGCGCTCAACCTGCTCCGGGCCGGCGCCCGGGTGACGCTGCTCGATGCCTGGGGCGCGGGCAACGCCCGCGCGAGCTCCGGGGGTGAGACCCGCATCATCCGCGGGATCTACGGCGGCAACGCCCGCTATGTCGAGCTGACGGCCCGGGCCTTCGAGTTGTGGTGGGAGCACGAGGAGCGCTGGGGGCGGCCCCTGTACCACCGAACCGGCGCTCTCTGGATGTTCCAGGGGGACGACGGCTACGCCCGCTCGACCCTGCCGCACCTGCGGCGCGTCGGCCTCGAGGTCGCCGAGCTGAGCCTGGCCGATGCCGCGCGGCGCTATCCCCAGATCGACTTCGCCGGCGTCACCAGCGTGTTCTTCGAGATCGAGGCGGGTTATCTGCTCGCGCGGCAGGCGTGCGAGGCGGTCCGCGCGGCGTTCGTGGCCGAGGGCGGGCAGTATCGGGGCGCGGCAGTCCGCCCCGGCGCACTGAGCGGCGGCGGCCTCCGCGAGCTGACCCTCGCGGACGGGGCGGCGCTCCGGGCCGACCGCTTCGTCTTTGCCTGCGGGCCATGGCTCGGCGAGCTGTTCCCCGAGGTCATCGGCGACCGGATCACGCCCACCCGCCAGGAGGTGCTGTTCTTCGGGCCGCCCGCCGGAGACGCGCGCTTCGACGAGGGAGCGTGCCCCGTGTGGGTGGATTACGGCGCCCGGTTTCTCTACGGCATTCCCGGCAACGAGCGGCGCGGGTTCAAGGTAGCCGACGATGCCCGGGGCCCGCGCATCGATCCCACGACCGAGGAGCGCGTGATCACCCCCGCGGCTGTGGCCCGTGCGCGGGAGATGCTGGCCCGCCGCTTTCCGGCGCTGGCGGGCGCGCCGGTCGTCGAGACCCGCGTCTGCCAGTATGAGCAGACGCCCGATGGAGACTTCATCCTCGATCGCCACCCGGCGGCCGACAACGTCTGGCTCGCGGGCGGCGGCTCAGGGCACGGCTTCAAGATGGGGCCGGCGATCGGCGAGCTGGTGACCCGGCTTGTGCTCGGCACGGCGGAGCCGGAGGCTCAGTTCTCCCTTTCGAGGTTCGGGCCATGAATGTCACCACGGAGGCACGGAGGCACGGAGGTACAAACCCCAAAGCGCGTGCTCTGTGCCTCTGTGCCGCTGTGGCTTGCAGTTTCTCTGGCGCCCGCGCGGCAAGCGCCCAGCGCGAGCCCGTCCTCCCGCAGATCAAGGAGCCGCACAGCTACTACTACCGGGCGATGTATCTCCCGCAGGTGACCAGCGGTCCCAGTGCCGCCAGCTGGTCGCCCGATGGCGCCGAGCTCGTCTATTCGATGCAGGGCACCCTGTGGCGCCAGCGGGTGGGAAGCGCGGAGGCCCGTCAGCTCACCGACGGCCCCGACTACGCCTACCAGCCGGATTGGTCGCCGGACGGGCGCTACGTGGCCTACGTCGCGTACACGGGACGGACGGTGGATCTGCGCCTGCTCGATCTCGGCACCGGCGTCAGCACGGCGCTCGCGGCGGACGGCTCCGTAAACGTCGAGCCCCGCTGGTCGCCGGACGGCCGGCGGCTCGCGTTCGTCTCGACCGCCTACCAGGGCCGGTTCCACGTCTTCGTCGCCGGCCTCGAGGGCGGCCGGGTCACCGGCCTCACCCGCATCACCGAAGACCGCGACAGCAAGCTCCCCCGTTACTACTACAACGTCTTCGACCAGTATCTCTCGCCCGCGTGGTCGCCGGACGGGAAGGAGCTGATGCTGGTCTCCAACCGGGGCCACATCTGGGGATCGGGAACGCTCTGGCGCATGGCGGCGGAGCCGGGAGCGCCGATGCGGGAGATCCGGGCCGAGGAGACCACTTGGGGCGCCCGGCCGGACTGGGCCCGCGACGGGCGGCGGGTGGTCTACGCCTCCTATCAGGGACGCCAGTGGCACCAGCTCTGGCTCATGACGGCGGACGGCGAAAACCCGTTCCAGCTCACCTACGGCGATTTCGACGCGACCTACCCGCGCTGGTCGCCGGACGGCCGGAGGATCGCGTACATCTCGAATCAGTCCGGCAACACCTCGCTCTGGGTGGTGGAAGTGCCCGGCGGGGCGCGACGCCAGGTCGTCGCGGGGACGCGGCGCTATCTCCACCCGACCGGTCGGCTCGAGCTCCGCGTGGTCGATGGAGCGACGGGACGCGAGGTGCCCGCCCGGGTGTCGGTCACGGGCCCCGACGGCCGTGCTTTCGCGCCCGACGACGCCTGGCGCCACGCGGACGACGGCGTGGATCACACGGAGCGCCGGTTCGAGTACTCCTACTTCCACACGCCCGGGCGAAGTGTGCTCACCGTGCCGGTGGGAGACGTGGCGATCGAAGTGACCCGCGGGCCGGAGTACCGCGTGTCCCGGCGCGTCGTGCGCGTCGGGGCGGGCTCGACCGCCTCCGTGGAGATCCGGCTCGAGCGACTGGACGATCTCGCGGCGCGGGGGTGGTGGTCGGGCGACCTCCACGTGCACATGAACTACGGCGGACACTACCGTGCCGATCCGGCGCGCCTCCGGGCGATGGCCGAGGCGGAAGACCTGCACCTGGTCGAGAACCTGCTCGTCAACAAAGAGGGCAGGATGCCGGACATCGCGTACTTCACCGGCAAGCCGGATCCCGTCTCGACCCCCCGGACGCTCATCCTGCACGACCAGGAGTTCCACACCAGTCTCTGGGGCCACATCGGGCTGCTCGGGCTCAGGGACCACATCCTGGTCCCTGGCTACGCGGCCTATGCCGGCACCGCCGCTGCGAGCCTGTACCCGATCAACGCGGACGTCATGGCCGAGGCACGGCGGCAGGGCGCGCTCACCGGGTACGTCCACCCCGGGGACGTCCTGGCCGACACCACCAAGCCGGACGAGACGGCTCCCTACGGCATCCCGGTGGAGGCGGCGCTCGGCTTCGTGGACTACATGGAGCTGGTGTCGTTCAGCGAGCACGTCTCGACCGCCTTTGTCTGGTACCGGCTGCTGAACTGCGGGTTCCGTATCCCCGCCGCGGCGGGAACCGACGCGATGACCAACTTCGCCTCGCTCCGCGGGCCCGTCGGGATGAACCGGGTCTACGTGAAGCTGGACGGACCGCTCGACCGGGACCGGTTCCTGGCGGCTTTGAAGGCAGGACGGACGTTCGCGACCAATGGCCCGCTGGTGGAGCTCACGCTGGACGCGAAGGGGGCGGGCGACGAGATCCGGCTGCCCGCCGGGGGCGGCTCGCTCAGGCTGCGAGCCCGGCTTCGCTCGTTCGTCCCGGTGGAGCGGCTCGAGCTGGTAGGGAGAGACGGGGTGGCGGCCCGTTTCGCGCTCGGCGGCGACAGCACCAGCGCCGCGGTGGATACGACGATCACGGTCGCACGGAGCGGCTGGTACACGCTCAGGGCCTGGAGCACGCATTCCCGGCATCCGGTGCTCGATATCTACCCCTTCGCGACCACCAGCCCGATCTACGTGACGGTCGGCGGGGCGCCGGTCCGGTCGGCGCGGGACGCAGCGTATTTCGTGAGGTGGATCGATCGGCTGGACTCGCTGGCCCGCGCCAGCGCGGCTTGGAACTCGGATGCGGAACGGGACTCGACGCTGGCGAAGTTCGCCCGGGCCCGGCAGGTCTTCGCGGCGCAGGTGCCGGCGGCCGAGCCCTGAGTCAGGCCTCGAACACGAGGCTCATGCAGGTCATTGCCGACTCCGCCTTGCGGAGCTCGCCCGTTTCCACCGCGATCGCGTCGAATCCGTGCTGCTCGAGGCGGGCCAGTGTCCCGGGGTAACCCGCCGCGTAGAGCAGCTTCCCGCCCACCGCGACCGCATTGGCCCCGAAGGGCTCCTCCGGCGCCACCGGGAGCAGCTCGATCCCGCTCAGGCAGGAACCATCCACCCACTCGGGGTTGGCCAACACGACCCCGCGCCCCAGATAGGTGCACGCCGACTTGAGGTGGAGGCAGCCCTTCGGCGCGACGGCCGTGACTTCATAATCGTAAGCGCGGGTGAGAGCGCGAAGCTGCTCCACGGCGGCCTGGTTGGTTCGGGCGGTGAGGCCCACGAAGATCCTGCGCTCGGCCCGCATGACGTCCCCGCCGTCGAGCGTGGCCGGCGGGACGAGCCGCGCCACCGGCCGGTAGGCCGCCAGACAGCGCTCTACCTCGACCGTCTCGCCCCGCCGGGAAGCCGCCCCCATGATCGGGATGACCGCCAGCTCGTCGAGGACCAGCGCCGTGTCCTCCACGAAGGTGGCGTCCGGGTGGTCGTCGGCCGCCGGCAACCGGACCACCCGGGCGCCCGCTTGCTCCAGTGCCGTCTCGTAGGCGGCGTGCTGCCGGCGGGCGAGGGCGACGTCGATCGGCTCCCGCTCGATGAAGGAGATCTCGCAGCGGGCCAGGGAGCTGCTGACCGGCCGGGTGATGGCAATGAGCGTCATGCGGGCCGGGCCGGCGTGGCTCCCCGCACCCGGCGCCAGTCCAGCGTCACCATCACCGCGCACAGCGTGATGGCCACCGCCGAGACCAGACACCAGGGACAGAACGACCGGAGCACGATGAACTCGCCGTACTTGAGTCGGACGGTAAAGAGCACGGCGGGCCAGATCATCGCCATCATGAGCCGGGTTGGCCACCGGGCGTCGGCCCAGCGCGGCTGGAGCGAGAGGAGGCCCGCCAGAAAGAGCAGCGTGTAACCGACCGCCCCGATCAGCGCGACGTCCACCCCGAGAAACCAGCCGTAGTAGCTGGTCTGGACCAGCTCGCAGCCGATGCCGCTGGAGCAGGCGAGCGGGCCCACCAGGCCGATCTTCCAGAGGTGCAGGTAGAAGGCCACGAGTCCCGAGACGAGGCTCGCAAAGCAGATCGTCATCCGGTACTTCATCGGCTCGCCGGGCTCAGGTTCTCCACGACGACGGCGATCCCCTGGCCGACCCCGATGCACATGGTGGCCAGTCCGTAGCGCCCGCCGCCGCGCCTGAGCGCGTGTACCAGCGTGGTGAGGATCCGGGCGCCGCTCGCCCCCAGCGGGTGCCCCAGCGCGATGGCGCCACCCTGCACGTTGACCCTGGCCGGCTCCAGCTGCAGCTCCCGAATGCAGGCGAGGGCCTGGGCCGCAAAGGCTTCGTTGAGCTCCACCAAGGCGAGGTCCTGGGTCCGGAGCCCGGCTCGCGCCAGCGCCAGCCGGGTTGCGGGGATGGGACCGAGGCCCATGACGCTGGGGTCCACCCCCGCCACGGCGGACGCCACGATCCGCGCCAGCGGCGCGAGCCCGTGATCGCGGGCGGCCCGCTCGCTCGCGACGAGCAGCGCGGCGGCGCCGTCGTTGATCCCGCTCGAGCTGGCGGCCGTGACGGTCCCGTCCCGGGTGAAGGCCGGCTTGAGCTTGGCCAGCCCCTCCAGCGTCACCCCGGGCCGCGGGGGCTCGTCGCGGTCCACCAGGCGGATCTTGCCGTCGGGGCCGGGCACCTCCACCGGCACCAGCTCGTCGCCGAAGGCACCGGTCGCCAGCGCTTCCTGCGCCCGGCGCTGGCTCTCGACCGCAAACTCGTCCTGCTCCCGGCGGCTGATGCCGTACTGTCGTGCCACCTTCTCGGCCGTCTCGCCGAGAGAGATCGTCCACTCGGCGGGCATGTGGGGATTGACGAAGCGCCAGCCGACCGTCGTGTCCGCCATCGGCGGCGGTGTGCGATCCCAGGGCTTGCCGCTCTTGAGCAGCACGTAAGGCGCGCGGGTCATGCTCTCCACGCCCCCGGCGACGAGCAGGTCGCCCTCGCCAGCGCGCACCGCCTGCGCCGCCGAGGCGACCGCCTGGAGGCCGGACCCGCAGAGCCGGTTCACCGTCTGGCCGGGCACGGACACGGGAAGGCCGGCGAGCAGTGCCGCCATCCGGGCGACGTTCCGGTTGTCTTCGCCGGCCTGGTTGGCGCACCCCAGGATCACGTCGTCGATCCGGTCGGCCGGAGCGCGGCCCCGGTCCACCACGGCGCGGATAGCGGCGGCCGCGAGGTCGTCCGGCCTCAGGTCCGCCAGCACCCCGCCCGCGCGCCCGATCGGCGTGCGCACGGCGGCGGTGATGAGTGCGTCGGTCACCCCGTTTCCTCGTTCGAGTCGCGAGAAGAAGAACACGGCGCCGGGGCATCGGCAAGGCCGATGTCAGTGGCCGCGAAAGCCGGGCAGGAAGGGGAGCAGAATGGAGACGCCGATCAGCAGGATCACGATCCACTCGAGGACCTCGAGCCGGCGCGCGGTCGCCCGGTCGGCGAGCTTCTGGTAGATGCCGTCGATCGTCTGGAGCTTGCGGACGATGCTCGCATCCCAGTCGCCCAGGTGGAAGCGCGCCGAGACCAGCCGGTAGAGCCGGCTCAGGTACTGGTCGCCGACCAGCTTGAGGGCGTTGGTCACCCGCTCGAACAGCACCGCCGCATCGGCCTGCAGCTCGCCGACCCGGCCCAGCACCGGGGCGTACGACCGCAGGAGCGCCACCCCGTGCCCGGCTTGGCTCAGGGTGTCGTAGGCCTGCTCGAGCGCCGAGTCGAGCTGTGCGTCGAGAAAGCGCATCTCCAGCAGCTGCACGTTGGCGAATTCCAGGACGGCGCAGGTCTCCGCCGGGTCGGGGTCGTAGACCAGCGCTGCGTTCCAGTCCACCACGGCCAGATCGGACGGCCCGGCGGAGAGCAGCGCCGACAACGCGTCCGCGATCTCCTCGTCCGACACCGGGCCGCGCTCCGCGCGGAGGATCCGTGCGAGGAGGGCGGCGTGGTTCCGCACCAGCTCCTGCGGGATCAACGGGGTCGCTAGGGCGTCGATCCGGAAGACGACGTAATCCTCGATGATCTCGGAGAGCTTCGCGCGCGTGACGGCGGGGCCGATGGTGTCGAGGAGACCGACGATGCGGGCGCGGGCGTCGGCCAGCAGCGCCGGGTGCCCGTACAGCTCGTCGCTGAGGGCCGGCAGGGCGTCGAGCGGGCCCGTCAGGGGAAACGAGATCCCCACGGACGCCGCCCCGAATTCGTAAAGGGAAACCTCGACGGCCGCGGGGACTAGACCGGCCACAGCCGGAGTGCCGGCCGCATCGCGCTGGATCCGGAGGGGGGTGGCCCGGGTGCCGAATTGCTGTGGGGCCCGGCGGCTCGGACGCCACGGCCGCCGGGTGCCGCCGGCCGCGAGCTGCTCGGCCCGGGCAAGATCTATGGCCTGGCCGACCTCGAACGCCACGAGAACGTGGCAACTGCCGCGGGTGACGACCGGCGCCTCCACATCAGGCGCCGGCGGCGGCTCCGCCGAGCGCGAACGCCCGGACGATGTCGGTCTGGGAGATCACGCCGACCAGCTTCCCGTCCTCTTCCACGAAGA
>DASWAI010000248.1:0-23375 GCA_036391215.1 Gemmatimonadales bacterium
TGGGGCAGGAAGCGGCCGGCGTCGTCCCGAGAAAGCCCCCACGTGGTCTGGGTGAGGTCGTTGGTGCCGAACGAAAAGAACTGGGCCTCGAGGGCAAGCTCGTCGGCGGTGAGCGCGGCGCGGGGCAGCTCGATCATGGTGCCGAGGAGGTAGGGCACCGTGATTTGCCGCTCGTTGAACACATCCTCCGCCACCCGGCGGACCACCAACGCCTGCTTCCGGAACTCCACCACCGACGCCGTGAGCGGGATCATCACTTCCGGCAGAACCCGCCCCTTCCGCGCGGCGACGGCGCAGGCGGCCTCGAAGATCGCGCGGGCCTGCATCTGGGTGATCTCGGGATGCACGATGCCCAGCCGGCAGCCCCGCAGCCCGAGCATCGGGTTTACCTCGTGGAGGCTCGACACGATCCGCCGCACGTCGTCGGCCGGCCGGTTGGTCTCCCGGGCGAGGGCTTCGATCTCGGCGTCGCTCTTGGGGAGGAACTCGTGGAGGGGCGGATCCAGCAGCCGGATAGTGACTGGGAACCCCTCCATGGCGCGGAAGATCGCCTCGACGTCTCCCCGCTGCATGGGGAGGAGCTTGTCCAGCGCCCGGCGCCGGCCGGCCTCGTCCTCCGCGAGGATCATCTCCCGCATCGCCACGATGCGCTCGCCCTCGAAGAACATGTGCTCGGTGCGGCAGAGCCCGATGCCCTCGGCACCGAAGTCCCGGCCTCGATGGGCGTCTGCCGGCGTGTCGGCGTTCATCCGCACGCGGAGCTGTCGCATGCCATCGGCCCAGCCCATGAGTCGCTTGAAGTGCTCGTCCAGGGTCGGTTCGATCAGCCGCGCCTGGCCCGCGAACACCTTGCCGGTGCCGCCGTCCAGGCTGATCCACTCGCCTTCCTTCACGACCCGGCCATTCACCTTGAAGAACTGGGCCCGTTCGTCCACCTCCAGGGCGGACGCCCCGGCCACGCACGGCTTCCCGATGCCGCGCGCGACCACGGCGGCGTGGGACGTCATGCCGCCCCGCGCCGTCAGCACCGCCTTGGCTACGACCATCCCGTGAAAGTCCTCGGGCGACGTCTCCCTCCGCACGAGGATCACCGGCTCGCCGGCGCGTCCGAGCCGCTCGGCCCGATCGGCGTCGAAGACCACGGTGCCACACGCGGCCCCGGGTGACGCCGGCAGTCCGACGGCGAGCAGGTCGAGCTTGCCGGCCTGGTCGATGGTCGGGTGCAGGAGCTGGTCGAGGTCGTTCGGCGGGATGCGCGCGACCGCCTCCTCTTGAGTGATGAGGCGCTCGTCCACCATTTCGCAGGCGATGCGGATCGCGGCCGCGCCGGAGCGTTGCGCCCGGCGGGTCTGGAGCAGGTAGAGGCGCCCCCGCTCGATGGTGAACTCGAGGTCCTGCACGTCGCGGAAGTGGCGCTCGAGGACCCGCGCCGTACGCTCGAGCTCCTGGTACGGATGGGGCAGTTTCTCCCCGAGCGTCGCGATCGGCTCCGGCGTCCGGCTGCCCGACACCACGTCCTCGCCCTGAGCGTTGAGCAGGTACTCGCCGTAGAGCCGCGCCTGGCCGGTGGACGGGTCGCGGGTGAAGGCGACGCCGGTGCCCGAGTCCTCGCCCAGGTTCCCGAAGACCATCGCCACGACGTTCACCGCCGTCCCCATCGAGTCGGGAATGCCGTGCAGCTTCCGGTAGTCCTGTGCGCGCCGGGTGTTCCAACTCTCGAAGACGGCCGCGATGGCGCCCCAGAGCTGGGCTAGCGGGTCGTCCGGGAACGGCGTTCCCGTCTCCCGCTTCACGTGGTCCTTGAACTCATGAACGAGCGCCTGGAGCGCTGGAGCCGGCAGGTCGATGTCGCGGGTGACACCGGACTCGAGCCGGGTAGCCTCGAGCCGGTCCTCGAAGGCCTGTTTGGGCAGATCGAAGACGACGGCGGCGTACATCTGGACGAAGCGGCGGTACGAGTCCCACGCAAAGACCGGGTTCCCGGACTGCGCGGCGAGGCCGGCGGCGGTCGTCTCGTTGAGGCCGAGGTTGAGGATCGTCTCCATCATCCCGGGCATCGAGACCGGCGCTCCCGAGCGCACGGAGACGAGCAGCGGGTGGTTGGCGCCACCGAACTGTCGGCCGGTCGTCGCTTCCAGCCGCTGGAGCGCCTGCTCCACCTGGGTCCGGAGCCGGGGCGAGAACTGCCCGCCCTCGAGGTAGGTGTTGCAGACGCTGGTGGCGATGGTGAAGCCGGGCGGGACCGGGATGCCCAGGGTGCTCATCTCGGCGAGCCCGGCCCCCTTGCCGCCGAGCAGGTCCTTCATGGCCGCGGTTCCGTCCGCGCGGCCCTGGCCGAAGAAGTAGACGAGGGGCTGGGTGAAGGACCCGCTCATGCCGGCGTGGCTACCAGCGGCGATGCGTGGCGCAGCCGGACCATCTCGTCGTTCACGGGAGTGGGATAGCGTCCGGAGAAGCAGGCGTGGCAGAACCCGGTCTGGCTGCCGGCCGCGCGGAGCATCCCGTCGAGCGAGAGGTACCCCAGGGAATCCACGCCGAGGAACTGGCGGATCTCATCGACGGAGTGCGTCGCGGCGATCAGCTCCTCGCGGGTGGGTGTGTCGATGCCGTAGTGGCACGGACCCGTGATCGGCGGCGAGCCGAGCCGGAGGTGCACCTCGCGCGCCCCGGCGGCGCGGATCATCTGGACGAGGCCCTTGCTGGTGTTGCCGCGCACGAGGCTGTCGTCCACCACCACGACCGACTTCCCGGCGATGACATCGCGGACCGGATTGAACTTGATCCGGACCTTGGCCACCCGGAGCGCCTGGGTGGGGTTGATGAACGTCCGCCCGACGTAGTGGTTGCGGATGAGGCCGTACTCGAGCTTGGTGCCGGAGACCTCGGAGAAGCCGAGCGCCATGGCGTTCGAGCTGTCCGGCACGCTGAAGACGACTTCCGCGCCGGGCGCGGGCCGCTCGCGGGCCAGCTCCCGGCCGAGCTCGCGGCGCACCCGATCCACCGACTCGCCGAAGATGCGGCTGTCCGGCCGGGCGAAGTAGATGAGCTCGAAGACGCAGCGGCTCACGGGGCGGGGCGAGAGCCGCGGCAGCGCGGTGACCTGGCCGTCCTCGATCCGGATGAAGTCGCCCGGCTCGAGCTCGCGGATGACGGTGGCGCCGACGAGGTCGAGGGCGCAGGTCTCCGAGGCCACGATCAGGCCGCCGTTCAGGCGCCCGAGAATCAGCGGGCGGAACCCGCGGCTGTCCACGACCGCGTACATGGTCCGCCCCACGGTCAGGACCAGGCTGTACGCGCCCTCGACCTGCTCCAGCGCGTCGCGGAGCTGGCCGTCCACCGTCTCGGCCTCGGAGCGTGCGATCAGGTGGACCAGCACCTCGGTGTCGGTGGAGGTCGTGAAGATGGCCCCGCGCTCCACCAGCTCCCGCTTGAGCTCCGCAGCGTTGGTGAGGTTGCCGTTATGGGCGATGGCGAGCGGGCCGGACCGGGTGCTCACGCTGCAGGGCTGCGCGTTGGCGAGGACCGTACTGCCGGTCGTGGAGTAGCGGGTGTGACCCACGGCGACGTCCCCGGGCAGGCGGGCCAGCACCGTCTCGTCGAACGTCTCCGACACGAGGCCCATGCCCCGGTGGGACCGCTGGCAGCCTTCCCGGTCGATCGCGACGATGCCGGCGCTCTCCTGGCCGCGATGCTGAAGCGCGTACAGTCCGAGATAGGTCAGCTTGGCCGCGTCCGGCACGCCGGACACCCCGATGATCCCGCACATGTTCTGCCTCTTCCGCTAGCGATCCAGGTCGGCGTGCGCCATCCGCCGGGGAATCGCCTCGAAGTAGATGCGCCGGAGCGCTCTCGTGTCCCAGCTCAGAAGCTTCCCGCCGGCCCGGAGCTCCAGCCGGCCGTCCGGAGCCCCGACCACGCCCGCGCGGCACGCCGGCACGCCCCGCTCCGCCGCGAGGGCCAGGAGTCCGGCCACGGCGCCCGGCGCGCAGGAAACGACGGCCCGGGCGCCCTCCTCGCCGAACAGGAGGCCCTCCAGCGGAACCCCCTCGGCGTACCCGCCGAGATCGAGCGTTGCGCCCAGGCTCTGCTGCGCGTACGGCCCGCCGAGGGCCGCCTCCGCCAGCGTCACCGCCAGCCCGCCCTCGGAGCAGTCGTGGGCCGAGCGGAGGAGCCCCGCCCGCGCGGCCGACACCAGGAGCAGTTGGAGCCGCCGCTCGGCGTCGAGGTCCACCGCGGCCGGCCGGCCGCCGACGAAGTCGAGCAACTCGGCCCAGTACGCCGAGCCGCCGAGCTCGCCGCGGGTGGCGCCGAGCACCACGACGGCGTCGCCCGGCTCGCGGAAGTGGCTCGGCACACGCGCACTGACCGGCTCGAGCAGGCCCACCATGCCGATTGTGGGCGTCGGGTCCACCGCGCCGGTGGGGCTTTCGTTGTAGAAAGAGACGTTCCCCCCGGTCACCGGTGTCTCGAAGGCCCGGCAGGCATCGGCGACGCCGCGGCACGCCTCGCGGAACTGAAAGAACACTTCGGGCTTCTCCGGGTTCCCGAAGTTGAGGCAATCGGTGATCCCGAGCGGCAGGGCCCCGGTGCAGGCGATGTTCCGGGCGGCTTCGGCGACGGCCGCCTTGCCGCCCTCGTAGGGATCGAGCGCGACGAGGCGGGCGTTGCAGTCCACCGTCACCGCGATACCGAAATCGGTGTCGGGCACCCGGAAGACGCCGGCGTCGCCGCCGGGCCCGAGCACGGTCTCGCCCTGGACCGTGGCGTCGTACTGCTCGTAGACCCAGCGCTTGCTGGCGACGTTCGGGCTGTCGAGGAGCCGCTCGAGGGCGCGCTCGGGGTCCGGCCCGGGGCGGGCGGGCGAGGCGGCCCGGCGGGCCCTGGCGTCGTCGGACTCGCGCGCGTCCGGGTGGTAGACCGGACAGTCGTCCACGAGCTGCTGGCCGGGGATTGCCGCCACCACCCGGCCATGGTGCCGGACCCGGAAGATCCCGTCGTCGGTCACCCGGCCGATCGGGGTGGCGGTGAGCTCCCACTTGGCGCAGACGGCCTGGATCTCCGGCACGCGGCGCGGCTCCGCCACCACGAGCATCCGCTCCTGCGACTCCGAGAGCAGGATCTCGTAGGGGGTCATGCCGTCCTCCCGGGTGGGGACGAGGCCGGTGTCGATCTCGACGCCGACGCCGCCGCGCGCGGCCATCTCCGCCGACGAGCTGGTGAGGCCCGCGGCGCCCATGTCCTGGACGGCCACGATCAGCTCCGAGGTGATCAGCTCGAGCGTGGCCTCCAGCAGCAGCTTCTCGGTGAACGGGTCGCCGACTTGCACCTGCGGCCGGCGGGCTTCGCTCTTCTCGGACAGCTCCTCGGAGGCGAAGCTGGCGCCGTGGATGCCGTCGCGCCCGGTGCGCGAGCCCACCGCAAGGAGCACGTTACCCACGCCGTGGGCGCGCGCCCGGGTGAGGTCCCGCTCCCGGAGCAGCCCGACGCACATCGCGTTGACCAGCGGATTGCCGGTGTAGCCGGGGGCGAATCCGACCTCGCCGCCCAGCGTGGGAATGCCGACGCAGTTGCCGTAGTCGCCCACGCCGCGCACCACGCCGGCGAAGAGGTACCGGTTCCGGGGGAGGTCGAGCGGGCCGAAGCGGAGGCTGTTGAGCACCGCCACCGGACGTGCGCCCATGGTGAACACGTCCCGGAGGATGCCGCCGACGCCGGTGGCCGCACCCTGATAGGGCTCGACCGCGGACGGGTGGTTGTGCGACTCGATCTTGAAGGCCACCGCCCACCCCTGGGGCAGCCGCAGCACGCCGGCGTTCTCGCCGGGCCCCTGGAGCACCTGCGGCCCCTCGGTGGGAAAGCGGCGCAGGACGGGCCGGGAGTGCTTGTAGGAGCAGTGCTCGGACCAGAGCGCGGAGAAAACGCCGAGCTCCGTCAAGGTGGGCGTGCGGCCGAGCAGCGCGAGGATCCGCGCGTACTCGGTGTCGTTGAGATTGTGCTCGCGCACGACCTCGGGCGTCACCGGCCGCTCGCCGGGAAACGCCTCGGCCGCCGTCGCCGGCCCGGGACCGCCGCGGGGCGGGGCGGCCACGCCGGGCTCAGCCACGCGCGGCCTTTCGGCGGTCTCCGCCGATGGCCTCGAGCGCGTCGTGCACGATGCGGCCGAGGATCCCGGGCCGGTCCTCGTGCTTCTGGACGACGTCGAGCTCCCCGGCATCGAGCCAGAGCCCGCCGCAATGCGGGCAGGTCTCGATCTGGACGCCGTGAAACTGCCGGCTCTCGAGGTCGTAGCCGTCCTTGGGGCACTTCATGTAGTGGGACTGGCGCTCGGCGGCCATCCGGGTCACCTCCGCCTGCTCCCGCTGCTTCTGGAGCAGCTCCTGCTCCCGGAGCGTGAAGTACTCGTCTTCGTTCTTGCTGGGCTTCTCGATGCTCATTGAGTCCTCGGCGCCGAATCGCTCGGCGCAGTGTAATGCGGCTTCCGGTCGGCGGGGGACGACGAGACGCCGTCGTAATGGTGGTCCTTTCCCCGGACGATCGCGTCAACCACCTGGCCGCCCTGGAAGATCACGAGGTCGTAGGTTCCGCACGTGCGGAGGCACCCGTTCTCGTAGAACAGGTAGGTGTAGTCCCCCGCCTTGCGGCTGGTCACCGGTGCGCCCCACGCGGCCTCCACCTCGACCTCGGTCATGCCGGGGCGGATCGTCTTCACCTCCTGCGCGTGGGCCGCCGGCGCGCCCAGCGCGAGGGCGGCCGCCGCAGCCAGGATCGGAGCGATGCGCATCAGCGCCTCCCCGCGAGCGACTGCCACGCGGCCAGCGAAGTGAAGAAGCCCCGGCCGCCCTCGGCGCCCTGGAGCGGGTCGATGGCGTTCTCGGGATGGGGCATCAGGCCGACGATCGTCCCGGCCGGGTTGCAGATCCCGGCGATGTTGCGGTCCGAGCCGTTGGGGTTGGGCTCGATGCCGGGTCCCGCCGTGAGATAACGCACCACCACGCAGTCCTCGGCCTCGAGCCGGTCCAGGGTGCGCGGATCGGCGACGAACCGCCCGTCGCCGTGGGCCACGGGAATGCGCACCCGGTCCCCGCGGTCGAAGGCGCAGGTGAACACGGTGTCGGCGCGCGCGATGGCGAGATCCACCGGCTTGGCCACGAAGGAGAGCCGCGCGTTGCGCACCAGGGCGCCCGGCAACAGGCCCGCCTCGCAGAGGATCTGGAAGCCGTTGCAGATCCCGATGACGGCGCCGCCCTCCGCCGCGTGCCGCTCCACCGCCTGCATCACCGGGCTGAACCGCGCGATGGCGCCCGAGCGCAGGTAGTCGCCGTAGCTGAAGCCGCCCGGGAGGATGACGACGTCGGCGCCCCGGAGATCGGTGTCCCGGTGCCACACGAAGTAGGCCTCGCAGCCGGCGCGCTCGGCGGCGCGGAGCGCGTCGGGATCGCGGTTGCTGCCGGGAAAGCGCAGGACGGCCACCCGTTGCATCAGTCCTCCTCCACTTCGACCAGGTAATCCTCGGTGACGGGGTTGGCCAGGAGCCGATCGCACATCTGACGCGCGTGGGCCTCGGCCTCGTCCCGGGACGCGGCGGCGACGTCGAGCTCGATGGCGCGCCCGATGCGGACCCGGCTCACGCCGGCGAAGCCCAGCGCCGCGAGCGCGTGCTCCACCGCCTGGCCCTGCGGGTCCAGCAGACCGGCTCGCGGCATCACCCGGACGTGCACCCGGAAGGTCATGCGCTCGGCTCCTTGCGGCGGCGCCCGGCCCAGGGGCGGCGCTCGCGGCCGGGGGACGGCTCGGGCGGGATCTCGCCCGCGGCATCCGACGGATGCAGCGTGGCGACATCGGCCTCGGTCCGCTCCATCAGGCCGAGGATCAGGGCGCGGCCCACGCCGAACAGCATGTAGACCAGGCCCAGCGGGAACAGGAAGTGCTCGGGCGCCAGCAGGCCGCCGGCGAGCACGGCGAGGTGGACGAAGAGCCCGGCGATTCCGCGGACGCTCCGCAGCCCGATGGCCGGGAAGCGGGGATACTTCACGTTGCTCACCATGAGCACCGCCAGCAGCAGGATCAGCACGACCAGGCCCTGGTGCTGGAGATCGAGATAGGCGAGCGACGCGCGGTACCAGGCCGTCTGGCTGAACGGGTAGTAGACCGCGAGGGTGCAGCCGGCGGCGGGCGAGGGCATGCCGGTGAACCAGCTCGACGACGGCTTGGTGTCGGCCAGCACGTTGTAGCGCGCCAGCCGGAGGGCCGCGGCCACGACGAAGATGTAGCAGATCACCCAGCCGAAGCGGCCGGTGCCGGAGAACTCGAGGAAGTACATCAGGAGCGCCGGCGCCACGCCGAACGAGATGACGTCCACCAGCGAATCGAGCTCGGCGCCGAACCGGCTGTTGGTCTTCGAGAGCCGGGCCACCCGGCCGTCGAGCATGTCGAGGATGGCGGCGAACACGATGAACCACCCCGCCCAGCGGAAGTTGCCGTTGAACGCGGAGACGATCGACCAGAACCCGAAGAACAGGTTGCCGAGGGTGAACGCGCTCGGCATCACCACGACGACCCGCCGCATGTCGGGGCGGGGGAGATGGGGACGGCGGGGGATCAGCTCCATCGGGCCACCTCCGTGACGCCGACGCGGGCCTTGTCGCCCTCGCGGACGAGGACGCGGGTGCCGCGGGGCAGAAAGAGATCCACGCGCGAGCCGAAACGGATCATGCCCAGCCGGTCGCCCTGACGGACCTCGGCGCCGACGGCATGGTCGGTGACGATGCGCCGGGCGATGAGCCCGGCGATCTGGCGCACCAGCACCTTGCCGTGCGCCGTTGTGAGCCCCACCGACGACTGCTCGTTCTCCTGGCTCGCCTTCTCGTCCGCCGCGTTCAGGAACCGGCCCGGGGCGTAGTGCCGGTAGGCGACACGGCCGTCCGTGGGATAGCGGTTCACGTGGCAGTCGAACACGTTCATGAAGATCGAGATCCGGGTGGCCCGCTCCCCGAAGAAGGCGGGCTCGTCCACGTCCACGACGCTCACGACCTTGCCGTCCGCCGGCGCGATCACGAGGTCGGCCCCGCGGGGGCCCGGCCGCTCCGGGTCGCGGAAGAACGCCACCACCCATACCGCCACCGGGAGCCAGAGCGCCAGCCAGGCCCAGCGGCCGGTCAGCGCCAGCAGCCCCAGGAGCCCCACGATGCACCACGCCCCGAGGATGAACCAGCGGCCTTCGGGTGCGATCCGGATCACGCCAGCTCCAGGTCCCGTCCCGTGAGCCGGCGATACGCCTCGAGGTAGCGCCGGCTGGTGGCCTCGACCACGTCCGCCGGAAGCGGCGGCGGCGGCGCCTCGCCGTTCCAGCCCCCGGAGGCCTTCACCGAGGCAAGGTAGTCCCGGAGCGGCTGCTTGTCGAAGCTGGGCTGCGGTCCTCCCGCGCGGTACCGATCGGCGGGCCAGAAGCGCGAGCTGTCGGGGGTGAGCACCTCGTCGATCAGGCGAAGCGTCCCGGCCGAGTCGAACCCGAACTCGAACTTGGTATCCGCGATGATGATCCCCTGGGCGGCGGCGTGGTCCCGCCCGGCCTCGTAGATCGCGAAGCTCGCGTCCCGGAGGCGCGCGGCGACCTCGGCGCCCAGCTGAGCGGCGACCGTGGTGAACGTGACGTTCTCGTCGTGCCCGATCTCGGCCTTGGTGGCGGGGGAGAAGATCGGCTGCGGCAGGCGCTCGCTCTCCACCAGGCCCATGGGCATCGGCTCGCCGGCGAGCGTGCCGCTCTTCCGGTACTCCGCCCACGCGGAGCCGGAGATGTATCCCCGCACCACGCATTCGAACGGCACCGGGTTGGTGCGGCGGGCGAGCATCGCCCGCCCGTGGAGAACCTCGCGCTGGTCCGCGAGCCGGGGCAGGCGGGCGATGATGGCGTCCGCGTCGGCGGTCACGAAGTGCGACGGGATCACGCGGGCGAGCCGCTCGAACCAGAACGCGCTGAGCTGGGTCAGCACGGCGCCCTTGTGGGGGATGGTCTCGCGCATCACCACGTCGAACGCGCTCACCCGGTCGCTCGCCACGAGCAACAGGTGCTGGGCGTCCACCTCGTATACCTCGCGGACCTTGCCGCGTCTGAGCAAGGGGAGCGGGAGCGCGCTCTGCTCGAGCGTCCGGGTCATACGCGTACCTCCGCAGTCTCGGTTTCCTGGGCCAGGGGCCGCGCCCGGGCGACCACCGGGGCCAGATACTCGGTGAGAAATTCCCCGACCTGCTCGGGCGCCCGCCCGGTGTAGCGCGCCGGGTCGAGCTCCGCCTGGAGCGCCGCGGCCGGCACGCCCCGGAACGCGGGGTCGGCCGCCAGCCGTTCGAGGAGGTCGTTGGTGCCGCCGCGGCCCACTGCATCGGCCACGGCCAGGCTGTGCTGCCGGATCACTTCGTGGAGGGCCTGCCGGTCGCCGCCCGCGCCGACGCCGAGCATGAGCCACCGCTCGGTGGCCATGAACGGCATCTGGGCCGCGACGTGGGCGGCGATGACCGGCTCGCGCACCTCGATCCCCGCGGCGATGTTGGTGGCGAGGATGAGGATGGCGTCGGTCGCGAGGAACGCCTCCGGCAGGGTCAGCCGGCGGTTGGCGCTGTCGTCGAGCGTGCGCTCCAGCCACTGGTTGGCCGCGGTGTGGGCGCCGTTGGCCTGGAGCGACAGGACGAAGCGGGCGAGGCCGCTGATCCGCTCCGCGCGCATCGGATTGCGCTTGTACGCCATGGCGCTCGACCCGACCTGCTCCGCCTCGAAGGGCTCGAGCAGCTCGCCCTCGTGCTGGAGCAGGCGGAGATCGGTCGCCATCTTGGCCGCGGACTGGGCGATCCCGCTCAGGGTGTCGAGCACGGCGCTGTCCTGCTTCCGCGGGTAGGTCTGGCCGGTCACGGCAAAGGCGCGGGCGAACCCCAGGCGCGCGGTGACCAGACGGTCGAGCTCGCGGACCTTGGCGTGGTCGCCCGCAAAGAGCTCGAGGAACGAAGCCTGCGTCCCCGTGGTGCCCTTGCACCCGCGCAAACGCAGCGCCTCGATCCGGCGGCACAGCTCCTCGAGGTCGAGGGCGAAGTCCTGCATCCAGAGGGTCGCCCGCTTGCCCACGGTGGTGAGCTGGGCCGGCTGGAAGTGGGTGTAGGCCAGGCAGGGGACCGCGGCGTGCCGGCGGGCGAACTGCTCCAGCGCGGCGAGCACCGCCAGCAGCCGTCCCACCAGGAGCCGCAGCCCCTCGCGCATCACGATGACGTCGGCGTTGTCGGTCACGAAGGCGCTGGTGGCGCCGAGGTGGATGTACGGCCGGGCCGCGGGGGCCTGGTCGCCGAACGCGTGGATGTGGGCCATGACGTCGTGCCGGAACCGGCGCTCGTACCGCGCGGCCGCGGCCAGGTCCGCGTCGTCCAGGTGCGCCCGCATCTCCGCGAGCGCCGGGTCCGGGATCGGCAGGCCGAGGTCGTGCTGGCTCTCGGCCAGCGCGAGCCAGAGGCGGCGCCACAGCCCGATCCGCCGGGGCTCGCCCCAGAGGGACTGCATGGCCGGCGACGCATACCGGGTGCCCAGCGGAGACTGGTAGCGGTCGTCGCTCATCGGAACACCAGGTCGGTGAAGTTGATCTGGCCTTCGCGCTCGAAGTACACCCGCATGGCGCCGCTGCGGCTCTGCAGCAGGTCGCCCACCTGCGACGCGGTCCGTACGGGGGTACGGTTGATGCCCACGATCACGTCACCCGCCTGCAGCCCGGTGGCCTGGCTGACCTGGGGCGTGATTCGGAAGATGAGGGCTCCGTGCTCGCTCCGGATGCCGCGCTCGGCCTGCACGGCGGGCGTCACGTTCACCAGCTGGAGATCGCGCAGCACCGTCACCTTGGCGGCGGCCACGGTGGGGAGGTCGCCGGTGACCAGCCGGCGCGCCATGGTGCGGTCTTGCTGGCGCACGGTGAGGTTCACGGCGTCGCCCACCTGCAGGTCGAGCTTGACCGCTTCCCAGTCCAGATAGTTCCGCATCCGGTGGCCGTTGGCCTCGACCAGGACGTCGCCCGGCCGGAGCCCCGCGCGCTCCGCGGGCCCGCCCGGCGCCACCTTGGACACGGTCACGCCGCCCACGTTCCGCCAGCTCCGCATGCCCGACGGCCCCTCGACGTCGAGCCCGGTCCAGGCGCGCCGCACCGACCCGTTCTTGATGATGGCGTCGGCCACGGAGAGGGCGCGCTCGATCGGGATCGCGAATCCCAGGCCGATCGAGCCGCCGCCGCTCGAGAAGATGGAAGAGTTGACCCCGATCACCTCGCCCAGCGCGTTGGTGAGCGGCCCGCCGGAGTTGCCGGGGTTGATCGCCGCGTCGGTCTGGATCATGTCCAGATAGAGGCCCGGCTGATCTCCCGAGGGCAGGATGTTGCGGCCGGTGGCGCTCACCACTCCCACCGTCACCGTCGGCTCCGCGTTGCCGAGCAGGTAGGCGAAGGGATTGCCGAGCGCCACGACCCACTCGCCGATCATGAGGTCGGTGCTCCGGCCCAGCGGCGCGGTGGGGAGGCCGGTCTTGTCCACCTTCACGACGGCGATGTCGGTGACCGGGTCCTCGCCCAGCACCTTGCCGTCCACCTCGCTGCCGTCGCTCAAGGTGACCACCACGCGCTCGGCGTTCGCGACGACGTGCTGGTTGGTCACGATCACGCCATTCGGCCGGACGACGAAGCCCGTGCCGTAGCCCTCGACGACCCGCTCCGCGCCTTCGGGCACGAAGAAGAAGTCCCAGGGTGAGCGCGGTGCGACGCGCTCGCGGGACGAGACGTGGATCGACACGACGGACGGGGCGACCCGCTCCGTGGCCTCCACGAGCGCCGTGCGGCGGGCGGTGGAGACGGAGGCCTCGACCCGAGGCGTGGCCCGACGGGGCTCCTGGGCCGCCGCGCTCTCGCGGAGCTCCGGGGCCTCCGCGGGGCGGTGCGGTTCCTGTGCCGCGGCGATCGTGTTGCCGAGCGGCACCGCCGGCCGCTCCCCGCAGCCGGCCAGCGCCGCAGCCAGCGGCAGGGCGATGAGCGAGCGTCTCATGCCGGTGGGGCAGTGACGCCCGGCTCCGCCGCGGCCTCGGCGTCCCGCTCGAGATAGCACTCCGGCGGATAGACCGCCTGTACGAAGTACAGTCCCTGCGGGGGGGCCGGCGGGCTGGTCTCGAGGTTGTCCCCGCGCAAGAGCAGCGCGTGCATGTCGGCGACCGGGCGCCGGTCCAGCCCGACGTCCACCATGGTGCCGACCAGCATGCGGACCATGTGATGGAGGAAGCGGTCCGCCTCCACCGAGAAGCTCACGCCGCGTCCCTGGCCGCGCTCGCTCCAGTCGGCCCGCGACACCCGGCAGCGCCAGTGGGGCTTGTCCTGTCCGCGGACGGAGAACGACTGGAAATCGTGCTCGCCCCGCACGGCGCTCGCCGCGGCGGTCAAGGCGGAGAGATCCAGCGGGCGGCCGAGCGCCCACTCGAAGGAACGCCGGAACGGGGATGCGCTCGCGGCGTCCGTGCCGACGTCGTATCGGTAGCGCCGCGCGACCGCACTCTTGCGGGCGTGGAAGCCGGGCCGCATCTGCGCCACCGATGCGACCCAGCAATCGGCTGGCAGGAGGGCGTTGAGCGCCCGGCGCGCGGAGACGGGGGTCCACTTGTCTGGCAGGGGGAAGCTTACGCCGAGGCCCTCGGCGTGGACGCCGGCGTCGGTCCGGCCGGCCGCGTGAGCGGCGACAGACTCGCCGGCCAGCCGCGCGAGGACCCGCTCGAACTCGCCTTGTACCGACCGACCTTCGCGTTGGCGCTGCCAGCCGACAAACCGGCTGCCGTCGAACTGCACCACCGCGAGAAAGGTCGCTGGCATCGCGCGGGAATCTAGCCGCGCGGCGGGTGCCGGGCAAGTTGCGCAACTCCTTGTCAGAATTGACAAAAGCCCACCTTTCCGGATACAATTTTTTGGGGTCTTGCCGCCGCCTCCCGACGCTGGAAATTCGCCGTGAGTCACACCTCGACAACCGACTGCCCGGGCATGGCCGAGGCGCTCCGCACGTTGGCGGAGGGGCGGTCGCTGTCCGCCGATCAGGCGGCGGCCGCGTTCGGCGTGGTGATGCGGGGCGAGGCGACGCCCGGCCAGATCGCCGCCCTCCTCATGGGGCTCCGGGCCCGGGGCGAGTCCGCGGCGGAAATCGCGGGCGCGGCCCTGGCTCTCCGGGCGGCGATGGTGCGGGTGGCGACCGAGGACGCCGACCGGCTGGTGGACACGTGCGGGACGGGGGGCGGCACGGTCGGCACCCTCAACATCTCGACCGCCGCTGCATTCGTCGTGGCCGGCGCGGGCGTGCCGGTGGCCAAGCACGGCAACCGCAGCTACACGACCCGCTCCGGCTCGGCGGAAGTGCTCGAGGCCCTGGGCGTGGACATCGGGGTGGACCGGGAGCGGGTGGCGGGGATCCTGCGCGAGGTCGGGCTCGTGTTCCTGTTCGCTCCCCGGTATCACCCGGCGATGCGGCACGTGGCCCCGACGCGCAAGGAGCTGGGCGTCACGACCATCATGAACCTCCTCGGCCCGCTGGCCAATCCGGCCGGCGTTCGCCGCCAGGTCATCGGCGTGGCGGATCCGGCGCGCGCGCCCGGCGTGGCCGACGCGCTCCGCCAGCTCGGCGCGCTGCATGCCCTGGTGGTGCACGGCGTCATCGGAATGGACGAGATCAGTCCGGTGGGACCCACGGCGGTCTGGGAGATCCGGGAGGGGCGGGTGAGCGAGTGGGTGCTGGACCCCGCCTCGGTGGGGCTGGACGCCGACGGCCTCGAGGGGCTGGAGGGCGGCGAGCCGGCGGAGAACGCGGCCCGTATCGAAACCTTGCTCCGGACCGGGAAGGGCGGCGCGGCCCGGACCGCCGTGCTGCTCAACGCCGCGGCGGCGCTCTACGTTTCGGGCGGGGGATGGTCGTTCGCGGAAGCGGCGCGACGCGCGACCGCGGCGCTGGACAGCGGCGCCGGGGCGGCCGCCCTGGACCGGCTGCGAACGGCGGCGCCCAGGACCGTCAATACTTCCGGATGATCCCGACCACGACGCCCTGAATGAGCACGTCCCGCTCCTGGAACCGCATGGGCTGCATGGTGGTGTTGGCGGGCTGCAGCCGGATCCAGCCGCCGGCTTCGCGATAGAACTTCTTGACGGTGGCTTCCGAGCCGTTGACCAGGGCGATGACCATTTCCCCGTTCTCGGCCGTTTGCTTGCCGTGGACCACGACGAAGTCGCCGTCCATGATGTGCTCGTCGATCATCGAGCTGCCGACGACCTTGAGCGCGTAGTTGGGGCCGCGGCGGGGCAGCATGGCGTCCGGTACCGCGAGCGTTTCCTGCTGCATCAGGGCTTCGATGGGCGTGCCGGCCGCGACCTTGCCGAGGAGCGGGACCTCGGTGGCCACCGCCGTGCCGCGGGGCGGCAGCACCTCGATGGCGCGGCTCTCGTTGTAGGAGCGGCGGATATAGCCCTTGCGCTCGAGGTTGGTGAGGTGCTCGTGGACCGTGGCGAGCGACTGGAATCCGAACTGCTCCGCGATCTCCTCGAAACTCGGCGCGTATCCGTGCTCCTGGATGTGGCGCTGGAGGTACGAGAGGATCTCACTTTGGCGTCTGGTGAGCGGCATGCCGCGTCTCCCGGGTGCGCTGCTGTGACCGAATAGAGCCCGAATAAGATTACCCGAAGACTGGCCGAAGGGCAAGGTGGCGACCACACTCACCCGGATTCTCGACACGACGCGCGCCGCCCTGCCCGCTCTGCGCGCGCGAGCGGCCGAGCTCGAGCGCGCGGCCGCCCGCGCGCCGGCGCCGCCCTCGTTCGGCGCCGCGTTGCTGCGCGAGCGGGTGGCCCTGGTAGCGGAGGTGAAGCGCCGCTCTCCCTCCGCCGGCTCGATCCGCGCGGATCTCGACCCGGCGGCGCACGCGGAGCGATACGCGCGCCACGGCGCCGCGGCCGTCTCGGTGCTCACCGACGGCCCGTTCTTCGGCGGCTCGATCGCCGATCTCGAGGCGGTGGTGGCGCGGGTGCGGGTGCCCGTACTGCGGAAGGACTTCATTCTCGAGGAAACGCAGGTCCTTGAGGCTCGCGCCGCCGGGGCGGCGGCGGTGCTGCTCATCGTTCGGGCGCTGTCCGAAGGCCGGCTCCGCGCGCTCCTCGGATTCGCTGCGGCCGCGGGACTGGACGCGCTGGTGGAAGTGCACACCGCGGCCGAGCTGGAATCGGCCCTCGCCGCGGGCGCCCGCATCGTCGGGGTCAACAGCCGCGACCTCGACACGTTCCGGGTTGATGTGGATGCGGCGTGGACCCTGTTGGGGTCGGTGCCCTGCGACCGGGTCGCGATCGCCGAGAGCGGGATGGCGTCCGTGGCGGACGTGGAGCGGGCCGCCGCCGCCGGGGCCGACGCCGTGCTGGTCGGCACCGCGCTTTCGGCCGCCGCGGACCCCGCGGCCCAGGTGGCCGCGCTCGCCGGAGTGCGACGCCGTGGTCGTTGAAGCGAAGGTCTGCGGGCTCACGCGGCCGGAGGACGCGGCCGCCGCGGTGGCGGCCGGTGCCGACTACCTCGGCGTGGTGTTCGCGAGCGGGCCGCGGGTGGTCACGGCGGGGCAGGCAGCGGCGATCGTCGCGGCCGCGGCGGGCCGGCCGGTGCTGGGGGTCTTCGGGGCGCAACCGGTGGACGAGATCCGGCGGCTCCGCGACGCGACGGGGCTCGCCGGGGCGCAGTTGCACGGCCCGTACTCGACCCGCGACGCCGAGCGCCTGCGGCTCGAGGGCCTTCTCGTGTGGCGGGTCGTGCGGCTCGCGGCCGAGGGCGATCTCGACGCGCTGGCGCCCGCCGCGGAAGGGGCCGACGCGCTGTTGATCGAGCCGCGGGTGTCGGGCGCGGACGGCGGGACGGGCGTCGAGCTTCCGCTCGCGCTGGCCGTCCGGGCGCGCGAGCGCATGCGCGGCCGCATGGTGCTCGCCGGCGGGCTCCGTCCGGAAACGGTCGCCGGCGCGGTGGGGCTCGTGAGGCCGGATGTCGTGGATGTAAGTTCCGGGGTGGAAATCCTGCCCGGCATCAAGGACCTGCAGAAGATGGCCCGGTTCCTGGAGGCTGTTCGTGGCTTCAGCGCTGTCGCCTGAGCGCGCCGTGCGCGGCCGGTTCGGGCCCTACGGGGGCCGGTACGTGCCGGAGACGCTCATCGCCGCCCTGGATGACCTCACCGCGCTCTACGACGGCGTCCGCGACGATCCGACGTTCTGGGCCGAGTTCGAGGCGATCCTGCGCGATTACGTCGGACGGCCCACGCCGCTGTCGGAGGCGCCGCGCTTCAGCGCCGACGTCGGGGCGAGCGTGCTGCTCAAGCGCGAAGACCTGAACCACACCGGCGCACACAAGATCAACAACACGGTGGGCCAGGCCCTGCTCGCGCTCCGCATGGGGAAGCGCCGGATCATCGCCGAGACCGGCGCGGGCCAGCACGGCGTCGCCACCGCCACGGTGTGCGCGCGCTTCGGGCTCGACTGCGTGGTGTACATGGGGGCCGAGGACGTAGAGCGGCAGGCGCTCAACGTGTACCGGATGCGGCTCCTCGGCGCGACGGTCGTCCCGGTCGAGTCGGGCACGCGGACGCTCAAGGACGCCACCAACGAAGCGCTGCGCGACTGGGTGACGAACGTGCCGACCACGCACTACATCATCGGCTCCGTCGTCGGCCCGGATCCCTATCCCCGGATGGTCCGCGACTTCCAGTCGGTGATCGGGCGGGAGGCCCGGGCGCAAGTGCTCGAGCGCTACGGCCGGGCGCCGCGCGCGGTGGTCGCCTGCGTGGGCGGCGGCTCCAACGCCATGGGCATCTTCGCGGGCTTTCTCGACGACCGGGAGGTCGAGCTGGTCGGCGTGGAGGCAGCGGGGGAGGGGATCGCGAGCGGGCACCACAGCGCCACGCTGGGCGCCGGACGTCCCGGCGTCCTCCACGGGAGCTTGAGCTACCTGCTCCAGGACGCCGACGGCCAGGTGGCCCCGGCGCATTCGGTGTCCGCGGGGCTCGACTACCCCGGCGTCGGCCCGGAGCACAGCTGGCTCCGGGACACCGGGCGGGTGCGCTACGAGTCCGCGACCGACGCCGAAGCGCTCGCCGCGTTCCAGCGCGTGTGCCGGGTGGAAGGCATCATCCCGGCGCTCGAGACCGCGCATGCGTTCGCCTGGGTCGCCCGCGCCGCGGGCCGCTGGAGCCGGGACGATCTCGTGCTGGTCTGTCTGAGCGGCCGCGGGGACAAGGACGTCGCCCACGTCGCGGCGCTGCTCGGGGGGGCCGCGTGACCGCCGGGGCGCCGTCGCCCGCGCTGCTCCTTCCCAGCCAGGTCGCCGAGCTGCTCCAGACGCTGGTCAAGGCCCTGCGCGCGTTCCAGATGTACCTCCCCAACAATCCGGTCCACCAGCGTGCCGCGCAGAACGCGAAGAGCGCGTTCGCCCCGATCTGGGGTGCGATCGACGAGCTGGTCCTCAACGTCGGCGAGACCGAGCTCCGCTGGGAGGAAGAGGTCGTCTACAGCCAGCTCAACAAGGCCGATTGCCTGGCCTGGATGCTGTTCAAGGACGGGATGCGGGTCCTCACGATCCGCCGGGGCGCCGAGGACCACGAGCTGATCCAGTTCCTCGAGCTGCTGAACAAGGCCCGGTTCCTTCCCGCCGAGGCGGGCGACGACCTGATGACGCTGCTCTGGGAGCAGGAGTTCCAGTTCATCCAGTACCATTTCATCGACTTCTTCGGCGAGGGCGACCTGCTCGAGGGCTCGCTGGCGGTGGTGGGGGGCGAGGCGGAGGCCCCCGCCAGCGCGGAAGCCCGCCACAACCAGGTGCAGGAGGAAGCGCCGCCGCGCCCGAAGGGGATCGTGGACATCGAGGACTTCGATTCCACGCTCTACTTCCTTGAGGAGGCCGAGATCAACTACGTCGCGCAGCAGGTGGAAGAGGAATACTCCCGCGACGTCCGGCACGCGGCCCTGAACGGGCTGTTCGACCTGCTCGAGCTGCAGACCGAGGCGGCCATCCGGCTCGAGATTCTCGGCATCCTGGAGATGCTGTTTCCCAACCTGCTCAACAAGGGGGAGTTCCGGACGGTCGCCGGGGTGATGCGGGAGACCCGCCTCATCGGCACGCGGGCGGCGGAGCTCACCGAGGAGCAGCGCGCGCGGCTGCGCGACCTCGAAGTCCAGCTCAGCCAGCCGGCGATCGTGGTCCAGCTGGTGCAGTCGCTGGACGAAGCGGCCGCCCTGCCCGGCGACGAGGACGTGACGGAGGTGCTCCGCGAGTTGCGGCCGACCGCGCTGGGCCCGCTGATCGACGCCCTGCCCCGGGTCGCGAGCCCCGCGGTCCGCGGGCTGCTCGAGGCCACGGTGGACCGGCTCGCCACGGGCCACCCGGGGGAGGCGATGCGGCTCCTGCGCGAGCCGCCGGGCGAGTCGCTGCCGGCGGTGATCGGGCTGTGCGGCCGCCTCGCGCTCCAGCAGGCGGTGCCCGCCCTCGGCGAGCTCGTCTCGCACGGCGACGCGGGCGTGCGCCTTGCCGTGGTGCAGGCGCTGGAGAAGATCGGCTCGCCCGGCGCGCTCACGCACATCGATCGTGCGATCGAGGATCCCGACCGCGCCGTGCGGCTGGCGGCGGTGCGGGCGGTCGGGGCCCGGGGCTATAAGGGCGCGCTGCGCCGGGTCGAGGCGGTGGTGATGGGCAAGGCGGTGAAGGAGCTTGATCTGACGGAGAAGATGGCCTTCTTCGAGGCCTATGGAGCGGTCGCGGGTCCCTCGGCGCTCCGGACGCTGAGCGCCATGCTGCTGCCGCAGGGACTGCTCAAGCGCAAGGCGGCGCCGGAAACCCGGGCCTGCGCCGCCATCGCGCTGGGCCGGATCCGGACGCCGGAGGCCCGGGACGTCCTCGCCCAGGCCGCGGACGACAAGGACCTGGTCGTCCGCAACGCCGTGAACCGCGCGCTCCGCGAGTCCGCCGCGTGACCCAGCCGCAGGAAGCCGCGCGCGCGCCCGACGGCGGGGCGGCGCAGGAGGCGCGCCTCCGCCAGGCCGGCCGCGGCCTGCTGCTGGAGCTGTATGCCGCGCTGCGGAGCCTCAAGCTCTACCCGGTCGAGAACGCCACCGTCCAGAAGGCCCTCTATGATCTCGAGTCCTCGGCCGAGGCGCTGATCCAGGCGGAAGGCGACATCGAGATGCGCCTCGCGGGCGATTTCATCTTCGTCAACGCCACCCGCCTCCGGCTCGAGCTCGACAACTACGCATCGTTCAGCCACATCCTGACGATGTTCCGCGCGTTCGAGATCGGCACCCTCCGGGTGCATCCGGGGACCAACCGCCGCGAGTGGCAGATCTTTCTGAGCCTGCTGCTCAGTCTCTCGGAGCGGGCCACCGGCGACGATCTTCTCGCGGAGCTGCAGCGGCGGCTGGCGGAAGGCGGGGTGCTCCATCTCGAGCTGGAGCGCGCGCTGCCGCAGCAGGAAGGGCTCCGGGAATCGGAGGAGGCGCGGGAGGTCGCGAAGCGCACCTACAGCCAGGGGGTGGCGGTCACCAAGGAAGTCATCACGGGCATTCGCCTCGGGCGCGCCACGAGCGTCAAGCGGGTGAAGCGCGCGGTCCAGATGATCGTGGACCAGGTGCTCAACAACGAGACCTCGCTGGTCGGGCTCACGACCATCCGGGACTACGACGAGTACACGTTCACCCACTCGGTGAACGTGTGCATCTTCTCGGTGGCGCTGGGGAAGAAGCTGGGCTTCTCGAAGCTGCAGCTCTACGACCTGGGGATGACCGCGCTGCTGCACGACGTGGGCAAGGCCCGCGTGCCAATCGAGATCCTGAACAAGACGACGGGCCTCGACGAAGGCGAATGGAAGGTCATGCAGGGCCATCCCTGGCTGGGGGCGCTCACGCTGTTCGGGCTCAGGGGGTACGACGAGATCCCCTACCGCTCGATCCTCGTGGCCTACGAGCACCACATGAAGCAGGACCTCACCGGCTACCCCCGGAGCGTGCGGCCCCGCGCGTTGGGCATCTTCTCCCGCATCGTGTCGGTGGCGGACGGGTTCGACGCGGCCACGACCCGCCGGAGCTACCAGACCGTGCCCATCGAGCCGGACCAGGTGCTGCGCGAGATGTGGGAGAACCCCAAGCGGGGGTACGACACGGTCCTGGTCAAGGCGCTGATCAACCTGATCGGGATCTACCCGGTGGGCACGTGCGTCATCCTCGACACCTTCGAGGTGGGCATCGTGGCCGCGCCCAATCCGGAGAGCGCGCTGCTCAACCGGCCGATGGTCCGCCTGGTGATCGACGCCGACGGCGGCGCGATCGCGCCGCCGGGTACCCTCGTGAATCTCGCCGAGCGGGATGCGGGCGGCGGCTACCTCCGCTCCATCGTGAAGGTGACCAACCCGACCCGCTACGGCCTCACGGTCGGCGACTACTTTGTCTGAGTCCCGCCTCGACGCCGCCTGGACCCGGCTCCGCTCGGCGGGCC
The DNA here is from genome assembly GCA_036391215.1 of Gemmatimonadales bacterium. Taxonomy (GTDB): domain Bacteria; phylum Gemmatimonadota; class Gemmatimonadetes; order Gemmatimonadales; family GWC2-71-9; genus DASQPE01. The sequence continues at coordinate 21,532 of DASWAI010000248.1, forward strand.
GGACCGCGCTCATTCCGTACCTCACGGCGGGCTATCCGTCGGTCGACGCGAGCCGCGAAGCGCTCCGGGCCGCCGCGCTGCAAGCGGACATCATCGAGGTGGGCGTCCCCTTCAGCGACCCGCTCGCCGACGGGCCCACCATCCAGCGCTCGACCTTCGAGGCCCTGCGGCAGGGGATGACCCTCGCGGGGACGCTCGACCTGATCGCGCGCGCGGCGCTCGACCGGCCGGTGGTGGTCTTCAGCTATCTCAACCCGATCCTGCGGTACGGCCTGGATCGCTTCCTGCGCGACGCCGAGGCGCTGGACGTGGCCGGGCTGCTGCTGACCGACCTGCCGGCCGGGGCCGACCCCACGGTCGAAGACGCAGTGCACGCGAGCCGGCTGGACCTGATCCGGCTGATCGCGCCCACCACGCGGCCGGAGCGCCTGGCCGAGGCCGTGGCCGGCGCCGAGGGGTTCGTGTACCTCGTGGCGCGGCTGGGAGTCACGGGCGCGAGCAGCGCGCTCGCGCCGGACCTGCCCGGCACGATCGCGCGGGTCCGCGCCGCCACGCCGCTCCCGGTGGCGGTCGGGTTCGGCATCTCGACCCCCGCCCAGGCGAGTGCGGTTGCCGAGCTCGCGGACGGCGTCGTCGTCGGCAGCGCCCTGGTCGACGCGCTGGGGCGGGGTGGGGTGTCCGCCGCCATGGTCTTCCTCCGGTCGCTGCGGGAGGCCGTCGACGGGGTGGGGGCCGGGCGGTGAGGGTGCGGATTCCGCGGCTCCTCGCCTGGTACGCCCAGCTGCTCTTCGTGGGCGGCGTGACCCTCGGCGCGGTCGTGCTTCTGCTCGACCGCCGCTGGGCCGGCCTGCTCCTGCCCGTGCTCGCTTTCACGATCATGGTGGTGGCGCTCCGCGTCGGGCCGGTGCGGCTCAGCAAGTACTCGTACCTGACGCAGAGTGGCATCCCGGCGCTCGTCGGGGTCCTGACGCTGCCGGCGTCGGCCGTGGTGTTGGCGCTGGGCGCGGGGATCGTGCTCGCCGACGGGCTCTGGGTGCGGAAGCCCTGGCGCGCGTGCTGGATCAACGCGGGCCGGGAGATCCTCGCGCTCCTGGCCGCGTACGGGTTCTACCTGCTCGTGCTGCGGACGAGCGGCGTCACCGAGCTCTCCCTCGACTTCCTGCCGGCCGCGTTCACCCTCGCCGGGGTCTACTTCCTCGCGACCCGCGCGCTCTTCTACTTCACCCTCCTGGTGCGGGAGAAGCTCGAGCCGGCCGAGCAGATCCTGATTCTGCGGTGGGAGATCATCTCCTACCTGCTCACCCTGATCGGCTCGATCATCATCATGGCTGCGATCCACCTGCTCGCCCCGGCGGGATGGCTCGCGGTGCTGCTGGTGCTGGCCGGGCTCGGACTCCTGACCAAACGGATCCTGGAGGAGGCGATCGCCGCGGAGGACCTGAACAAGGTCCACCAGCTCGAGAGCACGCTGCTGGGGAACGCGCAGCTGAGCGAGTCGTTCTCGCAGATCGAGCGGCTCGCCCACCGGCTGCTCGACTGGGGCGACTTCCGGATCTACCGGGTGACCGGCGCGGAGCCGGCCCTGGCTTATCGCGGGAGCTTCGGGCGCCCCGGCCGCGGGGAGCCCTCCCCGGCGGCGGAGCCGCTCCGCCGCCAGGTGATCGCGGACATGACGCCGGTCCTGGTGCGGGACACCGTCCGGGACGAGCGGATCACCGAGCCGATGCCCGAGGTGCGGAGCCTCGTCGTCTATCCCATCCGGTTCGGCGACGAGATTCTCGGAACGATCGAGCTGGAGCACCACAAGCGGCAGACCTACGGCGGGCGGGACCTCGTCACGATGG
>DASWAI010000249.1:0-28481 GCA_036391215.1 Gemmatimonadales bacterium
GCCGTGAAGGCGGTCGAGACCGGCTGCACCGACGACCCTGCCGCGACCGAGGACGGCGTGCGGCTCGCCGCCGCGACCGGACAGGCCGCCCCCGGCCGCGCACTTCGCCGCTTCCGGGCCCCGCTCGCGCCGGCTCTCGCCGCCGATCTCGAGGGGGGCATCCTGGACTTGGACGAGCTGGCCGCGGAGATCGAGTCGCTCGGCGGAAACGCCGACGTGCTGCTGCTGGAGGGGGTCGGCGGGCTCCTCAACCCGCTCGGCTGGGAGTGGACCGTCCTGGACCTCGCCCAGGCGTTCCAGGCCACCGCGCTGGTGGTGGCGAGCGACTGTCTCGGGGCCATCAACCACACCCTGCTCACGCTGAGCGCGCTCGACCTCGCCGGCATCCGGGTGGCGGGCATCGTCCTCAACGCGCCCGCCGTGTCCGACGTGTCGACCGGGGCCAACGGCGCCGCGATCGCCCGCCTGTCGGGCATCGAGCGCATCCGGGCCGTTCCCCGTATCGCGGAACCCGACGCGGCCGTGCCCTGGCTCGTGGAAGTCGCGGGCTGGTTGTGAGCCGCGCCGCACTCGCTGCTCTCCTGGCCGCCGCCGGCCCGGCCGCCGCCCAGACGCCGCGGACGATCACCTTCGCCTCGGCCGATAGTCTTCCGATCACGGCCGACCTCTACGCCCCGCTTCCCCCGGCCAGTCCGTTCATCGTCCTCTTCCATCAGGCGGAGGCGAGCCGGGGCGAGTACCGCGAGATCGCGCCGAAGCTCGTTGCCATGGGGTTCAACTGCATGGCCGTGGACCAGCGCGCGGGCGACGCCACCAACGGCATCCCCAACGAGACGGCGAAGCGCGCCCAGGCGGAAGGGCGCCCGGCGACCATGCTCGACGCGCGGCAGGACATCGAGGCGTCCCTCCGCTACGCCCGGGAGCACTACGCCAAGGGACCGCTGATCGCCTGGGGCAGCTCGTACTCCGCGGCCCTTGTGCTGGTGGTGGCCGGACAGCGGAAGGGGCTCGCGGACGGAGTGGTCGCGTTCTCGCCCGGGGAGTACTTCCCCGTCTCGCCGGGCGGGCCGAGGCTGGTCCGCAACGCCGCGCGCGCCATCACGGTGCCGGTGTTCATCACCGCACCTCGGTCCGAGGACGACTGGCGTCCGATCTTCGCCGCCTTGCCGCGCGCGCTGCGCCGGTCGTATGTGCCCGAGGCGGAGGGCCGCCACGGGTCGAAGGCACTATGGAAGGATGCGCCGGGGCAGGAGGGCTACTGGCAGGCGCTGCGGGGATTCCTCAACCTGCATTTCCCTCGATCGAAATAGTCGGCCGACGGCCGGAGCCGGTCAGTCGAGCCCGCTCCGGCGGTACGCCTCGGCCACCCAACGGCGCACCCACGCACGTTCGTCGTCCCGGTGCCGGGCCAGCGCCTCGCGCGCGGCATCGCTCCCGTGCTGGGCGAACCAGGCGAGTGCCAGGGCCACGAGCGACTGGTCGCCGAGCCGCTCCTCCAGCACCGGCACCGTCCCGGCATCGTCCGTTCGAACCGCCGCGCCGAGCGCGGCCGACTGGATCACCGAGCGGTAGGACGGTGTGGCGAGCGCCGTGACGATGACGTCGTGGGCGCCGGCCGAATCGAGCTCCGCGACCGCGCCCACCGCCGCGGCGCGGACCGCGTAGCTCGAGTCCCCGGCGAACGCCGCCCGCGCGAGGGCGAGCGCGCCGGGGCCGCCAACGCCCGCCAGCGCGCCGACGGCGGCCTCTCGCACCCGGGCGGACGTGTCGCGGACCGCGGCTTCGAGGCCGAGCAGCGCCACCGGCGCCGGGAACCGCGCCAGCGCCTCCGCGGCGAGCGCCCGGGTCGTGGCGTCGCCGAGGTGCGACGCAGCGCGGACGAGCGCTACCCCTGCCGCGGTATCGGCGGTCCTTCCGCCGAGCTGGTTGATCGCCCAAGCCTGGTTCCACGGGTCCGGGTCACGGGAGAGCTGCGTGGCGAGCCAGGCGGTCGGCTGGGCGAACGAGAGGGTCTTGAGCAGGCGGTTCCCATCGTCGAAGACCACCATCGTGGGAACGCCGGAGAGCGGCCCCACCGTGAGGGTCTCGGCCCGTTGCCGGAGATCGAGCTCGCGGACGACATCGCCGTAATCGGTCCCGACGCGGATCGTCACCCGGCCCCGGAAGACCTCGGGCACGCCGTAACGCAGTCCGGTCGAGTCGGCCGGGAGGGTATCCCGCTGAGTCTGGACCACCGCGAGGCCGAGCGTGCGCGCCGTGCTGTCGTAGGCGGCGGAAACGCTGAATTCGGGGTGGCCGGCCGCGTACACCCACTGATCGAAGAACCAGCTCAGGTTCTCCCCGGTTGCGTCGAGAACGGCCCGGGCCAGGTCGGCGCTGGTGACGCTCCCGAAGGCGTTCCGCTCGAGATAGCCGTGAATCGCCGCCCAGAAGCGCCGGTCGCCCAGCTCGAGCCGCAGCATGCGCAGCACGAGCGAGCCCTTGGGGTAAACGTTGTTCGACCCCAGCGCGGCGAGTGGCATGCGCCGCCGGCCGTCGGCCTCCAGGTAATCCCGGTAGTCCGCCAGGTAGGCGTCCTCGGCGGCTGCGTCACCCCGCTTCACCCGCCAGTACTGCCCCACCATGAACTGCGCGAACCCCTCGTTGAGCCAATAGTTCGCCCAGTTGGCCGTCGTGACGTAGTTGCCGAACCAGTTGTGCGCCGCCTCGTGGGGGATGAGCACCTTGCGGTACCACGGGGCGTCGAGTTCCGCCCGCCGGTCGGGCAGCCAGTCCGCCATTGTGGTGGCCGTCACGTTCTCCATGCCGCCGAAGTAGTCGGCCACCGTGACCTGCGCGTACTTGGCCCAGGGAAAGGGCTCGCCGGTGAGGCGGGCATACACCTCGAGCACGTCCGGAGTCATGCGGAACACGGCGCCGGCCCGGGCCGTGTCGCCCGGGGCCACGTAGTACGCCAGCGGCACGCCTCGCCACCGGTCCGCGAGCTTGACCAGCGGCGCGGCGACGAGCGAGACCAGGTAGGTGGAGGCGGGCCGCTCCTGGACCCAGTGCACCGCGTGCGTACGCCCCGGCGTGGGCCGGTCGGCCACGAGACGCCCGTTGGAGACGACCGTGAGGTCCGCGGGGACCGTCGCGATCATGTCCCACGTTTCCTTGTCCTCCGGACCGGCATAGGTCGGGAACCAGTTGGGGTTGCCGTCGGTCCCTCCGCCGCTGTACACCTGGCGGCCCCGCCGGCCCGGCTCCGCGGGGAAGAAGTAGAGGCCGTGCCCCTGGGCCACGCGGCCCCGGTACTCGACCACGAAGCGAACGGTGTCGCCGAAGCCCGCCGGGCGCTGGAGCCGCACGATCAGCGAATCCCCCGGCCGGTCGAAGGCGAGGGTCGCGCGCCCCTGGGTCACCCGCCGCACCTCCAGCATCCGCCCGGCGTCGAGCGCGATCCGGTCGAGCCCGGGCCGCCGGGAGACGGCGGTGGTCGTGACCCGCCCCATGAACGCCAGCGAGTCCCAGTCGAATCCCCAAGCCTCGATCCGCTGGTGCACGAGGTCGTAGTCGTGGGAGCGGGTATCCGCCTCGGACAGGATCCGCTCGGCGTTGGTCTGGGCGGCGACAGGACCCGCGAGCACGGCGAGCGCGAGTAGTCCACGCCCCACCCTGTGAAAGAGCTCACCACAGAGACACGGAGTACACCGAGGAACAACTCTTCGTGTGTTTCTCCGTGTGCTCGGTGCCTCTGCAGTGAAGACCATGCGATGTCAGCTGAAATCGAGCTGCAGCTGGGCGACGGGAGAGAACGAGCGGCGGTGGTGGGGGGTGGGACCGAAGAGCCGGAGGCCCTGCTGGTGGATTTCCGTGGCGTAGCCGACGTTGGTGTCCCAGCCGTAGCCGGGATGGCGCGGGGCGAGTCGGCGCATCAGCCCGTCGCGGACGGTCTTGGCGATGACGGCGGCGGCGGCGATCGAGTGGCACCGCGCATCGCCGTCCACCAGCGCCTCGTGCGCGAGGCCGATCTCGGGCAGCGGCAGGCCGTCGATCAGGACCCAGGCGGGCATTTCGGCCAGCCGGGCCAGCACCGGCACCAGCGCCCGCCGCATGGCGAGCGCGGAGGCCACCCGGATGTTGAGCCGGTCGATCTCCCGGACGGAGGCGGCCCCGACGCCGATGCCGAGGGCCACGCCCCGGATCGCCGCCGCGAGCTGCTCGCGCCGCGCCTGGGCGAGCAGCTTGCTGTCGCGCAGCCCGCGCAGGCGGCGGCAGCCCTCGGGAAAGACGACGGCCGCGGCCACCACCGGTCCTGCCAGTGGGCCGCGGCCGACTTCGTCCACGCCGACGAGGAGCCGGCCCTCACGCCACGCGGCCCGCTCGCGGACCAGCGTCGGCACCGGGAGGGCCGGCACTGCTTCAGCCCTCGCGCTTCTCCCGGATCCGGGCGGCCTTCCCCGACAGCCGCCGCAGATAGTAGAGCTTGGCCCGGCGCACGCGGCCCCGGCGCACCAGCTCCACCGACGCGATGACCGGGCTGTGGAGCGGGAAGATCCGCTCCACGCCGACCCCAGCCGAGACCTTCCGGACGGTGAAGTTCTCGCTGATCCCGCCGCCCCGCTTGGCGACCACGATCCCCTCGAAGGCCTGCAGCCGCTCCTTCTCGCCTTCGGTCACGCGCACCATGACCCGGACGGTGTCCCCCGGCTCGAACGCGGGGATGTCCGAGCGCAAGCCCTCGCGGGCGACTTCCGCCAACCGCTCCATCGTCAAGACCTCCGCGCCGTCCGGCGCAGTTCGTGAATTACGACTGCCCTTCAAGATACCGTGACCACAGGTCCGGCCGCCGCTCCCGGGTCAGCCGCTCCGCCTCCGCCTGCCGCCACGCCCCGATCTCGGCGTGGTTGCCCGAGCGCAGCACCTCGGGAACGGCGAGCCCGCGGTACTCGGGCGGCCGGGTGTAGCTGGGCGGGCTCAGGAGCCCGTCGTAGTGCGAGTCGGTGCTGGCCGATTCGTGGTCGCCCAGCGCGCCCGGCAGCAGCCGGACGACCGCGTCGAGGACACAGATGGCCGCGGGCTCGCCTCCCGACAGCACGAAGTCCCCGACCGACAGCTCCTCCGCGGCGAGCCCGTCCGCGACCCGCTGGTCCACGTCCTTGTAGTGGCCGCAGAGCAGCGTGAGCCGCTCGGCCAGCGAGAACCGCACCGCGTCGGCGTGTCCGAACGGCCGGCCGCGGGCCGAGAAGAGCACGATGGCGCCCAGTGGGCCAGCGGCCTTCAAACTGTCCACGGCCTCGAAGAACGGCTCCGGCTTGAGCACCATCCCCGCCCCGCCGCCGTACGCGTAGTCGTCCACCGTACGATGCCGGTCGTGGGCGAAGTCGCGGAGCTGCACCAGGCGGAACCGTACCAGCCCCGCCTCGACGGCCCGGCCGGGGATGCTCGCCGAGATGAACGGCGCGATCACCTCGGGGAACAGCGTCACCACGTCGATCGTGAGCATCAGCCCTCGATCAGCCCGGCCGGCGGCGTCACCACCAGCCGGCGCCCCGCCCGATCGACCTCGCGCACGAACTCACGCTTGAACGGCAGCAGAAACTCGCGCTTCGGCCCCTGCACCTCCAGGGTCACCCCGCCCGGCAGCTCGTAGACCGCGGAGACCAGCCCGACCGCCGTCCCGTCCTCGAGCCGCACGGCGAACCCTTCCAGCTCGTGGAGGTAGACCTCGTCGCCCGCCGGCGGCGCCAGCTCCTCCGCCGGGACGCCCAGGAACCGGCCGCGCCACGGCTCCAGCGCGTCGCGCGACTCGACTCCCGCGAACTTCACCAGCCACTCCCGGTGGTAGGCCCGGCTCCGCTCGATCGCGAGCGGCCCGCCGACCACCTGCCCCGCCAAGCCCAGCACCCACAGCGCCCGCCCCGGCACGAACACGGCGGCGGGGTCGCCGGTGAGCGGGAAGATCGTGACCTCGCCCTTCAGGCCATGCGGCCGCCGGAACCGCGCCACCGCGAGGTGGCGCGGCGCCTCCGCCGTCACGCCGAGGGCGACGCCAGGACTCCGACCTGCTTGAGGAGCGCGTGCACCGTGTCGCTCGGCGTGGCGCCCTTCGAGAGCCAGTGGCGCGCCTGCTCGGCGTCCACCTGCACCTTGGCCGCGGCCGTCTCGCCCTTCGGATTGTATGTGCCGATCACCGCGATGAAGCGTCCGTCGCGGGGGGACTCCTTGTCCGCCACGACGATGCGATAGAGCGGCAGCTTCTTGCGACCGACGCGGCGCAGGCGAATGCGTGTAGCCATGATTCGTTGTTCCCGGGTAGCGGTTAGTGGGGGAAGCGCGGCCCGAACGGCATACGGGGCAACGATCCCCCGGTCTTCCCCGCGATCTTCATCACCTTCTGCATCTGCTTGAACTGGGCGAGCAGCTGATTGACTTCCTGCACCGTCCGCCCCGAGCCCTTCGCGATCCGGAGCCGGCGCTGTCCCGTGAGGATGTCCGGGTCGGCCCGCTCCTTCGGTGTCATCGAGAGCACGATGGCCTCGACGTGCTTGAGCTTCTTGTCGTCGATCTTCGCGGCCTGCAGCATGGCCGGGTTCACCCCGGGCAGCATGCCCAGCACGTTCTTGAGCGGCCCCATCTTCTGCATCTGCTTCATCGCGCCGAGGAAGTCCGCGAGATCGAGGCCCTTCTTCGACTGCACCTTCCGGGCGAGCCGCTCGGCTTCCTTCTCGTCCACCGCCGTCTGGGCCTTCTCCACCAGGGACAGGATGTCGCCCTGCTGGAGGATCCGGCCCGCCATGCGGTCGGGGTGGAACGGCTCGAGCGCATCCAGCCGCTCGCCCACGCCGACGTACTTGATCGGGGCCTTGGTCACCCCGTAGATCGAGAGCGCCGCGCCGCCCCGGGCGTCGCCGTCCATCTTCGTGAGGACGACGCCGGTGATGCCGAGCGCGTCGTGGAAGCCCTGGGCGATCCGCACCGCGTCCTGGCCGGTCATCCCATCCGCGACGAGGAGGATCTCGTGCGGGGCGACCGCAGCCTTGAGCTTCTTGAGCTCGGCCATCATCTCGTCGTCGATCTGGAGCCGGCCCGCGGTGTCGACGATGACCGTGCGCGCCCGCGCCCTGCCCGCGGCCTCGATGCCGCGCCGGACGATCCCAACGACGTCGGTGGCTCCCGGCTCCGTGTGAACGCCGACGTCCACCTGCTGCGCCAGCGTCGCCAGCTGGTCCTGCGCGGCGGGCCGGTAGACGTCGGCCGCCACCAGGAACGGCGCCTTCTGCTCGAGCTTGAGCCGCTTCGCGAGCTTACCGGCCGTGGTCGTCTTGCCCGATCCCTGGAGCCCGACCATCAGGATGATGGTGGGCGGGACGGAGGCGAAGGCGATCGGCGCCTGCTTCTCCCCCAGCAGGGCGACCAGCTCCTCGTACACGATCCTGACCAGCTGGTGGCCGGGGCGCACATCCTTGAGCGCCGTGACGCCGACGGCCTTGGCCTGCACCCGCTCGAGGAATTCACGAGTCAGCTCGAAGCTCACGTCGGCCTCGAGAAGGATCCGCCGGATTTCCCGAAGGCCTTCCTTGACCGCGTCCTCGGTCAGGACGCCGCGGCCCGTGAGCTTCCCGAGCGCAGCATTGAGCTTGGTGGACAGCTGGTCGAACATAAGCCCAGAAGAGTAACCGCAGGAAGGAGTTAGAGCAAGGCGTACGGTGCACCGATCAGGGAGCCGAGGTCACCTCCGGCAGCGTGCTCCACTGGTCCCATCCCGCGGGAGCCATCACGAGGCGGGAGGCCGGCCGGCCGCCGACCTCGAGCCGGTCGAACCGCGTGACGTACCCGGGCCTGGCACGGGCCCGGAGCGCCTGGCCCGCTCCGGCGGCGAACCGGTCGGCGCTGGAGGCGTCGTCCCACACCGCGTACCAGACGATCGCCGGTCCCGCGGGCGTCTCGTACACTCCGTAAAGGTCGCCGCCCCAGCCGAGCGGGCTCATGGCGTCGGGAACGTCGGCCTCGTGGTGGAGCTGCGCCTCGAGCACCTGGATCTCCATCTCGCCCAGCCCGTCCTGGTACATGCGCGGCGGCCCGGAGCTGAACCGGAGCGGCACCGGCTGGTCGCGGGCGACGTACCGCTCGGGGTGCAGGATCTGCTCGGTGGAGGCCGGCATCAGCCGCCCACGGGGAAGCGAGTCCGCCAACGGAGTCGTCCCCCACCAGCGCATGAACTCGGCGCCGTCGAGATAGGGAAACAGCAGCGTCTCGCGGATCAGGAGCGGCGCGTGGGCAAAGACGGGCATGGCCCCCTGCTGCGCCATGACCTGCTGCCGGTACGCCACCCAGAACTCGGGCCGCGCCGTGACGTCCTGGCCGGGCGTGAGCACGCGGATCGACACCAGCGTCGCCTGCCCCTCCAGGACGGCCTGCGCCGCCGTGAGTCGATCGTTGCTGTGGATATCGTGCAGGATCGAGTCCAAGGGCAGGTACTGGCCCTGAAGCGCGTGCACCATCTCGTGGGCGAGGACGAGCCTGAGCACGAGCGGGTCCGCGCCGGCCACGCCGAAGAAGGTGGTCGAGTCGGGATCGTAGAACCCGGCCACCTGCTCGCCGTACAGGTCTACCAGGAGGCGCTCGAGCTGGAGCGTGTCGGGCAGCATGCCGAGGAGACGATACGCCGCCTCCACGCCGCGGACGCGCTCGGGCGGAAGCTCCTGCCGCAGCTTGGCGACGAGATAGCTGCGCACCTGCTCGCGGGTCCGGAGCGCCGACCGAGGCGTCTGCTTGAAGCGGAACCCGGCGGCCCGCTCCACCGCGGGCTCGAGGCTGTCCACCAGACGCGCGAGGCCCGCGTCCCGCTGGGCCCGGACCGGCTCGCCCCGGCAGGCGAGCGAGAGCGCGACGGCGGCGGCGGCCGCGGCAAGGGTTCTGCGGGTCACGCGATCCCCATCGTTGCGAGGTACCAGGCGTAAAGCGCGGGGCCGACAAGATACGCGGCGGCGGCGCCCATGGCGAGGAAGATTCCGAACGGCACGAGCCGCTTCCGGCCCGCGAGCGCGAGCGGCACGAAGACCAGGCTGCCGAGGAGCGCGCCGAGAAAGATCGTGAGCAGCACGCCTCGCCAGCCGAGGAAGGCGCCGACCATCGCCATCATCTTGATATCGCCGCCGCCCATCGCATCCTGCTTCAGCACCCAGCCGCCCACGGCCCCGACCACCCAGAGGAGCCCGAAGCCGACCGCGGCGCCGAGCAGCGCCTGCCCCAGGGCCGGTGCGCCGACGGCGAGGGCGAACAGGAGCCCGAGCGCCAGCCCGCCCCAGGTGAACTCGTCCGGAATGATGTAGGCCCGCGCGTCGGTCAAGGCGATCCCGAGGAGAACCGTTCCGAGCGCGGCGCCCCGGAGCGCCTCGAGGGTCGGACCGGACCGCCATGCCATCAGCGCCCAGAGGAGCCCGGTCGCCAGCTCGACGAGGGGATACTGGATCGAGATGGGCTCGCCGCAGCTCCGGCACCGCCCGCGCAGCACCAGCCAGGACAGCACCGGCACGTTGTCGTACCAGGCCACGCCGGCGCCGCAGCGGGGGCAGCGGGACGGCGGGCGGACCACGGACTGCTTGGGCTCCGCGCCCCAGCGCAGGATGCACACGTTGAGGAAGCTGCCGAACGCGGCGCCGACCACGCCGGCCAGCAGGATCAGCAGCGTTCGCGCTGCCGCAAGCTCAGCCGGCACGCTTCACCTCGTAGAGAAGGATCCCCGCCGCGACGGCGACGTTGAGCGACTCCGCTCCGGACGCGAGCGGAATGCCTACCCGGCGGTGGGCCCGGGCCGCGATGGCGGCGCTCACGCCCGCTCCCTCGCTCCCGAGCACGAGGGCGATGGCCGGGCGGCGCGGGCCGGCGCGACCCGCCAACCCGCCCACCGGCTCGCCCCGCGCTTCCGAGACCCAGAGCTCGACCGCCTGCGCGGCCGCCCATTCCAGCAGCTCCGTTTCGGTCGCCGGAACGCACGGCAGCCGGAACAGCGCGCCCATGGTCCCGCGCACCACCTTGGGGTTGTGCAGCTCGGCCGTCCCCTTGAGCGCCGCGACGCCCGCCCCACCCAGGGCGAACGCGGTGCGGATGATGGTGCCGACGTTGCCGGGGTCCTGCACCCCGTCGAGGACCAGGATCACGGCGCCCGGCCCCGCGGGCACGTCGCCCAGGCCCCAGGTCCGGGGCTCGATCACCGCGACGACGCCCTGCGGGTGCTCCGTATCGGCGAGCTCCACCAGCTCCCGGTCGGTCACCGGAGCGAGCGCGACGCCGGCCCGCTCGAGCGCCGCCTTGAGCGCCTTGCCGCGGGTGGTACCTTCGAGGGCCGGGGCCACGGCGGCACCCCGGAAGCCGATGCCCGCGGCCAGTGCCTCTTCGATGAGCCGGATGCCCTCCGCGAGCGCGAGGCCGCGGCGCTCGCGCCCGCGGCGGAGTCGCAGGTCCCGGATCAGCGTCTGCAAGGAGCCCGCCATGTGCACCAGCGTCCTCGGCCGAGCGGCCGCGTGAAGATCGCACTCACCATCGCCGGCTCGGATTCCGGCGGGGGCGCCGGCATCCAGGCCGACCTCAAGACCTTCCATCAATTCGGCGTCTTCGGGACCTCGGTGGTCGTCGCCGTGACGGCGCAGAACACCCTCGGCGTGCGGGCGGTGGAGGCCGTGTCGCCCGCGCTGGTGGCGGCCCAGCTCGCCGCGCTGGCGGAGGACCTGCCCCCGGCCGCGCTCAAGACCGGCATGCTCGCCGAGGCCGCCCTCGTGCGCCTCGTTGCGGACGCGATCCGGGCCAACGCCTGGCGGCCGCTCGTGGTGGATCCGGTGATGGTGGCGACCTCCGGGCATCGCCTGCTCACGCCCGAGGGCGAGAGCGCGATCCGCGACGCGTTGCTGCCGCTCGCCGCGCTGGTGACCCCGAACCTCGATGAGGCGGCGATTCTCACCGGCCGGCCGGTCACCGACGTCGCGGCGATGGAGCGCGCCGGCGCCGCACTCGTGAGCCTGGGCGCCGCCGCGGCCCTGGTGAAGGGCGGCCACCTCCCGGGCGATGCGCTCACCGACGTCCTCGTCACCCGGGCGGGCGTCCGCCGCTTCGCCCGCACCCGCATCCCGTCGCGTGCCACGCATGGCACCGGCTGCACCCTCTCCGCGGCGATCACCGCTGGTCTCGCGCTGGGGCGGCCGCTCGAGCAGGCGGTCGCGGACGGGCTCGACTTCGTGCACCGGGCCATCGCCGAAGCCCCCGGCCTCGGCTCAGGGGCAGGCCCCCTCAATCACACCGTTCCGCCCCCGCCGGCGCAGCGTGAACAGTAACCGCGAGCGAGATGGGACCCCCGGCGGCGCCGTGGCCCCGGGGCCGCCGGTCACGACGCGCTGTTGTCGTACGGCTCCATGTGGATCAGCGCTCCCGCCACCTCCGGCACCGCCTGACGGATGGCGGACTTGACCATGCCGCTCAGCACGTGCGCCTCCTCGAGTGGCAGCCGGGGGTCCGCCTGCACGTGGAGATCCACCCAGTACCCGAGGCCCGCCTTCCGCACCTTGAGCTTCTCGATGGCGCACACGCCATGGACGCCCGTCGCGGCCGCGCTCACCCGCGCGAGCATCGCCTCGCCCGGCGCGCGGTCCATCAGGTCGGCGACCGCCGGCCGCAGCGCCGCGATCCCGTTGTAGGCAATGATCGTGGACGCGAGCAGCGCCGCCCAGTCGTCCGCCGGCTCCCACCCCGGGCCGCCGATCAGGGCGATGCTGATGCCGACGAACGCCGCGGCCGAGGTGAGGGCGTCGGATCGGTGGTGCCAGGCGTCGGCCTTGACCGCCGTGCTTCCCACGTCCGCACCGACCCGGAAGACGCGCCGGTAGAGCACCTCCTTGACCAGCACGACGCCCACCAGCACGGCGAGCGTGAACGGGGCCGGCGCGTGGTGCGGCACCCGGATCTCCCGGACCGACTCGATGGCGATCCCGATCGCGGCGGCGATGAGCATGAGGCCGACGACCGCGGCGGCGATCGGCTCCGCCTTGCCGTACCCGAACGGGTAGTCGTCGTCCGCCGAGCGGGAGGCGATGCGAAGCCCGCCCCAGACGATGAGCGACGAGAAGATGTCGGCGGTGGACTCGACGCCGTCGGCGATGAGCGCGTAGGAGCTTCCCAGCACGCCGGCGAGGAGCTTGATGGCCGCGAGCGCCGCGTTCACCAGCATGCCGACCTGTGCCGTGCGCATCCCGCGCCGGGCTCCCTCGCTCACGCCGCACCGACCGCGCTAGAGCCGCGCAACGATCCCCTCCACCAGGGCGCCGAGGTCCCCGTTCACCCGCTCCGCAGCCTCCATCACCTCCGCGTGCGACAGCCTGGCCGCGCCGATGCCGGCCGCCGGGTTCGTGATCGTCGAGATCCCGAGACAGCGAAGCCCCCGCGCGCGGGCCGCGATGACCTCGGCGACGGTGGACATCCCGACCGCATCCGCGCCCAGGCGCTCCAGCATCCGGATCTCGGCCGGCGTCTCGTAGCTCGGGCCCAGCACGCCGGCATAGACTCCCGTCTCGAGCCGCACGCCCCGCTCGCGGGCGACCGCGTGCGCGAGCGCCCCCAGCGCCGGATCGTAGGGGTCCGACATGTCCGGAAAGCGCTCCTCTCCGGGCAGCGCCGCGCCGATCAGCGGATTCCGAAAGGTCAGGTTCACCTGGTCGGCAATGAGCATCAGCGTCCCGGGAGTGAAGGTCCGGCGGATGCCGCCGGCGGCGTTCGTGAGAATCACGACGGTGACGCCGAGCGCGGCGAACACGCGGACGGGGAGGCCGCAGACGGCCGGGTCGTGCCCCTCGTAGATGTGGAAGCGCCCGCTTTGTGCGAGCACGGCCCGTCCGGCCAGCGTGCCCGCGACCAGCTCGCCTCCGTGCCCTTCGACGGTCGGGACCGGAAAGCCCGGGATGTCGCGGTAGTGGATCCTCGCGGCACCGCCGATCCGCTCCGTGAGCCCGCCCAGGCCGGAGCCGAGCACGATGGCCACCTCCGGCCGGCGAGCCCCGAGGCGGTCCCGAACGGCGGCCGCCGCCGCGATCCCGTCCGCCGCGCTCACAATAGAATGCCGGCGATCGCGGCCGAGAGGAAGTTCGCGAGGGTGCCGGCGAGCATGGCGCGGAAGCCCAGCCGGGCGAGGTCCGCCCTCCGGTCGGGGGCGAGCGCGCCGATCCCGCCGATCTGGATGCCCACCGAGCCGATGTTCGCGAATCCCGCCAGCGCGTACGAGGCGATGGTGAAGGACCGGGGGTCCAGGCTGGCCTTGAGCGGCCCGAGCTGGGAGAAGGCGATGAACTCGTTCAGGACGGCGCGGGTCCCGAGGAGGCCGCCGATCGCGGGACAATCCTTCCAGGGGACGCCCAGGGTCCACGCGACCGGGCTCCCCGCCCAGCCGAGCACGGTCTCGAGATCGGCCGGGAACCAGCCCGCGACGGCGTGGATCGCCCCGAAAAGCCCGTTCACCAGGGCCACCAGCGCGACGAAGGCGATCAGCATGGCGATCACGTTGAGCATGAGGTGGAGCCCCTCGCCGGTCCCCCGCGCGGCGGCGCCGACCACGTTCGGATCGGGGCGTGGGAGGTCGAGCTTCACCGTGCCCCAGGTCTCCGGCCGCTCGGTCTCGGGCTCCATCAGCTTGGCCATCATGATGGTCCCCGGCGCCGTCATGATCACGGCGGTGAGCAGGTGGCGTGCTTCCACGCCGAAGGCGATGTAGGCCGCCATGATCGCGCCGGAGATGTGGGCCATCCCCGAGGTCATGACGGTCATCAGCTCCGAGCGCGTGAGCCGGGAGAGGAACGGCCGGATCGTGAGCGGCGCCTCCGCCTGTCCCATGAAGATCGACGCCGCCACGTCCAGGCTCTCGGCGCCGCTGGCCCCCATCAGCCGGCTCATCACGGCGGCGAAAGCCCGGACCACGGGCTGCATGACGCCGAGGTGATAGAGGATCGCGAAGAGCGCCGAGATGAAGATGATCGCGGGCAGCACTTGGAACGCGAAGATCACGCCCAGGCTCGAGTGCTGCTTGCCGAGCTCGCCGAAGACGAACTCCGAGCCGGCATAGGAGAAGGCCAGCAGCGCGGTGACCCCGCGGCCCAGGAGGCGGAAGAGGTCCTGGCCCGCCGGCACCCTGAGAACGAACAGGGCGAAGACGAGCTGGAGCCCCAGTCCCCACGCTACCACGCTCCAGCGGATCGCGCGGCGGTCGCGGGACAGGGCGAACCCGACCCCGACGATGAGCGCGATCCCGATGAGCCCCGTGAACCGCCCCATCACGGGATCGCCGCGAGCTCGGCCCGCGTCCGCTCGAGCAGGGCCCCGCGCTCGGGCCACGGCAGGAACGCCGCGGCCATGCCGTCGAGAATCATCCGGTCCATCTCCCCGCGGGTGACGCCCTGCGCCCGGTGGGCGAGCCGGTGCTCGGCGGTGATGGTCGTCCCGCTCATGAGCCAGTTGTCGGAGGAGAGCGCCACGGCCAGACCGGCGTCGAGGTACCGGCGGAGGGGATGCTCCTCCGCCCGCCCGACCACGTGGGTCTGCAGATTGCTCGTGAGGTTGATCTCGACCAGGATGCGGCGGTCCCGCACGTAGTCCTGGAGCGCCGGGTCCTCCCAGAGCCGCGTCCCGTGCCCCAGCCGGTTCGCCCGGCAGCAGTGCACCGCCTCGGCGACGGACGCGGCGCCCGCCGCCTCGCCCGCATGCACGGTCACGCCCAGGCCTCCCTCCGCCGCGATCTCGAAGGCCCGCCGGTGCGGCGCGGCAGGATGGGTCGCCTCGGGCCCGGCGAGATCGAACCCCACGACGCCGCGTTCCCGCCACTCGACCGCGTGCCGCGCGATCTCCTCCGAGACCGCGGGCGGCAAGTGCCGGAGCGAGCAGTGGATCGCCCGGGAGACGACGCCGAACTCGGCCTCGCCCCGCGCCAGGCCCCGGAGCTCGGCGGCGGTCACCGCGTCGAGATCGAGCCCGCCGGACCGGCTCAGCGCCGGGCAGTACCGCACCTCCATGTACCGGACGTTCTCCCGGGCCGCGTCCGCCACCATCTCGTAGGCCACCCGCTCGAGCGCGTCCGCCGTCTGGAGCAGCGCGACCGTGATGTCGAACCGGCGCAGGTAATCGTCCAGGTTCCGCGCATCGTCCACGACCATCGCCCGGCCGAGCGCGCCCGCGTCGGCCGCCGGGAGGGGGACGCCGGCCCGCCGGGCCAGCTCGAGCATGGTCGCCGGGCGGAGCGAGCCGTCGAGGTGCACGTGCAGCTCCGTCTTCGGGAGCCGCGCGATCAGCTCACGGGTGAGCATCGCCACCGCGCGTCGGGCCCGGCCGCGCCGAGCGCACGACCCGAAGGATCGTCCCGGCCGCGATCGGCGCGTCGGGCTCGATGCGGACACCGCGGCCGTCGGTGACATACGCCGCCCCCGCGGTGACGGCCGCGCCCAGCTCGGCGTCGGCGGCATGCACCGCCGCGGCCGCGGACGAGCCCGGCGCCACGTCCACCGGGCGCTCGTTGACGTACACCCGGGCGGTCACCGGCCCACCTCCCTGAAGCGGATGTCCTCCGGCGGCGCGACCGGCTGAGGCAGGCGCTGGAGATAGGCGACGAGCGCGTCGAGGTCGCTGAGCCTCGAGGGGGCGGCCGGCCGGCCCGCGAGCATCGCGAATTCCGGGCGCTCCGGCAGCGGCTCGGCCACCGCGAGGCGATAGGTCGCGGCGTCCCTGAGGTCACGCCCGTCGTCGAAGCGGACGCGGCGGACCCGCCGTCCCGCCGGGGCGCGGGGATCGTACTCGACGACGAGGCCGGAGACGTGGGCGTTCGGCACGCCGCTCGCCAGCACCCGCTCCAGGGCCTGGCGGAGCACGGCGCCGGTCACGGTGAGCGTGGCGAGCGGCCGGGGCGGATCGTGCAGGGCCAGCAGCTGCAGCCACGTCGCGGGCCCCGCGGCCAGGTCGCCGCCGATTGCGGCGGTCCGCACCAGGCTCGCATCGGCCCGCAGCGCGTTCCGCTGCGCGTCGGCGACCAGGTCACCCAGCGGCGACTCGCCCTCGTCGCTCCGCCCGAGCGGCAGCTTGATCCGGGCGACGACCTGGCCGCCGAGCGAGTCCGCCTGGGCCCGGGCCCGCGCCACGACCGCCGCGGTGGCCGAATCCTGCGGGATCCGGTCCGGATCGACGGGGACGAGCCGGGCCCGGATCTCCCGCGAGCCGACCAGCGTCCGCACGACGTCGATCACGCCGAGCTCCGCGGCGGCCGGGCGGGCCCGCACCACGGTGATGCGGCCGATGCGCGCGGTCGCCGCACCCTCCCCGCCGGCGACCACCACGTCCACCTTGCTGTCCTGGAGCTGGCGGGCCAGCTCGGCCCCGTCGTCGGGGCACGGTCCGCCGGCGCAGCCGGCGCCGCCGTCCGCGAGCACCACGGTGAGGTCGGGCCGCTCCGCCTGCGCGGCCGCGAGCGCTTCCCGCAGGCCCGCCGCGCCGCCGTCGATCGCCATGCCGCGCACGCCCGCGTCCTGGAGCAGCGGCGCCGCCGACGGACTGAGGTAGCCGATCAGCGCCACCCGGAGCGGGCCCGCCGGGAGCACGCGGTAGGGCACGACCCAGTCCGGCCGGTGCCCGCTGCTGGAGTCGCGCAGGTTCGCGGCCAGCCAGGCGAACCGGGACTGTGTCATGCGGAGCCGGAGCGTGTCGAGCGACCAGGTGAAGTCGCGGGCGCCCAGGGCGGTGGCCTCGAGCCCGAACCGGTTCAGCACCTCCACCGAGGAGAGCCCGGCGACGAGATCCGCCGCCGGCGTCCCCTCCAGCGCGTCGCCCGCCGTGACCCGGAGCGTCGGACAGCGGCACTCCGCCGCGGCCCGGTCGGCCGCGGTCTTGAGCGCGGCGGCGCGCGCCGTCACCGCGCCGCGGAAATCCCCGAGCGCCAGGATCCGGAGCAGGACCGTGTCCGCCGGGGCCGAGGCGGCGGCCGGCCGCGGAGCGCCGCCGAACAGCCGCCGGACTTGGTCCGCCATCTCGGGCGGGATGATGCGCCAGCCGGTCTCGGCGTAGTCCTTCGGCTCGAGGTGGCCCCGGGCCCGGATCTCCGCCATCAGGAGATCGCGGATGTTCTCGTCCCGGTCGTAGACGACCGGCGCGTCGCGCAGCATGGCGAACCCGCCCCCACCCGACTGGCGATAGCTGCTCACGGCCAGGGTGAAGCCGTCACCCGGGCCGACGGGCCGGCCCCGCACCGCGAGGTTCCGGATGCGGCTCCCCGGGGGGAGCCGGAGGTCGATGTCGTAGCTTGCGCCGGACACCATGTCGTAGTCGAGACCGGAGACCGCCGGATCGAGCGCGGCCCGTCCGAGGGAATCGGTCCTGTAGAACCGCGCGCTCTGCTCGAGGTACGCCTTGAGCTGCGCGCCCGAGACCCGCACCGCCCGCAGCGTGCTTTCGTCCGGGTACAGCGCGAACACGTCGCGCCGCCGCACGTCGCCGTCGGGGAAGCCGGCGCCGGGGTTGAAGGCGGTGGTCGCGGACAGCTCGGCCCCGCTCCGCGCCTTCTGCACCGCCTGGATGAAGCCGATGATCGGCGTGGGCTCGCCGCGCGCGAGCGCGGCCGGCATCGCGCCCCGCGAGTCGCCCAGCGACTGGTTCGCCCACTCGCGCACCGCCGTTCCGAGCGGTGCCTGGCGCGCGGCGAGGCGGGCCGATGGCGGGACCGTCGCCAGGTCCACCGATTCCGCACGGATTCGCGCGACCCGCGCGCCCGCCGGCCCCCGGATCACGTCGAGATGCACGACGGCGAGTCCCTGCGCGTAGGGCCTGGGCTGCACGAAATGGACGCCGTCCAGAACGGAGTCGCGGATGAAGCGATGGGTGTGCCCGACCACGACCAGGTCCGGCCGTGCCGGCAGGCGGACCAGCGCCGCGGCGGCGTTCTCGGGGCCCACGCCGCTCGTGTCATAGGAGCTCGCCTCGTCCATGCCGCTGTGGACCAGCGCGACCACGACGTCCGACTCGCGCCGGACCTGCGACAGCACCCGGGCGGCGCTCTCCGCGATCGGGCCCACGCGCAACCGGCCGCGGACCGCTTTCCGGCTCCACACCTCGACCCCTGGCGTGGTGAAGCCGGTGATTCCGACCCGCACCCCCTCGCGCGTCACTACGACGTAGGGCGGTAGCTCGAGCGTATCGGCCGGCAGGCCCCGAATGTTGCCGCTGACGTAGCGGAAGGTCGCGGCGGCTACGGCGCGGTGGAAGGGCGCGAGCCCGAAGTCGAAGTCGTGCTCTCCAGGCGTCGCGACGTCGTAGCCGACGAGGCTCATCGCCTCGACCACCGGGTTGGGCTCGCGCGGCGCCACCCGGCCGTAGTAGTCGGCGAACGGCTCGCCCTCGATGACGTCGCCCGCGTCCGCCACGATCACCCGGCCGGGATAGCGCCGGCGCAGCGAGTCGATGACCGTGGCCGCGCGCGCGAGGCCTCCGGGGAACGGCCGGTCGGCCACGTAGTCCCACTCCGTGGCGTGGCCGTGGACGTCGGTGGTGGCAACGAGGACGAGATGGATGGTGTCGGCTGGCGCCGCGGCGACTGCCGCTGAGAGCAGCAGGGCGTGGAGCATGCGGGGAATATAAGGCTCCTCTTGCTTTCATTCGCGCCCATCCATATATGTCTCCGCGAATATGCCGCCCTCGCCCTCCGCCGCGGACCTGCTGCTCGCGGTCGCCGAGCCGACCCGGCTCCGGATCGTGAACTGCCTGGCGGCGGCCCCGCTGTTCGTCTCCGACCTCCAGGCGGTGCTCGACCTCCCGCAGCCTACGGTGTCGCGCCACCTCCAGGTGCTCCGCCGCGCCGACCTCGTGGCGGATACGCCCGTCGCGCAGTTCGTGCTCTACCGTCTGCGCCGGTCGCCCGACGCGTCCGGGCGCCTCCTCGCTGCCGTGGTGGACGCGCTGGGGCAGGACGAGCCCCTCCGCGCCGAGCGGCAGCGGGCCGCCGAGCGCAGCCGCTCCCACACCCGGGTTCGGGTGTAGCCGCCCGGCCGACCGAGGCCCGATGACCGACGCCAGCGCCCCGCACCGCGTCCTCGTGGTGGACGACGAGCCCGACATCACCGCGCTCGTCGCCTACCATCTCGCCAAGGCGGGCTACCGGGTCTCCACCGCCGCGACCGGGCCCGAGGCCCTGAAGGCGGCCCGGGAGGAACGGCCCGACATCGTGATCCTGGATCTGATGCTCCCCGGGGTGTCCGGCTACGACGTGCTGGCCGAGCTCCGGCGCCAGGAGGAAACCCGCGACGTCGGCGTCATCCTGCTCACGGCGCGCCGGGAGGAGCCGGACCGGATCCGTGGACTCTCCCTGGGCGCGGACGACTATCTCACCAAGCCGTTCTCGCCCCAGGAGCTCTCGCTCCGGGTCCAGGCCGTGCTCCGCCGGCTCGGCTCGCCCGCCGTCTCGGCCGGGTCCACGCTCGCCGCCGGGCCGATCTCGATCGACCGCTCGGCCCACCGCGTGACCGTCGCGGGCCAGGAGCTTACCCTCACGGCCACGGAGTACAAGCTGCTGCTCACGCTGATCGAGCGGCGCGGGCGGGTCCAGACCCGGCCGCAGCTGCTCGAGACGGTGTGGGAAGCGCAGCCCGACATCCAGACCCGGACGGTGGACATGCACGTGCAGCGCCTCCGGACCAAGCTGGGCGAGGCCGGGAAGCTCATCGAGACGGTGCGGGGCTTCGGCTACCGGTTCCGCGCCACCGAGCGGGGGACCCGGGTCCGGTGACCTTCGCCCGGCGGCTGGTGCTGGGGACCGTCCTGGTTCTTCTCTTCACCATCCTCGTCCTCTTCTGGAGCGCGGAGCGCGCCCTCCGGCGCGACCTCGAATCGGGGGTCGCGCGGAGGCTGCTCCGCGAGGCGGCCCTGGTCCGCGAGGCGGTTCCCGACGACACCAGCGCGAACGCCGCCGCCATCCGCCGGCTCGCGGGCCAGCACGCGGTGCGCATCATGCTCCTCGACGACACCGGCCGGCCCCGGGCGGACAGCGACCTGCCGCCGGGAGCGCGGCCCGGCATCGTGACCTTCGCCGCCGACTCCGACGTGCAAGCGGTGCTCGCGGGCGCCCCCGGGCCGGTGGTGCACCGCGGCGACGACGGGGAGATGTACGCCTCTGTGCGCGGGGGACCGGGCGTCGTCCGCGTGGCCGCGAGCCTCTCGCAGGTGGACGAGACGGTGCGCCGATCGCAGGCGGCGATCGCCGGCGGCGCGATCGTGGCGCTGGCGATCGGCAGCCTGCTGGCGCTCGTCGCCGGTCGGTCCATCACTCGGCCGCTCAACAGTCTCGTCGGCGCGTCCCAGGCCATCGCGGCCGGGTCCCTGCCCCGCTTCCCCCGCTCCGGCATCCCCGACATCGACGCCCTGGTCCAGGCGCTCCGGCAGATGCACCGGCAGCTCGTCGACCGGTTCGAGGAGCTTCGCCGGGAGCGGGCCGAATCCGCGGCGCTGGTGGAGGCCATGACCGAGGGCGTGATCGCGGCCGACGGCCGAGGCCGGATCACAATCGCCAACGCGGCGGCCCGCCGCCTCCTGGGATACGAGGCCCAGGAAGCCCTGCCCGACCTGCCCGAGCTCTTCCGGGCCAAGGAGGCCCGCAAGGTGGTCGAGGCCGTCCTCGACGGCACGCTGGTGCAGAACCGCGAGATCGAGCTCGACGGCAGCATGCTCATCGTGAACGCGCGCCCGCTGCCAGCCGGTGGCGCGCTGCTGGTGTTGCACGACGTGAGCGAGCTCCGGCGCCTGGAGGCCGTCCGCCGCGACTTCGTGGCCAATGTGTCGCACGAGCTCAAGACGCCGCTCACGTCGATCTCAGGTTACGCGGAGACGATCCTCGCGGAGCGCCCCGACCCCGCGCTCGAGCGCCGGTTCCTGGCGACCATCCTCAGCAACGCGCGGCGCATGCAACACCTGGTGGACGATCTGCTCGACCTGTCGCGCATCGAGTCGGGGCGGTGGGTGCCGGCGGTGGAGCCGGTGGGCGTTGCCGAGGCGGCCCAGGAAGCCTGGGCCGCGCTCGGCGACCGCGCCGCCCACGGCCCGGAGTTGGCGCTGGAGCTCGCGCCCGGCACGCCCACGGTGGACGCGGACCCGGACGCGGTGCGCCAGGTGCTTACCAACCTGCTCGAGAACTCCCTCCGGTACACGCCGGTGGACGGCCGGATTACCTGCTGGACCCGGCCCGAGGACGGCGGCGTCATGCTCGGCGTGACCGATACCGGCCAGGGGATCGCCGCCGAGCACCTTCCCCGCATCTTCGAGCGGTTCTACCGCGTGGACGCCGCGCGGTCCCGCGACGAGGGCGGCACCGGCCTCGGGCTGGCCATCGTGAAGCACCTCGTGGAAGCGCACGGCGGCCGGGTCGGCGCCGAGAGCGAGCGCGGCCGCGGTACGACCGTCTTCTGCTGGTTCCCCCCCGCCTCCCCGGCTCCCGCCCGATCCTAGCCGGCGCACGCCCGGCCCGCCCTCCCTCGTTACCACGATGTTACGCCGCCATGTGCCGCGCGTGACCGCCGGCGGGCCTCTTATGGGCTGCTGATACGCCCCGTGGCGCGGCCGGCGCCACAACTCTCGGAGAACAGGAAAGGCCATGCGTCTGGCTGCATGTCGGTCTGTCGTCCTCGGCACGGTGATGGCTGCGTCGGTCGTCTCGCTCGCGAGCGCCCAGGCGCCGACCGTGACGGTCGGCGGAGTGGGGTACGCGCAGTACCTGTATCAGCTCCACAAGGACACGGTGACCAACAGCAACCTGAACAACTTCGACGTGACCCGCGCGTACATCAACGTCGTCGGCAAGTTCTCCTCCGGGGTGGCCGCGCGCATCACGCCGGACATCTACCGGAACACCGACGGGTCGTTGGCCTTCCGCCTCAAGTACGCCTTCGCCAGTTGGACGCCCGAAGGAAGCCCCCTCACCTTCAAGCTCGGACAGATCCACACCCCCTGGCTCGACTGGGAAGAGGCGCTCTGGGACTACCGGATGCAGGGCACGATGGCCCTCGAGCGATTCAAGAACCCGCAGGGGACCGGATACCTGTCGTCCTCCGATTTCGGCGCCGGCATCGACGGGAAGTTCAACTTGGACATGGTGAACTTCCAGGTCGGGGTGTACAACGGTGAGTTCTACAGCAAGGGCGAAGGCGACCAGCACAAGGATATCGAGGGGCGGGTCTCGGTGCGGGTGCTCGAGAGCGACGACCACAGCCGGGTGGGCGGCCTCCGAATCACCGGCTACGGCGCCATCGGCCAGCCCACCGGCGGCGGGCGGCGCAACCGCTTCATCGGCCTGTTGTCCTACAAGTCCAAGCTCTTCACCCTGGGAGCCGAGTACGCCCGGGTCAGCGACTCGCTGGCCAACAGGCCCCCGGCCTCCGGCGCGCCCACCGTGCTGACCGACGGCAACATCTACAGCGCCTACGGCGTGCTCAACGTCCCAAACAGCAAGGTGGGATTGATCGCGCGCTTCGATATGCAGGATCCGAGCACCAATGTCACGAATGACCACCAGACCCGGATCATCGGGGGCGTCTCGTACCAGGTCAACCAGAACCTGCGGGTCCTGGCCGACATCGACAATCTGACGCTCCAGTCAGGCGTCTACCCTAACGCCGTACAATCGACCCGCACACAGGGCCTGTTCCAGATGCAGGTTGTATTCTGACCCAGAACACGCTCATCCGAACGAGGAGAAGTGCAATGATCGGCAAGCTTGCCAATCGGCCTGCGGCTTTGATCGGTGCTGCCCTACTCTGCGCGGCGCCGCTCGCTGCGCAGACGGCGCTCACCGGCGCCGGCGCCACCTTCCCGAACCCGATCTATTCCAAGTGGTTCGACGCGTACAACAAGAAGACCGGCGTGCAGATCAACTACCAGTCGATCGGCTCCGGCGGCGGCATCAAGCAGTACACCGAGGGGACCGTGGATTTCGGCGCATCGGACGGCCCGATGACCGAGGAGCAGCTCCAGGCGGTTGGTGGGCACGTGCTTCACATCCCCACCGTGATGGGCGCGGTCGTCCTCACCTGGAACCTGCCCGCGCTCGGCGACAAGCAGCTGCACTTCGACGGCCCGGCAGTCGCCGATATCTACCTCGGCAAGATCACGAAGTGGAATGACAAGCGACTCGTCGCCCTCAACCCCGGCGTCGACCTGCCCAACACGGACATCATCGTGGTTCACCGGTCGGACGGGTCGGGCACGTCCTACATCTTCACCGACTATCTCAGCAAGGTGTCCGCCGAGTGGAAGGACAAGGTCGGCAAGGCGACGTCCGTGAACTGGCCGGTCGGCCTCGGCGGCAAGGGCAACGAGGGCGTGACCCAGCAGGTGAAGCAGACCGAGGGCGCGCTCGGCTACGTCGAGCTGATCTACGCCATCGCCAACAAGCTGCCGTACGGCCAGGTCAAGAACGCAGCCGGGGCGTTCGTAACGCCATCTCTTGAGTCGGTCACGCAGGCGGCGGCAAGCGCCAAGTTCGAAAAAAACACGGACTTCCGGGTGTCGATCACCAACGCGCCCGGCCAGGCGTCGTATCCGATCTCATCGTTCACCTGGCTTCTGGTGCGGCCGGACATGAAGGACCCGGCCAAAGCGAAGGCGATGAAAGACTTCCTCGCCTGGATGATCACCCCGGAAGCCCAGGCAATGGCTTCGGATCTGACATACGCACCACTGCCGGCTGAGGTGGCCGGGCTCATCAAGGAACGCCTCCAGACGCTCAAGGCCGGCGGCAAGACGCTCGCCGGGATGTAAGGGCAGTACCCTGCACTACTGCAGTGCCGGTCCGGCCGTCGGTTCGCTTCCCTCAGGATGGGCCGGGCCGGTGCTGCACCCTCCGGGATTCGGGCGCTAGAATACTCCTGAACGGGGCCGTCCGGCCCCGCCCCTCTTCAGGATCGAGCCTTCCATGACCCGAGCCCCGCTCGTCCGCGGCATCGCGCTCGTCCCGCTTCTGCTGGCCGCCTGCGGCGGCGAGCGGCCTGCGCCCCCAGGAGGTGCCGGGCGGCCCGCGGGCGGGGCGGCCCTCACCGGCGCCGGCGCGACGTTCCCCAACCCGATCTACGCCAAGTGGTTCGACCTCTACGCCAAGCAGACCGGCGTCCGCATCAACTACCAGTCGATCGGCTCGGGAGGCGGGATCCGCCAGTTCATCGAGGGCACCGTGGACTTCGGCGCGACCGACGGCCCCATGTCGGACGAGCAGATCCGGCAGGCCCAGGGCAACGTCGTCCACCTACCCACCGTGCTCGGCGCCGTCGTGCTCACCTACAACCTGCCGTCCCTCAAGGCCACGCGACTCAAGCTCGACGCCTCGACCCTCGCCTCCATCTTTCTCGGCCGCATCGCCAAGTGGAACGCACCCGAGATCGCCGCGCTCAATCCGGGCGTTGCTCTGCCCGACGCCGATCTCGTGGTGGTGCACCGCTCCGACGGCTCCGGGACGAGCTACATCTTCACCGACTACCTCTCGAAGGTCTCGCCCGAGTGGGCCCGGGGACCGGGCCGGGGCACGTCCGTGAACTGGCCCGTGGGCCTCGGTGGCAAGGGCAACGAGGGCGTCACCCAGCAGGTGAAGCAGACCGAGGGCGCCCTGGGCTACGTGGAGCTGGTCTATGCCGCGGCCAACTCGCTGCCGTACGCCGAGCTACGGAATGCCGCCGGCGGATACGTGGAGCCGACGCTCGCGGCTGTCACGGCCGCGGCCGGCTCGGCCCCGCTGGGCCCAAGCACGGATTTCAGGGTGTCGGTCACCAACGCCCCCGGTGCGGATGCATACCCGATCGCGTCGTTCACCTGGCTGCTGGTGCACCCGCGCGGCCAGGACCCCGCCAAGGCCAAGCTGCTCAAGGGCTTCCTCACGTGGATGCTGACGCCGGAGGCGCAGCAGGCGGCGACCGATCTGGGCTACGCGCCCCTGCCCCCGAGCGTGATCGGGATCCTCCGGACCAGGGTCGCCGCGCTGCCCGGACCGTGACCTGCCCGTTACAGATCCGTGACCGTTCCCCGGGGCGCGCCGGATAACATCCCTCCCGATGACCACGGCCACCTCCCCGGCTAACGCATCGTCCGGCGCCGGCAGCTCGAAGATTCCCCTCTCCCTCCGGGGCGCGGCCTACGGGGACCGGGTCTTCAACCTCGTCCTGATCTGCGCCGCCGGGCTGATCCCCATTCTCCTGGGGTTCCTGGTCTACGAGCTGTGGACCGGCTCGCAGCTCGCGATGCAGAAGTTCGGCCTCGACTTCGTGGCGACCAGCGTGTGGGATCCGGTCGCTGGCCAGTTCGGCGCGTTCCCGCTCATCTTCGGCACGCTGCTCTCCTCGCTCATCGCCCTGGCGATCGCCGTGCCCCTCTCCCTCGGCGTGGCGATCTACCTCACGGAGTTCGCGCCGCGCGTGGTCCGCCAGCCGGTGGCGTTCCTGATCGGGCTCCTCGCGGCCATCCCGAGCGTGGTCTACGGGCTCTGGGGAATCTTCGTGCTGGTCCCGGTGCTCCGGAAGACGGCGTTCCCCTTTCTCCGCGAGGTCCTCGGGTTCCTGCCCATCTTCCAGGGACCGATCTACGGCCCCTCGATGCTGACCGCCGGGATCATTCTCGCGATCATGGTGATGCCGTACGTCATGTCGGTCTCCCGCGAGGTGCTCCTCGCGGTGCCGAACAGCCAGCGCGAGGCGGCCCTCGCGCTGGGCGCGACCCGGTGGGAAGCGGTGATCACGGCCGTGCTTCCGTACGCCCGGTCGGGCGTCGTCGGCGCGATCATCCTGGGGCTCGGGCGCGCCCTGGGCGAGACGATGGCGGTCACGATGCTGATCGGGAACCGGCACGAGATCGCGGCGTCGCTCTTCGCCCCCGGCTATACGATGGCGGCGGCGATCGCCAACGAGTTCTCGGAGGCGGCGACCGATCTCCACTTCGCTGCGCTCACCTACGTCGCGTTCCTGCTGTTCGTGCTGACCGTGCTGGTGAACGCGGGAGCGCGGCTGCTGATCTGGCGCGTGGCGCGCGGCTCCAGCGCGGGGAGCAAGGCGCTGTGAACCGCCGGACGATGCGCCGCCTCGCGAGCAACATCATGGTCGGCCTGATGATGATCGCCGTCGTGCTCGCCGTCCTGCCGCTGTTCTTCATCCTCCTGCACCTCCTGGTGAAGGGAGCCAGCAGCCTCTCCTGGGATTTCTTCACCAAGATGCCGGTGCCCGCGGGCGAGACCGGCGGCGGGGTGGCCAACGCCATCGTCGGTACGCTGATCATCGTGGGCACGGCGAGCCTGATCGGCATCCCCGTGGGCGTCGGCGCCGGGATCTACTGCGCGGAGTACCCGAGCAGCCGGCTCACGTGGCTCAGCCGCTTCGTGGCGGACGTGCTGAACGGAACGCCGTCGATCGTGGTCGGCGTGTTCGCCTGGACCTGGATCGTCGCCCGGCAGAAGCACTTCTCGGCACTGGCGGGCTCGGTGGCGCTCGCGCTGCTCATGGTCCCGATGGTGATGCGCACCACCGAGGAGATGATCAAGCTTGTCCCCAACTCTCTCCGGGAGGCGGCGCTCGCCCTGGGCTATCCCCGCTGGCGGACCAGTCTGTCGGTGGTCGTGCGGACCACGCTACCGGGCATCGTGACCGGAACGCTGCTCGCCGTGGCCCGGATCGCGGGCGAGACCGCGCCCCTTCTCTTCACGGCGCTGGGCAGCCAATACCTGAGCTTCAAGATCAACCAGCCGATGGCCGCGCTGCCGCTGACCGTCTTCACGTACGCCACCGGCCCCTACGAAGAATGGCACCGCTTCGCGTGGGCCGCCGCGCTGGTGCTGATCCTCGTGGTGCTGCTGCTGGGCGTGGGCGCGCGCCTCGCGATCGGCCGCAGCTCCGTCGCCAATGGCTGAGGTCCCGGCGCGGGTCGAGACCGACAAGCTCACCGCCATGTACGGGAAGACCACGGCGCTGAGGAACGTGACGCTGTCGTTCGCGTCCAACCAGGTGCACGCGCTCATCGGCCCGTCGGGCTGCGGCAAGTCCACGTTCCTCCGGACGCTCAACCGGATGCACGAGCTGTCCGAGGGCGGCTGGATCACCGGCCGGGTGCTGCTGGACGGGCACGACATCTACGATCCGGGCGTGAACGCGATGCAGCTGCGGCGGAAGGTGGGGATGGTGTTCCAGCGGCCGACGCCGTTCCCGACCATGTCGATCTTCGAGAACGTGGCGGCCGGGCTCCGGCTCAACGGCCGGCTGTCCGGGGCCCAGCTCGGTGCCATCGTGGAGCGCTCGCTCCGCCACGCCGCGCTGTGGGACGAGGTGAAGGACCGTCTCAAGGTGAACGCGATGGCCTTGTCCGGCGGCCAGCAGCAGCGGCTCTGCATCGCCCGGACGATCGCGCCGTCGCCCGAGGTGGTGCTGCTCGACGAGCCGACCGCGTCGCTCGACCCGCAGGGCACCCAGCGGATCGAGGAGCTGCTCTTCGAGCTGAAGCGGGACTACACCATCGTGATCGTCACGCACAACATGCAGCAGGCGGCCCGGGTATCGGACACGACCTCGTTCTTCTACCTCGGCACGATGGTGGAGAGCGGCCCGACCCGCCAGATCTTCACGGCGCCCCGCAGCGAGCAGACGGAAGCGTACATCACCGGACGGTTCGGATGACCACCGTGCACGCACACACTCCCTTCACCGCAGCCCCCCGACCGACCCTCGCTCCCAGGGGCGCGGCCCGGCCCGAGGCGATCGGGACCCCCGCCATCGAGGTCCAGGGCTTCAAGTTCCGGTATGGCAAGCGGCAGATCCTGCACGGCCTCGACTTCACCATCCCGAGGAAGGCGGTCACGGCCATCATCGGCCCGTCCGGCTGCGGCAAGTCCACCTTCCTCCGCTCGGTGAACCGGCTCAACGACCTGATCCCCGAGGCCCGGCACGAGGGCGACATCAAGGTCGAGGGGCTCTCGGTGTTCGGCCCGAGCACCGATCTCGTGGCCCTGCGGCAGCGGGTCGGCATGGTGTTCCAGCGACCAAACCCGTTCCCCATGTCGATCTACGACAACGTCGCCTACGGGCCGACGCTCAACCGGCTGGTGCCGCGCCGGGACCTGCCCGACGTGGTGGAGCGGTGCCTCCGGCGGGCGGCGCTGTGGGACGAGGTGAAGGACCGCCTCGACACGCCCGGCCCCGGCCTGTCCGGCGGCCAGCAGCAGCGGCTCTGCATCGCCCGGGCGCTCGGCAATCAGCCGGAGGTGCTCCTCATGGACGAACCCTGCTCCGCCCTCGACCCCATCTCCACCCAGCGGGTCGAGGAGCTGATGTTCGAGCTGAAGAAGGACTACACGATCGTCATCGTCACTCACAACATGCAGCAAGCGGCTCGTGTGTCTGACAATACAGCGTTTATGTATATGGGAACATTAATTGAATATGGAGAAACATCGACGATCTTCACGAACCCGAAAGTGGAAAAAACCATGG
>DASWAI010000250.1:0-7423 GCA_036391215.1 Gemmatimonadales bacterium
ACAAGGCCCTCGGCCTGCTCGACTACAAGGCGTTTCGCGCCGACCAGGAGAAGGCGCGGAAGCAGGGGCGCTACCTGGGCGTGGGGATCACGCCCTACGTCGAGATCTGCGGCAGCGGCCCCTCGCAGGTGGCCGGCGCGATCGGGTTCGGCGGCGGGCAGTACGAGTCCGCCATCGTGCGGGTCTACCCCACCGGCGTGGTGCGGGTCTACGTGGGCGTGTCGCCCCACGGCCAGGGAGAGGAGACGACCTTCGCCCAGATCGTGGCGGACGAGTTCGGCTACCCGGTCGAGAACGTGGAGATCGTCCACGGCGACACCGAAGCCACGCCCCAGGGGTGGGGCACGTACGGCAGCCGGACGACGGCGGTGGGCGGGTCGGCGGTGGTGACCGCCGCCCGCCGGGTCAAGGACAAGGCGAAGAAGATCGCCGCCCACCTGATGGAGGCGAACGAGGCCGATCTCGAGTGGAAGGACGGCAAGTTCGTGGTGCGGGGCTCGCCGGGGACCGGCAAGACCTTCGCCGAAGTGGCGCTCATGGCGAACATCGCCTGGAACATGCCGGAGGGGGTGGAGCCCGGACTCGAGGCCAGCGCGTTCTTCGACCCGAGCAACTTCGTCTACCCGTTCGGGACGCACATCTGCACGGTCGAGGTGAACCCGGAGACGGGCAAGGTGCAGATCCTCCGCTATATCGCGGTGGACGACTGCGGCCGCCAGATCAATCCCATGATCGTGGACGGCCAGGTGCACGGAGGCGTCATCCAGGGCCTGGGTGAGGCGCTGCAGGAGATCGTCGTCTACGACGACGACGGGCAGCTCGTGACCGGCACGATGATGGACTACGCCGTGCCCAAGGCAAGCCAGATGCCGCACATCGAGACCGCGCACACCGTGACCCCGTCGCCGGTGAATCCGCTCGGGGTGAAGGGGGTCGGCGAGGCCGGGACCATTCCGTCTGCGGCCTGTCTCGTGAGCGCGGTCTGCGACGCGCTCGCGCCGCTCGGGATCCGGCACATCGACAAGCCGCTCACGCCGGCCCGCGTCTGGGCCGCGATCCAGCAGGCGAAGGGAGGCCTCCAGTGATCCCGGCGAGCTTCGAATACACCCGGGCGGCGTCGCTGCGCGACGCGCTCACCGCGCTCGCCGGCGGCGAGGGGACCAAGGTCCTCGCCGGCGGGCACAGCCTGATTCCGATGATGCGGTTCCGCCTGGCGCAGCCCGCCCGGCTGATCGACATCGGCCATCTGAGCGAGCTCAAGGGCGTCGCCGAGCACCGGCGGGGCGCGCGGATCGGCGCGCTCACGACGTACCGCGAGGTCCTCGAGTCGGAGCTCCTGCGGGAGCGGTTTCCCATCCTCGCGGAGGTCACCGAAGGCATCGGCGACGTGCAGGTGCGGAACCGCGGCACCATCGGCGGGGGCCTCGCCCACGCCGACCCGGCCTCGGACATGCCGGCGGTGATGGTGGCGCTGGGCGCGAGCTTCACCCTGCGCTCCAAGAAGGGCAAGCGCTCCGTGCCCGCTCGCGAATTCTTCCAGGCCCCGTTCTCCACCGCGCTGGCGGACGACGAGCTGCTGATGGAGATCGTCCTCCCGCCGCTGCCCCGGCATGCAGGCACCGCCTACGTCAGCTTCGACCAGGCGGCGTCGGGGTACTCGCTCGTCGCCGCGGCGGCGGTCGTGGCCCGCACCCGGAGGACGGTGAACCACGCCTTCGTGGCGCTGACCGGGCTGGCCGACGTCGCCCCGACGGTCAAGGCCGCCGAGCAGCTGGTGGGCACGAAGGGCGAGGCCCAGGCGGTGGCCGGCGTGGCCGCGGCGGCGCTCGAAGGACTCGAGATCCAGGGGGACATCCACGCGCCGGCGCCCTATCGCCGGCACCTGGTGACCGTGGCGGTGCGGGACGCGCTCACCCGGGCGCTCGAGCGGGCGCGGTAGAGACCCGGCGATGCGACTCCAGTTCACCGGCGCCCCCGAGATCAGCGCCACCCGCGAGCACGTCTGGACCCGGCTCATGGACCCGCAGTTCGTGGCGGGGTCCGCGCCGGGCGTCGAGTCGGTCGAGACCATCGACGCGACCCAGTACCGGGTCATCTCCGCGTTCGGCGTGGGCTCGGTCAAGCTCCGGTTCACCCTCCACGTGGAGCTGTTCGAGGTGATCCAGCCGGAGCGCGCCAAGCTCCGGGCGCGGGGCAAGGCGCCGGGCTCGAACGTGGACGTGGTCGCAGCGGTCCACCTGGAGGAGGCCACGGTCGGTCTCGTGCGACTCAACTGGACCGCCGACACCGACGTGAGCGGCACCGTCGCCAGCGTGGGCGCGCGACTGCTCGAAGGCACGGCCAGGAGGCTCACCGAGCAGTTCTGGCAGGACTTCGCGCGGCGGGTGACCGCCGCCGAGGAGGCCGGGGGCCCTGCGGCGCCGAACGGGCCCGGAGGCCCGAGCGCGCCGCCCCCCCCCGCGCACTGAACGGGGCCGGGGCCGCCCCGTCCAATGAGCCCGCGAAGCACAGCCCCGGTCGAGCGCTGGGTCAAGGCCGGCGACATCAAGCTGTTCGTCACCGACGCGGGCGAGGGCGAGCCCGTCATTCTCGGCCACGGGATGTGGTGCACCGGCCGGATGTTCGCCGGCCTCACCCGGGCGCTGAGTCCCTACTACCGGCTGATCACCGTTGACCTGCGCGCGCACGGCCGGAGCGGCGTGCCGGCGGACAACTGGACCGTCACGGATGTCGGCGAGGACTACCGGCGCGTGCTCGACGCGCTCGGAATCGAGCGGGCGGTGGTCGCCGGTTACAGCATGGGAGGAATGGGCGCACTCCATTTCGCCCTGGCCCACCCGGACCGCCTGCGGGGACTAGTTCTGATCTGCACGACCGCCGCCGCGGAAGCGCCCGTCCGCCGGGTGCAGATCACCGCGCTCGCCGCGCTGGTCACCGCCGTCGGCGCTCCCGACTGGGTGACGGCGGACGCAGCGGACAGGACGTTCGGGCGGACCTTCCAGCGCGCCTACCCCGAGGTCGTGGAGCAGTGGCGCGGCGAGATCAGCGCGATGTCCCGGAAAGGCCTGGTGCAGGCCCTCCGGGCGGTCTCCTTCCGGCCCTCGCTCACCCAGCACCTTCCCGAGATTCACACCCCTGCCCTGATCCTGGCCGGAGGCCGGGACCGGATCGCTCCCGCAAGAGACTCCATGAGCATGGCCAAGCGCTTGCCCCACGCGCGGCTCCAGGTCGTCCGCGGCGCGTCCCACGGTCTCCCCATCGAGCGCGCCCGCAACGTCGCGGCTCTGATCCGCCGGTTCATCCGCGATCTCGTGGCCCAGCGGGGACGAAGAGTCAATTCATGAAGGGCAGGCGCCTTTCTTCATAATCGCCGGGCTACGTTGGGATCGGTCCCTCACACGGTGGTCCCGGTGTCAGTTCCCTCGCTTCTCCTCCGCAAACTGTACACGGCGGGCTCTCTCGCGAACGACGACGGCGGCTTCCATTTCCGCCTCAAGAACCGTCTGAGCGACGCAACCCTGACCCGGATCGTCGGGGCGCGTGTGGACGGATCGGAAATCCCGCTCGACTCGATCATGCTGTCGCTGGGCGACCATGGCGTCGTCCGGGCGAGCGACGTGACCAAGGAGCGGCCCGCGCCATTCGGTCTCCGGCAGGTGGCGGAGATCCGGGCGCTCACCGCGCCGCTGCCACAGGGACCGCACGAGATCGAGGTCCGGGTGGAAACGCAGCCGTTCGGCTCGCTGGAGATCAGCGCCAAGGACGCGATTGCAGCGCCGGGGGCCCGGGAGCCGGGCGTTCCCTACGATCGCAGCGGCGAGCGGGATTACAGCACGGAGATGGCGACGACCCGGCAGCACTACGTGGAAACATTCTCCGGTGCGCGCCTGACGCACGTTTCCCACTACTCGTTCGACCCCGCGATCACCAAGGGCAACATCGAGAACTTCACGGGCGTGGCCCAGATCCCGCTCGGCTTTGCGGGGCCGGTTCGCATCAACGGCGAGCACGCGGTCGGCGAGTTCATGATCCCACTCGCCACGTCCGAAGGGTCACTGGTCGCGTCGTACAACCGCGGGATGAAGGTGCTCAACCTCTCCGGCGGAGCCACCTGCACGGTGGTAGACGACTGCATGCAGCGCGCCCCAGTCTTCATCTTCGATTCCGCCCGCGGGGCCCGCTACTTCCGCGCCTGGGTCCAGGAGCACATCGAGGAGATCCGGCGCGAGGCGGAGGCGACGTCGCACGTGGCGAAGCTGATCTACATCGACACCTATCTGGCCCACAAGTTCGCCTACCTGCGCTTCAACTACACGACCGGGGACGCGGGCGGACAGAACATGGTCGGTCGGGCCACGTTCGCGGCCTGCGGATGGATCGTCGACCACGCCCCCGGGGTGCGGAAGTTCTACCTCGAGTCCAACTTCGCGACCGACAAGAAGGCCTCGTACGTGAACCTCATGCGGACCCGGGGGAAGCGGGTCACCGCCGAGGCGGTATTCCTGCGCTCGGCGCTCCAGGAGCAGCTCCGGGTCGAGCCCGAGATGCTGCAGTACCACGGCGGCGTGGCCAACGTCGGCGCGATGCTGGCCGGGGCGACGAACAACGGCCTGCATTCGGCCAACGCGATCACCGCCATGTTCATCGCGACCGGGCAGGACGTGGCCAACGTCGCCGAGAGCTCGGCGGCGACCCTCTATTCGGAGGTCACGCCGGCCGGCGACTACTACATGTCGATCACGATCCCCTCCCTCATCGTCGCGACCCACGGCGGCGGCACCGGCCTCGCCACCCAGCGGGAGTGCCTCGAAGTGCTCGGCTGCTACGGCAAGGGAAAGGTCAACAAGCTGGCCGAGATCGTCGCGGGCACCGTGCTCGCCGGCGAGATCTCGCTGGCCGCCGCGATCTCGTCGCTCGAATGGGTCTCGGCACACGAGGCCTACGGCCGGAAGCGCTGAGGCGCCGGAGGGTGCCGGAGTGGCCACGATGACCCGCCCCCGGTCCGCCACGCCCGAGCCCAAGCGGGCCCGGCGCTCCCGCGCCGGGTTCGAGTACCTGACGGCACAGCCGGCGCCGAGTCTGGTGCGCCGCGCCATGACCGCCAACCGGCACCTGCTGGGCCTCCTGCTGGGCGGCGTGGGGGCGTGGGTGCGGGCCCGGCGGGCGGAGGGGCGCACCGGCGGGCTGCGGTTCCTGCTCGCGACGGTCGTGGCGGCCATCACCCGGCCCTTCCTCCGGAAGGACCTGGCGGACGAGTCGTTCGCGTTCCAGCTCCGCCGGCGGCTCGAGCTGCTCGGGCCGACCTACATCAAGCTCGGCCAGATCCTCAGCCTCCGGGAAGACATCCTCCCCCGGCCGGTCACCGACGAGCTGAAGCACCTGCTCAGCCAGCTCCCGGTCGTGCCGTTCCCCGTGTTCCTCGAGCTGATCGTCCGCGACCTGGGCCGGCCCATCCAGGAGATGTTCGCCTGGGTGGACCCCGAGCCGCTCGGGTCCGCCTCCATCGCGCAGATCCACAAGGCGACGACGATCGAGGGCGACTCCGTGGTGATCAAGGTGGTCAAGCCCGGGATCCGCGAGACGCTTTCGCGGGACGCGTTCCTGCTCCGGATCCTGGGGCGCGCGCTCCACCTCGTGTTCCCGCGTTATCAGCCGCGCCGGATCATCAACGAGTTCGTCGACTACACGCTGCGCGAGGTGGACATGCGGCGGGAGGCGGACAACGCCCGCACCTTCGCCGCCAACTTCCGGGACACGCCGGACATCGTCTTCCCGGCGGTCTACCCGGAGTACAGCGGGGCCTCCGTGCTCTGCATGGAGTACTTCGACGGGCTCCGGCCCGACTCCCCGGAGGCCCAGGCCCTGCCGGCCGAGGCACGCGAGCGGCTGGTGGACCTCGGGGCCGAAGCCATCATCCGGATGATCTACCAGGATGGGTTCTTCCACGCCGACCTGCACCCCGGCAATCTCGTCGTCCTGCCCGACACGAGGGTCGGCTTCATCGACCTCGGGATGGTGGGCCGGCTCGACGGAGAGCTCAAGCGGACCCTGCTGTACTACTACTACTCGCTCGTGACCGGCGACGCGGAGAACGCGGCGCGATACCTCACGGCGGTGGCGCAGGCGGGACGGGGCGCCGATCCGGCCGGGTTCCGGCGCGAGGTCATCGAGATCTCCGCGCGGTGGCGCCGGGCGGCCACGTTCGAGGGCTTCTCCTTGGCGCAGCTCTTTCTCGAGTCGTTGTCCCGGAGCGCCCGGTTCGGCATGTACTTCCCCGTCGAGCTGGTGCTCATGGTGAAGGCGCTCATCACCTACGAGGGCGTGGGCCACATCCTGCTGCCGGGCCTCGACGTGGCCACCGTGTCGCGGCGCCACATCCGGAGCGTCTTCATCCGCCAGTTCAGCCCCGTGCGCATCCTCGAGGAGGAGCTCCGCGGCGCGCCGGACCTGGTGGACGCGCTGATCAAGATGCCCATGCTCGTCACCGAAGGCCTGCGGGTGCTGGAGCGGTCCACCAGGCGCCCCAGGGAGAGCCCGTTCGCGGGGCTCCGGGGCACGCTCATCGCCGGGTTCTGCCTCGTGGCGGGGGCGGTCCTGATCGCCGCGGGGGGGCCGTGGCCGGCGGGAGCGGCGCTGTTCACGATCGCCTTCTTCCTGGCGATCAGGCGGGGAGGGTGAGCCGATGGGCTCCGTCGCCCCGGGGATCGATCCCGCGGTCCGGGCGGCGCCGGACCCCCAAGGGCCCACCGCGCGGGCGCCCGATCCGTTCGACCCGGACTACTGCCGCGAGCTGGTCGACAAGGTCCTCGGTCCGATCGCCGACCGCTACTTCCGGGCGACGCTGATCGGGGCCGAGCGGATCCCGGCGTCGGGCCCGGTGATCCTGGCCGCCAACCACAGCGGCGACGCGCTCCCGCACGACGCGATCGTGCTGGACGCCACCCTGTGGCGGCACGACGGGATGGACCCGCGCCGCAAGCTGCGCACGGTTTTCGAGGCCGAGTTGGCGTTCGTCTGGTGGATGCGACCCTTCGGGATGGAGAATTTCTGGCGGCGGTGCGGCGGGGTGGACGTGACGTTCGACAACTTCGAGCGCCTGCTCCTGCGGGGTGACCGGGTCCTCTACTTCCCGGAGGGCGTGCCCGGGATCGGAAAGGGGTTCGATCACCGGTACCAGCTCCAGCGCTTCCAGACCAGCTTCGTCCTCCTAGCGGCCCGGCACAACGTGCCGGTGTATCCGGTGTACGTGATCAATGCGGAATGGATCCACCCGTTCGGCTACACCTTCCGCCCGCTCGACTGGATCATGCAGCGGGTGTTCCACGTGCCGTTTCTCCCGATCCCGATCGGATTCCTGGCGGTGATCTTCCCGTGGATGTGGTACCTCGCCTTCCCCGCGCGCCTCGTCTTCGTGGTGGGCGAG
>DASWAI010000251.1:0-19510 GCA_036391215.1 Gemmatimonadales bacterium
GGGGAAGGCGACCCGCGAGATCCCCCCGAACGTGTGCTGGACGCCCATATAGAGGCCGCGCTCGCCGCTCGGCACGACCCGGGAGAGCAGGCCGGTGACGCACGGGAAGACGAACGCGGTGCCGAGCGGCATGAGCGTGAACCCGAGGGCCAGGAGCCCCCAGCCCCGGGCGAGCCCGGTGGCCGCGAGCCCGCCGGCCAGCAGCACCAGGCCCAGGCGCGAGAGCCGCGCCTCCCCGAGGCGGTCCACCGCCGGCCCGAGGATCAGGGAGCGGACGACCACTCCCATTCCGCCCAGGTACATCACGAACCAGCCGATGTTCTCTTCGGTGATGCCCATCCGCCGCTGGAGCAGGAGCGGCACGGTCTGGATCGTCCCGTAGAACGCGCCGATGGCGATGGCGTAGATCCAGATCAGGCGCGGCGCCGGCTCGTGCCAGCGGGAGAGCACCCGCCGGATCGCGGCACGGCCCGTCGTGTGGGAGACAGCCGTGAAGGCGCCGGAGGCGCGAAGCTCGCGTGATTCGCGGAGGTAGCGCCACGCAAAGACCGAGACCACGAGCGACAACGCGGCCGCCGCGAGTCCCGGGGCCTGCTGGCCTCCGACCCGGACGAGCAGCGATCCGATCGCGGGTCCGGCCACCGCGCCGAGGCTGGTGACGGCGGAGAGCCAGCCGAGACTCTTGGTGCGCCGCTCCGGCGGCGAGGCATCGGCCACGTAGGCCTGCACCACGCCGATCGTGCCGCCGCCCAGGCCCTGGACGACGCGGGAGAGGAGGAGCGCCGTCACGGACCCGGCGAAGGCGAAGACGGCGTAGGCGACGGCGGTGATGACGAGGCCCGCGATGATGGCGGGGCGGCGGCCGTAGCGGTCGGAAAACCGGCCACACCCCGGGGCGGCCGCGAGCTGGGCGACGGCGAAGGCGGAGATGAGGATGCCGACGACCGAGGCGCTGCCGCCGAGCTGCGTGGCGTAATAGGGCAGGAGGGGCAGGATCATGGTGAGCCCCACCATGTCCACGAACGCCGTGACGAAGAGAACCAGCAGGCGGCCCATCCGTTACCTCGTCACGGCCTGTACGATCTCCAGCAGCATTGCCGTCCCCCGGCGCACGTTCTCCTCCGACAGCCGCTCGTTGTTGCCGTGGACCCCGCCCGCGTCCGCCTCCGGGACCAGGATGGGCGCGAAACCGTAGCAGGCGAGGCCGCGGTCGCGGAAGAAGTGGCTGTCGGTGAACCCGGTGGCGACGGCCGGGACGATGGCGGCGTCGGGGAAGTGGCGGCGGGTCACGTCCACGATCGCCTGGTAGAGCGGGTTGTCGGTGGGCGAGACGGCGGGCGTGAAGCCCAGGATCTTGGTCACCTTGATCCCGGGATCGTCGATCACCCCTTCCAGCTCGCGGACGAACGCGGCCGGATCCTGGTCCGGGAGGAGCCGGCAGTCGAGCTGCGCCTCGGCCTCGGGCGGAATGACGTTGATCTTGTCGCTGCCCTTGAGGATGGTGATGGAGCAGGTGTTGCGGGTCAGCGCCGCGAGCCCCGGCTCGTCCAGCTGGAGCCGGAGCAGGGTGGCGGGGTCGCCCACCGCCTTGGCCATGTCGGCGAAGCTCGCCTTCCACTCCGGCGCCGCGTTCGGAGCGAGCGCCTTGAAGTAGACATCCACCGGCGGCACGATGCGGGGCGCGAAATGGTAGGTGCGGAGCCGGTCGAGGGCCCGCACCAGG
Source organism: Gemmatimonadales bacterium (assembly GCA_036391215.1). Classification (GTDB taxonomy): domain Bacteria; phylum Gemmatimonadota; class Gemmatimonadetes; order Gemmatimonadales; family GWC2-71-9; genus DASQPE01. The sequence continues at coordinate 1,724 of DASWAI010000251.1, forward strand.
CGGTCCACCGGCGAGGCGACCGGCGGGTCCGCGCCGTGTCCCGGCTTGCCGGTGGACACGAGCCTGAGCCAGAGCGGGACCTTCTGGGTGACCTCGATCCCGAACTGCTCGCGGCCCCCGGACTCACTGCCGTCGCCGCCCTCGTTCAGCATCAAGCCGGCCCCGGCGAACGCCTCGGGGTGGTGCTCCACCACCCATCCGGCGCCGTAGGTGCCGCCCGCCTCCTCGTCGGCCGTGGCCATGAAGATGACGTCGCGGGAGAGCGGCGCCTTCATCCGGTGGAGCGCGAGGAACGCCTCCAACTCCATGATGCCGAGGGTCTTGGTATCCAGCGCGCCCCGGCCGTAGATCATCCCGTCCTTCACCGTGGCGGAGAAAGGGTCCACCTCCCAGTAGCGCCGGTCGGCCGGGACGACGTCCATGTGGTGCAGCAGCACCAGCGCCGGCTGTCCGCCCCCCGCTCCCTTGAGCCGGGCCCAGATGTTCCCCCGCCCCGGCGCCGAGGACGCGGTGTCGAAGGGGATCCCCTCGTCCGCGAGAATCCGGGCGAAGAATCGCATGGTCTCGACCTCGTTGCCCGGCGGATTGGTGGTGTTGATCCGCAGGTATTCGACGGTCCGGCGGACCGCCTCGTCCTCGAGTCTGCCCAGGTCCGGCCCCTGCTGGGCGGCCAGGGGGGCGGCCCCGACGAGGAGCGCGAGCAGGAGACTTGGCGGACGGGCGGGCCGGGGCCGGCGACGGGTCATCGAGGGTCCTGGGGTCTGGGGTGGATCAAAATTTGACAACCGGGCTTCCAAGTGCTACATGAAACCTGCCCCTGACACGTTTCCGACGCCACCAGTCCCCCCGAGCCCGGGAGTGGTGCGTCACGTATCCGGCTCAGTCAACACGAGGGAGGCATCACGATGTCGCAACTCGTCGCGCTGTCGGTCAGCATCGGGGTCCTGGGGGGGATCGCAACAATTCTGTACCTCAAGATGGGCCTGCTCATCTGGGCCGGGTTCATCGCGTGGGCGTGCTTCTTCCATTCCGGCGGGGACAGCAACGCCTTCAAGAACACGGTCGTGTGCAACCTGTTCGGGGCGGTCTGCGCCTGGGTGGCCGCGATCATCATCCTGTCGTTCCCCATGGCCGACTCGCTGGGCCTGCCGGTCTGGGCCGGCATCGTCGTGGGCCTCACCGTGCTCGCGCTCTGCCTGGGCGCCCACATCAAGGCCTTCTCCAGCATCCCGGCGAGCGTATACGGCTACGCTTCGGTGTTCGCGTACCTGCTCCAGACCGCCGACAGCATGACGAAAGAGAAGCTCATGTCCGGCAGCATGGGCAACGCCCTGATTCTGGTGTTCGTCTCGATGCTGGTCGGCGCGATCTTCGGACTCGTGTCCGGCAAGGTCGCGGGCGCCCTCACCGCGAAGACCACCTGAGGCCGGTTTCCGGTACCCGCGCCGGGCTCAGGTCCGGCGCGGGCGCCGTCGTCCCCCGCACGGCGGCCGGGGTCACCGCATCAGCGCGCCGACGAGTGCCGCTACCCGCTTCCGGTAGGGCGGCCGGAGCAGATCGGCCAGGTTGACCCGGCTCTGCTCGAACACGGCCTTGCAGTGGCTGAAGAGCAGGAACCCCTCCCGCCCGTGGTAGGCGCCCATCCCGCTCGATCCGATTCCCCCGAACGGCAGGTCTTCCTGCAGGTACTGGAGCAGCGTGTCGTTGATGCTCACGCCGCCCGACGTGGTGCGGGCGAGCACGGTGCGCCGCCGCTCGCGGTCCAGGTCGAAATAGTACAGCGCCAGCGGCCGGGGTCGCTCGTTGATGTACGCGAGCGCCTCGGTGAAGTCCCGGTACGGCCGCACCGGAAGAATCGGCCCGAAGATCTCGCGCTGCATGACCACCATGTCGTCGGTGGTGCCGAGCAGGAGCGTGGGCGGGAACTTCCGGCCCGGCTGGCGGCCGAAGTCCTCGCCGGCGGGGTTGATCTCGATGATCCTGGCCCCCTTGGCGCGGGCGTCCTCGACCAGCGCCACCAGGCGCTCCCGGTGCGGCGCGCTCACGATGGAGCTGTAGTCGGGGTTGTCCAGCAGCCGGGGATAGAGCCGCGCCGTCTGCGCCGCGAACGCGGAGGCGAAGCGCTCGACCTCGGACTCGGGGACGAGCGCGTAGTCGGGGGCGACGCAGGTCTGGCCCGCGTTCAGGAGCTTGCCGTGCGCGATGCTCCGGGCCGCGCGCTCGAGCGGGAAGCCCGGCCCCACGAGCGCGGGCGACTTGCCGCCCAGCTCGAGGGTCACGGGCACGAGGTTCTCGCTCGCGGCCCGCAGGATGGCCCGGCCGACCGGCGCGGACCCGGTGAAGAAGAGATGGTCGAACGGGAGCGCGGAGAACGCCGCGCCCACGTCCGGCCCGCCGGTGACGACCGCGACCTGCTCCGGGGGAAAGGCCTCGCCCAGGAGCCGGGCGAGGAGCGCCGAGGTGGCCGGGGTGTATTCCGAGGGCTTGAGCATCGCCCGGTTGCCGGCGGCGAGCGCGGCACTGAGCGGCGCCAGGGCGAGGCCGACCGGGTAGTTCCAGGGCGAGATGATGCCAACGACGCCGAGCGGCTGGTAGACGACCCGCGCGCGCCCCGGCCGGAAATGGAGCGGCACCGCCCGGCGCTCCGGCTTCATCCAGCCGGCGACGTGGCGCCGCGCGTGCTTGATCCCGGCGACCGTGGTGAAGATGTCGGCGAGCAGCGTCTCGTGCCACGACCGGTGGCCGAAGTCGGCGGACACGGCGGAGGCGATCTCGTGCTGATGATCGGTGAGGAGCCGCTTCAGGCGGAGGAGGGCCCCCCGCCGCGCGGCGGGCGACGGGGGCCCGTCGCGGAGGAACGCGGCCCGCTGCCGCTCGAGGATCTCGCGCACGCTTACCTCCGGTTCCGTTCCCGCGCGATCCAGGCGTCCACCTGCCGCTCGAGCACGGAGAGCGGCATCGCCCCGTTCTCCAGCACCACGGCGTGGAAACGCCGCAGGTCGAACGCGGGGCCCAGCTCGCGCCGGGCGCGGTCGCGGAGCGCGAGCAGGGTCAGCTCGCCTGCCATGTAGGCGCAGGCCTGTCCCGGATCCACAACGTAGCGGTCCACCTCGGCCCGCGCGTCCGCCGTGTCGGCCATGCGGGCGGCCATGTAGGCGATCGCCCGGTCGCGGGGCCAGCGCTTCCAGTGGATGCCGGTATCCACGACCAGGCGCACGGCGCGGAGCAGCTCCGCCTCCCGGTACCCGAGCGCACTGTAGGCGTCCGGGTCGAGCCCCAGCTCGTACGCCAGCCGCTCGGCGTAGAGTCCCCAGCCCTCAATGTACGCGGTGAACGGGATCACCGTCCGGAAGATCGGGACGCCGGACAGCTCCTGCGCGATCGCGATCTGGAAGTGGTGGCCGGGCACCGCTTCATGGTACACCAGTGTCGGCAGCTGCCAGCTGGCCGGCGGCCGGGCCAGGTTCACGAAGAAGATGCCGGGCCGGGAGCCGTCGAGCGACGGGCCGCTGTAGTACGCGCCGGCGGCCGCCGCCTCGCGGAACGCCGGCACGGGCCGCACTACTATCGGCGCGCGCGGCAGCCGGCCGAAGGCGGCGGGCATCCGGCGCTCGGCATCGGCGACGAGGCGGGTGGCGTCGGCGAGGAAGCGGGCCCGGCCGCCGCTGTCGGTGGCGTAGACGAAGCGCGGGTCGGCGGCCAGCGCCCGGAGCCGGTTGCCGACGTCCGGGCCGGGCACCTTCAGGCTGTCGAGGACCCGGGTCATCTCCGCCTCGATCCGGCCCACGAGCGCGAGGCCGAGGGCGTGGAGCGAGTCGGGCGAGAGATCGGTGGTGGTGTAGTGCCGGAGCGCCCAGGCGTAGTAGCGGTCGCCGTCCGGCAGGTGCCAGGCCCCCACGTCGTCGCCCGCGCGGGCGGCCAGGCCCTCCTCGACGGCAATCAGCCGGCCGTAGGCCGGGTAGATCGTGCCGGCGATCGCGCGCTCCGCGGCGGCCAGGAGGCGCGCACGCTCATCCGGCTCCACGCCGGCGGAGTCCAGCTTGGCCGCCAGGGCGGTGTAGAGCACGTTTTCGCGGGGCGGCGTCGCGACGAAGGCGCGCGTCTGGGACAGTGCTTCGTCCGCCACGATGCGTGGCGGGACCAGCCCGCGCTGGTCCCGGATCCGGAGGCCTTCGAGCAGCTGATCGAATTTCGTGCCGAAGGCGGAGAGACGGCGGATGTAGCGCCGGGCGTCCGCGGCGCTCCGGACCGGCTGGCTGACGGCGATGAACTCGGGCAGCGCGGACTGAACGCCGTCGTACGCGTTGACCGGGTAACCGTGGTACGCGAACGCCTGCCCCCGGACCAGGTCGTCCAGATACCAGTCGAGGATCTCGCTCGAGAGCCGCTGGGAGGGCGAGAGCCTCGTGGTGTCGTAGCTCCGGAGCGTGCCGAGCTCGCTCCGGATGAACGCCTGGTCCTCGTGGAGGCGCCGGTCGGAGACATCGGTGAGGCGGCCGTCCGGGGACGTGATCCCGTAAGGACGCAGGACGCCGAGGCTGGTGAGCAGCTCGGGGTCCCGGAGCACATAGCGGAGAAAGACCCGCCCGTAAAAGACGTTGATGCTGAGCGGCTTGAACCACCACGCGTTGGCGGCGGCCGCGCCCGCCGCCGCGAGCGCCACCGCGCCGCCGATCGCGGCGGCTCGCAGGGCGCGCTTCAGGCCGTCCTCCGCCGCTGGTGCGCCCGCCAGGCCCGCCAGTCGCGGCGCACGTCGTCCCGCATCCGAGCGGCGGCGTGCAGGAGCCAGCCGTGCGAACGGGCGGCAAGATCCGCCCGCAGCGGCTTGGCGCGGGCGCTGCCCAGGTGAATGTTGGCAGTCTCCCGGCCCATCGCGCGCAGAAGGTCCAGCTCGTCCCGGGCGTGGGGGAGCGCAGCCAGCTCGATGCGGGAGCAGTCCGGCGCGAGCCGCCGGACGATCCAGCGGCGCTTGACCCGGAGGAACGGGTCGGGAGAGCGGACCGCGCGATCCAGCAGGGTCTGGTAGTAGACGCGGGCGTTCCGCCCCCTCCGGCCCGCCGTCCGACTGCAAGCCGAGGGAGCCAGAGCCTTCGCTTCCCGCGCGACTTTCCCGCCGTGCCACTCGGCGATCGCGACGTAGCGCTCCCGCCCGAGGCTGCCGAGCCCGGAGATCCGGTGGACGTAGCGGATGGTGGCCTCGGGGTCCGGCAGTGCCTGGCGGAGTGCCCTGCGCGCGTTGGGCGGCGGCTTGCCCCGCACGGTAGGCATCGCTTCCAGCTTGTCCCAGAACTTCCTGGGATCCTTGAGCCTGGCCACTGCCATCTCATGTAGGGCGTGATGGTGCTCGGCCAACACGAACGGGGCGCAACCCTGCTCGGCGCCGGCGCGATAGCCCTCCAGAATGGCCTCCACCGCCGTCCTCGCCTCGAGGTCCAGCCGGTTCTCCTCGACCGCGAGGAGCGCGCTCGTGGCGAGTCGGACCAGGTCGCTCGTGTACGGCAGCGGCCAGGCCTCGTCGTAGTCGTTCACGCCCCACACCAGCCGGCCCTCGAGGTCGCGCCACGTGCCGAAGTTCTCCACGTGGAGATCACCCACCGCGAGGACCTCCGGAGCATCCAGCAGTCCGGGACAGACCACCGGCCAGCGCTCCGCCCAGCGGAAGAACGTTCCTCTGAAGAAGGGGAAGGCTGCCTCCGCCATCGCCGCGTGCTTGCTCCGCAGGTCGGCGGGAATGAGCCGCAGCCGCTCTCCCAGCCAGCGCTCGTAAGCGGCGTTGACCTCGGGGAACCCGGGGACCCCGCGCTGCTGGTTCGGCACGGGTTGTCCCCGCCGTCGTCGGCTTACCGGGCTCAGGCGCCGGGCGGCCGGTACCCGACCTGCTTCTTCGTGGCCGCGTCCACCACGTCGGGCGCGATGAGCAGGGTGGAGCGGAGCGTCGCGGCCCCGCTCGAGTTGACGGCCAGGCTCAGCGCCAGCGCGCTCGCCTCGTCCGGGAACTCCGTGATGCCCACCACGTCGGAGTCGCCGAAGGAGTAGTAGAACGCGTGCAGCTTGCCGCCGAGGCGCTCGGTCATCTGCTTGATGAAGTCCCGGCGCTTGGAGCCGCCGTCCTTGATGAGCCCTTTGGTGCCTTCCGCGGTGTACGACGCTTGCCAGAGGTAGAGTGGCATACCGGCCTCCAGGGGAATTTCCGGCGCGGGGCAGGACTGACGTCACCCGCCGCCGCTTCAGTGCACCGCGAAAGTGTGGGTCGAAGGCCGGTTGCGGAAGGGGCGAGGCTACTGCGGCGTCCAGTGCGGGTGGCCGGTGAACAGCCCGTGCACGATCCCGATCTGGTACGTCAGCAGGAGTCCGAACGCCACGCTCACGAGACCGGACGCGAGCCGGAGCCTGCCGGCGAAGCGGGACTGCTTGGGGCTCAGGGCAAAGGGCAGCGCGATGGCAACGGTGATGAGCATCATCCCAACGATTGTTCCAATCCCGAAGATCAGGAGGTAGAGCACCGCCCACTTGGGGTTGCTGATGGTGGCCAGGACCAGGAGCGCGACCGCCGCCGAGCCGGCGAGTCCGTGCACGACGCCGACCACGAGGGGGCGGACCAGCTGGTAGAGGCCGAGCCCGCCGAAATGCCGGTCGAGCCAGCCGACGGGGGTCTGCTCCGGCTGGTGTGGGTGGGACTCCGGCTCGTGCCCGTGGGCGTGGGAGTGGACGTAGTCGCCGTGGCTGTGGGGATGCGAGTGGAGGTGCCCGGACGCCGCCTCCGGCGCGGTGGCGGCGCTTCGCCGAACCAGCCGGAGCACATCCCGCAGGTTGGCAATGCCCAGCACGATCAGCATCACGCCCACGGCCAGCTCCATGGAGAGGCCGAGCCGCCCGGGAATGACCCAGCTGAAGAGGATGATGCCGCCGCCGACCACGAGAATCGTGAGCGTGTGGCCGACGCCCCAGACCGCGCCGATCAGCGCGGCGCCTCTCGCGGTCCGGTGCCGGGCCACGATGGTGGTGACCGCGATCACGTGGTCGGGGTCGGTGGCGTGGCGCATGCCGAGGAAGAAGCCCAGCGCCAGGACGGCGAGCAGTCCGGTCATACCGCCGCTCCCCGAAGCTCGGCCAGCCGCGCCTCCAGCGAAGCCACGTACTCCGGGAGGCCGGCGCCAGTCTTCGAGGATACCCGCAGCGTCTCCATGCCGGGCCGCACCGCCTGAATGTTCCGGGTCGCGGTCTCCCAGTCGAACTCCACCGCCTCCGCCAGATCCACCTTGGTGATCACCGCGACGTCCGCGCTGTTGAAGATGGTGGGGTACTTGAGCGGCTTGTCCTCGCCCTCGGTGACCGACATCAGGACGAACCGGAGGTTCTCGCCGAGATCGTAGGACGCGGGGCACACCAGGTTGCCCACGTTCTCGATGAAGAGGAAATCGAGCTGGTCCGGCGCCCAGCCCTCGAGCCCGGTCCGGATCATCGCGGCCTCGAGGTGGCAGGTGGTGCCGGTGGTGATCTGGCGGACCGGCGCGCCGCTCCGGGCCAGGCGGGCGGCGTCGTTCTCCGTGGCCAGATCCCCGACCAGGGCCGCCACCCGGTGCCGGGGGTGGAGCAGCGCGAGCGTGCGCTCGAGCAGCGCCGTCTTCCCGGCGCCGGGGCTCGACACCATGCTCACCACGAAGACGCCGGCCCGGCCGAACCCTTCGCGCAGCTCCCGCGCGACGACGTCGTTCTGCTTGAGGATATTTCTCCGCACCTCGACCAGCCGCGGCTCTCGACTCATTGCTCGATCTCCAGGGCCACCAGCTCCAGCTCCTTGCCTTGGCGGACGTCCGGCGTGGGGGTGCCGCACTCCGAGCAGCAGAACCATTGCACCGAGCTCAACGTGCGGGGGCCGTCGCAGGTGGGGCAGTAGACGACGACCGGCACCTCCTCGATCAGCAGGCGCGACCCCTCGAGCGGAGTGTCCGCGCAGGCGATCTCGTACGACGACAGCAAGGCCTCCGGCGCCACGCCCGACAAGGCGCCGACCCGGAGGTGCACGGCGCTCACGCGGCCAGGGTGCCGCTCCGCCTCTTCCCGGGCAGCCTCCACGATGCCGAGCGCGATGGACAGCTCGTGCATATCAGACCGCCTCGGCCGGGCCGAGACCGGCCAGTGCCGCCTGGCCCAGGCTCACGCCGCCGTCGTTGGGCGGGACGGCGTGATTGGTCCAGACCGATAGCCCCTCGGCACCGAGGCGCGCGGCGAGGTCCCCGAGCAGGAGCTGGTTCTGGAACACCCCGCCGGATGCCACGACCGTGCCGAGCCCGCCCGCGCGGCAGAGCGCCACCGCGGCGCGCGCGAGCCCGCGCGCGACGCCGGCATGGAACGCCCGCGCGCACTCCGCCGGGTCGCGGCCCCGCGCCCGGTCCCGGGCCAGAGCCAGGAGCAGCGGGCGGAAATCGAGCTGGGTCCCATCGAACGGGAAAGGATAGGGCTCCGCGGCCGGCGCCCCGCGCGCCAGCTGCTCCAGCCAGATGGCTGCCTGGCCCTCGAAGGTGACCGGGCGGGTGAATCCGGCCAGCGCGGCGGCCGCGTCGAACAGGCGGCCTGTGGACGTCGTTCGGAAGACCCGGACCCCGCCCGACGCGAGCCGGAGCGAGTCCCGGAAGCGCTCGGGGAAGTGGAACGGCGCCGCGCCCAGGTCCGGCAGGCCGTCCACCTGGTCGAGGAACCCCGCTGCCGCCTGCACCGGGTGCTGCGCCGCCGCGTCGCCGCCCACGAGCGAGGCCGGCCTGAGGGAGGCGATGCGGTCGAACCCCTGGATCACGCTCCCGGCGAACAGCTCGCCGCCCCAGATGGTCCCGTCGTCTCCGTATCCGGTGCCGTCGAGGCTCAGGCCCAGCACCCGCAGGTCCCACTCGCCCCGCTCGGCGAGCACCGAGGCTATGTGAGCGCGGTGGTGCTGGACCGCCCGCACCTCCCGCGCGCCGATCTCGGCCGCGTAGCCGGCGGAGCGGTACTGCGGATGACGATCGCTGACGAGGAGCAGCTCCTCCCGGCGCACGCGGTACATCGAGAGCAGGTCACGGACGGTCTCCTCGAACGCGCGGAAGGCGCGGTACTCGTCCAGGTCGCCGATGTGCTGGCTCGCGAACGCCTGCCCGTCCACCACCAGCGTGATCGCGTTCTTGAGGTCGGCGCCGAGCGCCAGGATCGGGCGGGAAACCGGCAGCGTGGCCACGGCGCCGGGTGCGTAGCCACGGCTCCGGCGCAGGATCACCGGTCCGAGCGGTCCGCTCCGGGCCACGGAGTCCTCCACCCGGCGCGCGATGGGGCGCTCCCCCACCAGGAACCCGTCGGCGATGCCGGAGAGATGCTCGAGCGCCTCGTCGTCCTCGTACGCGATGGGCTCGCTGGAGCGGTTGGCGCTGGTCATCACCAGGACGTCGGGCGCGCCGGCCGCGAAGAGCAGGTGCTGCAGCGGCGTGTACGGCAGCATTAGCCCCAGGTCGCCGTTCTCGGGCGCGACTCCGGGCAGGACGACCCGGGCGGGCGCGAGCACGATGGGCCGGGCTCGGCTCGAGAGCAGCGCCTCGGCCTCCGGCGAGAGGTCGGCGAGGCTCCGGGCAAGCCGGAGGTCGTGTACCATCAGCGCGAACGGTTTCTCCTTCCGGTACTTTCGCTCGCGCAGGGCCAGCACGGCATCCGCGTTCCGCGCGTCGCACGCCAGGTGATACCCTCCGAGCCCTTTCACGGCCAGGACCTTGCCCTCCCGAAGCAACGCGGCCGCGCGGGGCACGACCTCGCCGCCGATGACGGTCGCATCGCCCAGCAGGAGCCGGTACTGCGGACCGCAGGCGGGGCAGGCCACCGGCTGCGCGTGGAACCGGCGGCTCAGGGGGTCGCGGTACTCCCGCGCGCAGAAGTCGTCCATGGCCCAGCCGCTCATCGTGGTGGCGGGGCGGTCGTAGGGCAGGCTGAGGACGATGGAGTAGCGCGGACCGCAGTCGGTGCAGTTGATATAGGGGTACTCGTGCCGCGGGTCCGCGGGGTCGAACAGCTCGGCGAGACACCGCTCGCATACGGCCAGGTCGGGGGAGATGCGGGCGGTGGGCCGGTCGCGGCGCCGGCTTTCGCGGATGGTGAACTCGCGGAGCCCGGCGGGAGGCCGCGACTCGACGGCGATGGCGCTGATCGCGGCGGCCGGCGGCGCGTCGGCTTCGAGCGCCGCCAGAAAGGCGCGCACGCGGTCCTCCGCGCCCTCGACGTGGATCTCGACCCCCTCGCCCTCGTTCAGCACCCAGCCCGCGAGCGTGTGGGCGCGCGCGAGGCGGAAGACGAACGGGCGGAAGCCGACGCCCTGGACCACGCCCCGGACGCGCACCGAGCAGGCGCTGGTCGCGGGCGCTACAGGGTGACCGCGCACCCGCGCCCCTGCCAGCCGACCTGGACGACCTTGCCGTCCTCGACCAGGACCGGCACCGTGCGCTCGGCCCCGGCCAGCTTCCGGAGCCGGTCGCGGGCCTCCGGGTCGGCCTCGACGTCGTACTCCAGGAACACCTTGCGCCGGAGCTCCAGCCACTCCCGCATGTCCCGCGTGTAGGGGCAGCGCGCCGTGCCGAACAGCTCATACCGCGTCATGGGCCACCGCCTCCAGGCTCTCGCGGATCACGTGATAGACGGACGCCTGCACTTCCTGGATGCGCGGGATGTAGTCCGAGCGCACCACCACCGCCACGTCGGCCAGGCCGCGGCGCACGATCTCGCCCCCGTCGTAGCCGAGCAGCGCCACGGTGAGCAGGTCGCGCTTCCGCGCCTCCTCCAGCGCCGCCATCACGTTGCGCGAGCCGCCGCTGGTGGAGATGGCGATCGCCACGTCGCCGGGCCGCGCCTGGGCGATGAGCTGGCGGAGGAAGATGACGTCGGTGCCGACGTCGTTGGCGATCGCGGAGATGTTGGCCGGCTCGAGCGAGAGCGATACGGCGGCGACCGGGCGCCAGCCGGCCGGCGGGGCGACGCAGTCGATCGCCCAGTCGTTCGCGTCGGTGGCCGAGCCGCCGTTGCCGAAGAGGATGAGCTTGCCGCCCTGGGCGAGCCGTTCGTGCAGGGCCAGCACCGCCTCGCCGATGGCGTCCGCTTCCTCTTCCGCCACCCGGGTCCGGAGCGCCGCGTCGTCCGCGACCTTCATCCTGATGGAGGCGGCCGCCTCGCCCACGAGGTCGGCCGCGTCCTGCTTGCCCCGGCCCAGGAAGGGGTAGAGGAAGCCGGCGTCGCCGACCTCGTGGCCCAGCTCGCGGTGCTCGAAGAAGACGTGCACCGTTTCCCAGAGCGTGTGGTAGAGAATCTCCACCAGCTCCTGGTGCATGAACGGGTCGTCCGTCGCGGCCTCGACCGCGTAGGAGCCCTCCCGCCCCGGCAGCGCGAAGGTCATGGCCCGGCGGCCGCGGGCCGTGGCCAGCGCGGCGTCCACCTCTGCGTCGCCCTCCGGCGGTCCGAAGCCCATCACCATGTCCTCGGGCCGGACGAGGGCCGCGAGCCACGGCCCGAACAAGAGCGACAGATCGAGCGCGGGAAGCGCCCGCTTCCCCACGATGACGGGATGCACGAACTCCACCGAGACGTGCTGCGCGTCGGTGGCGTACGGCCCCCGGCCGAAGGCCAGGAGCCGGCCGCCCGCGAGGAAGCGATCGGACATCTCCCGGCACGCTTCGGCGAGGCGCCGCGCCTCCCGGGCGAAGAAGGCCTCGAACAGCTCGTTGCGCCGGAGGAGGCGCTGCTCGACCCGGGCGGAGAGCGCGGACGCGATGGTCATCGCTGCGCTCAGCAGATCCGGGGCAGGGGATCGCCCACCAGCATGTCCACGATCCGGGTGCCGCCGTAGCGGGTGGTGACCAGCACCGCCGCGGCGGGCTCGGCCCGGACCTCCCCGATCAGCACGGCCTCCTCGCCCCCCGGAACCGCGCGCACGGCCGCGAGCGCCTGCTCGGCGTGCCCGGCGGCCACCACCGCGAGGAACTGGCCTTCGTTGGCGATATGGAGCGGGTCCAGGCCGAGCAGCTCGCAGGCGCCGCGCACTTCGTCGCGGACGGGGATCCGCTCCTCGGCGATGTGGATCGAGAGCCCGCAGTCGAGCGCCAGCTCGTTGAGCGAGGTGGCGACGCCGCCGCGGGTCGGGTCGCGCATCCAGCGGAGCCCCGGCGCGGCCGCGCCGGCCAGGGCCGCGACCAGCGGAAAGACCGACCGGGTGTCGGAGCGAAGTTGCGCCTCGAGGTCCAGCTCGCCCCGCGCGAGCAGGATGGTGATGCCGTGGTCGCCGATCGGACCGGACAGCAGGATCCGGTCTCCCACGGCGACGGACGCGGGGTCGATCACGACGCCCGGCAGCATGCGGCCGATGCCCGTGGTCGTGATGTACATGCGGTCGGTCTTGCCGTGCTCGACCACCTTGGTGTCGCCGCCCACGATCGGGACGCCGGCCGCGCGGGCGGCGTTCGCCATGGCGCGCACCTCGGCCTCGAGCACGTCGGCCGGGAGGCCGGCCTCGAGCACGAAGGTGGCGAGCAGGGCCACGGCCTTGGCGCCGGAGACGGCGAGATCGTTCACCGTGCCGTTCACCGCCAGCTCGCCGATGGACCCGCCGGGAAAGGTGACGGGCGTGACCACGAAGCCGTCGGTGGTGACGGCGATGCGGGTGCCGTCCACCTCGATCCCGGCGGCGTCGGCCAACCGGGCCCCGTCCAGCAGGAGCGGGGCGAACAGGCCGTCAATCAGGCGGCGGGTCGCCTTCCCGCCGGCCCCGTGGGCCATCTCGATCTGGGGCTCGCGGAACCGGATGACCGGTGAGCCGTCGGCCGCCGCGCCGCCGCTCAGACCGGGGCCAGGCTCGCCGCGACTGCCTTGCGATGCTCGTAGTTGTAGTACGCTGCGCATGAGCCTTCCGAGGATACCATCAGGGCGCCCACGGGGTGCTCGGGCGTGCACTCGCGGCCGAAGAGCTTGCACTGGACCGGCTTCAGCACCCCCTTGAGGACTTCGCCGCACTGCGCGGCCTTGGGGTCGGTCACCCGGACACCGGGCACGTCGAAGATCCGCTCGGCGTCCCAGTCCGCGTACGCGTCGCGGATCCGGAGCGCCGACTGGGAGATGAAGCCGAGGCCGCGCCACTCGAAGAAGGGGCGGAGCTCGAACACTTCGGCCATGGCGGCGAGGGCCGCCCGGTTCCCCTCCCACGGGACCACGCGGGCGTACTGGTTCTCGACCTCCGCCCTCCCGTCCTGCATCTGGCGGAGCAGCATGACGACCGACTGGAGCAGGTCGAGCGGCTCGAAGCCGGACACCACGATTGGCCGGCCCTCGTCCCGCGCGATCCACTCGTACGGCCGGCAGCCGATGACGGTGGAGACGTGGCCCGGGCCGACGAAGGCGTCCAGCCGCATGTCGGGCGAGTCGAGGATGGCGCGGAGGGCGGGGATGATGGTGACGTGGTTGCAGAACACCGAGAAGTTCCGCACCCCTTCCGCCTTGGCCCGCATCAGCGTGAGCGCCGTGGACGGCGCCGTGGTCTCGAAGCCGATCGCGAAGAACATCACGTGCTTGTCGGGATTGGCGCGGGCGAGCTTGAGGGCGTCCGACGGGGAGTAGACGATGCGGACGTCCATGCCTGCGGCCTTCCGCTCGAGCGGGCTCCCGTGGGCGCCGGGGACCCGCATCATGTCGCCGAACGCGGCGAAGATCACCCCGTCCTGTTTGGCCAGCTCGAGCCCGTCGTCGATCCGCCCCATCGGCAGCACGCAGACCGGGCAGCCCGGACCGTGGATGAACTCGAGGTTCGGCGGGAGCACGTCCTTGAGCCCGAAGCGGTAGATCGCGTGGGTGTGGCCGCCGCAGACCTCCATGATCCGGTAGTGCCGCCCGGGGTCCGCGAGCCGGCGGATCTCCTCGCAGGTGCGGGTGATGATCTCCGGATCGCGGAACTCGTCCACGAATCGCATGGCTTACTCCTCCGGGGCGAGACCGTAGCCCCGTACCTCCTCCATGGCCGCGTGGTCCTCGCCCAGCATCCGGAGCGTCCGCATCTGCTCCTCGGCGCCGCTCTCGCTGATCCGGCTCATGGCGAAGCCGACGTGGATGAGGACCCAGTCACCCGGCCCCGGCATGTCGTCCTGGAGGAGGCCGAGATCCACGCGGCGGCGGACGCCGGTCACCTCGACCATGGCGAGGTGCGGCAGGTCCTCGACCAGCTCGACGATCCTGCCCGGTATGGCAAGACACATGGTTCCGTCCTCGGTTGGGCCCTACCTCGTCAAGATATCGCTTGACGGTTCCGTCCGACAGAATCAAAACCGCGCCGATCACGCCCAGCGCCCGGCCCGCTTGTGAGGGTTTCTTCATTGCCGACGCCGAGCGGGGCTCCGCTCGGTCGCGTCAGAGGCTCAGACCGGCCTCCACGATCGAGAGGCACACGGCGCTCTGGTTGAGCAGCGTGTACGCGACCTGGCCGAACGCCATCGGCCCGAGCAGCCGGCCGAGCTTCCGGCCCTCCAGGCGCGCGTAGACGTAGTTGAGGATGCCGTGGCAGCCGAAGGTGATCTCCGGCGCCGGGGGCTGGAATCGGTCGGCGAAACGCTGGGCGAAGTCCCGCACCGGAGCCGCGAGTCGGTACTCCGCGCCGGGGAGGACCGGGGCCAAGAAGCGCACGAGCCCCGCGACCGGATCGACCGACTGGAAGCTCACGTTGACCATGGCGCCGTCCCGGTCGGTCACCAGCGGCAGGGCGGTGTCCACCTTCAGGTCGGCCAGATAGGCCGCCAAGTTCGCCGGCCTGCCGTTCACCAGGGCGGTGGTCGCCCTGAAGCCGCCCTCCGGGAACACGATCGCGTCGCCGTCGCCCGGGGTGAAGAGGTTGACGACGTCCACCGACGCGCGCTGGCCCGGCGGCAGCACCACGTGCATCGCCACGCCCTGGTCCGCCGTGCGCTCGCCGGTCGTGCCGTCGAAGACCTTGGGCGCCACCTTGCCCACGTCCTCGAGCGCGACGCCGGCGATCCATCCCACGAGCGGCCGGTCGAAGACGCCGGGGTAGCGGGCGACGTTCTCGGCGAATGTGGTGTGGACCGCGCTGAGCGCGGGGAGAAGCAGGACCGTGAAGCCGTGACCAGGGTGGTGCCGCGCGATGTGGGGCAGGCCCCTGGGACCGTAGCGGTACACGCCCTCGGCGGCGCCGGCGGGCAGCTCGGCGGCGTAGACGTGCTCGGTGGAGCGAAGACCGCCGTCCCGCCCCATGAAGTAGGGGATCGTGCCGCCGATCCAGTTGCCCCGCGGGAGCGAGGCCAGGAGCGCCTCGTCTCCCGCGAGGAGGAGCCGCTTGCCGGATTGGATGAGGGCCGCGGTCGCGTCCCGATCGAAGAGCCCGTCCATGAGGGACGGAGCCTAGCGACCCTATCCTGAAGGGGGCATGAAGAATTGGTGACGGTACGCCCCCGTTCCGCGAGCCTCTACTTCCCCTTCAGCTCCACCAACAGGACGTGCGTGGCGCCCGGCCCAAGGTACTCGCTCGCGTGCGTCTCGGCCTCGTGCCAGGTGGCGCCGGCCGGGTTGTTCGGCTGTTCCGTGGTCTTCCCGTCCGCCGAGGTGAACTTCGTCTTCCCCGAGCCGGAGATGCTGTAGCTGATGTAGGCCGGATGGGAGTGCAGGGGGATCTTCTGACCGGCCGCGCTGCGGAAGTCGAGCACCCGCACCTGCTCGTTCTCGAGCAGGACCTTGAAGTTCTTCGGGGCGACCTTGACGGGGTCCTGCGCCCGCGCGGTCCCCGCCGCGAGCGTGACGAGGGCGAGGGTCATGCCCGCCATCGCTGCAACTCTCGGGAATCTCATCGGAAACTCCTCTGGCAAAGAGTGATGGTTCGGGGAGGCTAGTGCGCGCCCGCCAGTCCGGCCGAGAGGTCCCTGGTCGCCGCGTCCGGCGCGTTCCGCTGCACCGAGGCGACGCCGTTCTCCACTGCCGACGCCGAGGCGTACAGCTCGCTCCGGCCGATCACCTGGTCGTTCTCCGCCTTGAGCACGAAATAGTGCTCGCCGTCCGTCGCCTTGCGCCGCTCGTAGCGCGCATCCAGCGGTGCGTTCGCCCGCACTGCAGCGATGCCCTCCTCGGCGCCGGCCTTGGTCTTGTAGGCCTGACTGGTCAGAATGATCTCCCCGTTCCCGGCCTTGAGGTTGAACATGAACTGACCGTTGTTGGTCTGTTTGAGCTCGAATGCTCCCGGCATGCGACCCTCCAGCTACTGGGTGCGTGAGACGTGGTGAGTCTACGATGGGAGCCGGGACCGGTCTTGGGAAGGGGCTGCGTGGCGTACCTCTTGCTTTCCGGGGGTGCGACCCTCAACAGGTGCCGCCTGAATGCCCGGAAAGCGTGCAAATCGGCCTGTCCGAATGCAATCCGCGCTGGCGCTTTGCGCGGCGCTGGCCCTCTCCGCCTGCGCCGCCCACTACGCGCAGGTCCCGCCCCGGCTCGACCTCCAGCCGTACGGCCGCGTCGCGTTGGTGACCTTCTCCGCCGAGCAGGCGAACGGCTCGCTCTCGACGCTCGCGACCCAGCGCTTCGCCGAAGCGCTGCTCCGGAGCCAGTCGGGCATCGAGGTCATGGAGCTGGGCAATGCGGACTCCGTGCTCCGGACGCTGCCCGCGGGTGCCGATCCCTCGGCGGTGGCACAGGCGCTCGGCCGGGAGAAGGGCGTGCCGGCGGTGTTCCTGGGATATCTGAAGATGTCGAACGTCAAGCCGAGCGCGCGCCTGTCAGGGCCCGCCAACCTGAACGTCAAGGCGTCGGTCGCCGCCGAGCTGAGCGTGCAGCTTCTCTCCACCCGGACCGGCGGGACGCTGTGGCGCTCGAGCGCCGCGACCAGCCGGACCGTGGGGCGCGTCGCCATCGGGGACCGGCTTCCGTCCGTCTCGGTGCGGGATCCGAACGACGCCTACGACCAGATGCTGGGCGAGCTGGCGGCCAACGTCACCCGCGATCTCCGGCCCACCTGGGTCAAGCAGTAGCGCCGGACAACGGGCCTCAGTCGCGCGGCGAGTCCTCCGGCACCCACGGCGCGCAGCTGATGACCAGATCCCAGTCATCCGAGGGCACGTAGGTAGAGTCGCTGTCATCGCCGCCGTCCCAGCTCCACCGCACCACGCAGGTCGTCTCCTTGGTCCGCCATCCCTCGGCCTCGCCGTCCGGCCCGTCGGCCTGGTACTGCGCCATGTAGGCCCAACCTGCTTCCTTGAAGCCGTCCACGAGCGTCGAGGGCTCGTCCTTGACGAGGCCGGTGGAATCCGGGGGCCCGGTCGGAGCGAACCTGCCGGTCGCTTTGAGCTCGCAGCCGGTGCGCGGTGGGCCGCCGAACCCGAAGTCCACCGGCACGCCGTCCTTCCGAGCGACCGGGAACTGCCGCCGCTTCGCCAACGCCTCGACCGAATCGCACGCCGTCCGAAGGGACGGGTAGGCGAGGGTCGGCTCCGGTTCCCGCTCCGGCTCCGGCGGCGCCTGGGTCACGGTCACTCCCGGCGCGAATACCATGACGCGGGGGACCTGGCCAGTCTTGGGCTGGACCGGTTGCGGGGTGGCCGGTGGGGCCTCTGGCGCCGCTGCGGGCGGAGGCTCCGGGAGCTTGGGGGAAGGGGCGGGGCGGCCGCATCCGGGCAGCAGCAGGCTCAGGCCTGCCAGCAGCAGCGGGCGCAACCGCCGAGCGGGCTCCCGCCTCATCCGGGGTCGGCTCCCGCAGTGTTTGCTTCTCCGTTGGCGCCGACGGACGGCTGGTACCGGTTCCGGACCCAG
>DASWAI010000252.1:0-5672 GCA_036391215.1 Gemmatimonadales bacterium
GAGCGACGGAGACCTCATGGAAGGGGTCGCGAGCGAGGCAGCCTCGCTGGCGGGCCACCTGCGGCTGGCCAAGCTCACGCTCATCTACGACGACAACCGCATCACCATCGACGGTTCGACCTCGCTGGCCTTCTCCGAGAACGTCGGCCTCAGGTTCGAGGCGTATGGGTGGCACGTGGTGCGGGTCGGCGGGGAGGGCAACGACCTCGAGGCGATCGCGTCGGCGCTCGGGGCCGCCCGGGACGAGACGGCGCGCCCCACGCTGGTGATCCTGCGGACCCACATCGGCGACCCGGCTCCCACCAAGCGGGACAGCGCGGACGCGCACGGCGCGCCGCTCGGGGCGGACGAGGTGCGCCGGACCAAGGAGATCATGGGCTGGCCGACCGAGCCCGCCTTCTACGTGCCCGAGCCGGCCTACGAGGCCTGGCGGGCAGCGGGGGAGGCCGGCGCCCGTGCCGGGGCGGCGTGGCGGGAGCGGCTGGACCGGTTGCGGGCCGAGCACCCGGCGGACGCCGCCGAATTCGCCCGGCGGCTGGCGGGCGAGTTGCCGCAAGGATGGGACCGGGCGCTGCCCGCCATCGGACCCGGCAAGGGCGCGCTCGCGACCCGGCAGGCGTCCCAGCAGGTGCTCACGGCGCTCGCTGCGGCTTTGCCCGAGTTGGCCGGCGGCTCGGCCGACCTGGCCGGCAGCACCGGAACCCAGCTCAAGCAGGCCGGGACGCTCGGACCCGCGAGCGTGGGGCGGGAGATCCATTGGGGCATCCGCGAGCACGGCATGGCCGCCGTCATGAACGGCATGGCCGCGCATGGCGGCGTGCGCCCGTTCGGCAGCACTTTCCTGGTTTTCACCGACTACATGAAGCCGGCGATTCGCCTGGCCGCGCTGATGCGGCTGCCGGTCATCTACGTCGGCACGCACGACTCGATCGGGCTCGGCGAGGACGGCCCGACGCACCAGCCGGTGGAGCAGCTGGCAATGCTCCGCGCCATCCCGGGCTTGCTGGTGCTGCGCCCGGCCGACGCCACCGAGACGGTCGAGGCGTGGCGCGTGGCCATCGAGCACCGGAGCGGGCCAGTGGCGCTGGTGTTCTCCCGGCAGAAGCTGCCCGTGCTCGACCGCGTCGCGCTCGCGCCCGCCGACGGCGTGCGCCACGGAGGCTACGTGCTGTGGGAGCCGCCGGGCGGCCCCCAGGCAATTCTGATCGCCACCGGCTCCGAGGTGCACGTGGCCCTGGCGGCCGCGGAGCGGCTCCTGAGCGGGGGCATCCGGGCGCGGGTGGTGTCGCTCCCGTCGTGGGAGCTGTTCGAGGCGCAGTCGGCGGAGTACCGCGAGTCGGTGCTGCCGCGCGCCGTCCGCGCGCGGGCCGGGATCGAAGCGGCCTCGCCGTTCGGCTGGCAACGGTACGTCACCGACGACGGCGTGATGATAGCGATGGAGAGCTTCGGCGCCTCCGCCCCCGCGGAGCGACTGTTCTCCGAGTTCGGCTTTACCGCGGAGCACGCGGCGGCCGCGGTCCGACAGCTGCTCGGGAAAGCGACCTCATGACGGCGAACCCGCTCGTTCTCCTGGGCCGGCTGGGCCAGAGCCCCTGGTACGACTTCATCACCCGCGAGCTGGTGTCCTCGGGCGAGCTCGCCCGCCTCATCGCGGACGACGGGCTCCTCGGCATGACGACCAACCCGACCATCTTCGAGAAGGCGGTGGCGGGCGGCGAGCAGTACGACGACCAGATCCGCCGCCTCGCCGGCGCGGGGCGGGCGCCGGCCGAGATCTTCGAGGCGCTCGCCGTGGCGGACGTCCGGGCCGCGTGCGATCTCTTCACGCCGGTCTACGAGCGCACGGCCGGCGGGGACGGCCTGGTCTCGATCGAAGTCTCCCCGACGCTCGCCTACGACACCGCGGCGACCATCCTCGAAGCCGAGCGCCTCTGGCGGGCCGTCGACCGTCCCAATGCCATGATCAAGATCCCGGGCACGCTCGCGGGGCTGCCGGCGGTCACGCACTGCATCGCCGGGGGCATCAACGTCAACGTCACCCTGCTCTTCTCGGTGGAGCGATACGAGGAGGTCGTGAGCGCCTACGAGGCCGGTCTCGAGGCCCGGCTGGCGAGCGGGCTGCCGGTTGACCGGATCGCGTCGGTGGCGAGCTTCTTCGTGAGCCGGGTGGACGGCAAGGTGGATCCGCTGCTCGACCGCGCGGGCGGCGCCTCCCATCTGCGGGGCCGGATCGCGATCGCCAACGCCTGCCTTGCGTACCAGGCGTTCGAGCGGCGTATCGGCACGCCCCGCTGGAGCGCGCTCGCCGCCCGGGGCGCCCGTCCCCAGCGGCCGCTCTGGGCCTCCACGAGCACGAAGGACCCGCGCTACGACGACGTGCACTACGTGGAGCCGCTGGTCGCGCCGCGGACCGTGAACACGCTGCCCCCGGAGACGTTCGCCGCCTACCGCCATCACGGCAAGCCCGAGGTGCGGATCCGCGCCGGCATCGCGGCCGCCCCCGGACAGCTCGCCGAGCTCGCAGGCCTCGGCATCGACATCGCGGGCGTCACCCGCGAGCTCGAGGACGAGGGCGTGGCGAAGTTCTCGGCGTCCTACGCCGCCGCCCTGGCGGCCATCGAAGCCAAGGCCACGCTCCTCGCCGGGGCAGCACGGTAGGACCTCCCACTCTCACGGCATGCTAGCCGCCCTCCGCCGCGTCTCCCTCACCGGCTGGATCTTCGTCGGTATGACCGCGGGCATTCTGGTCGGCTGGCTCGCGCCCGGAGCCGCCGCCGAGCTCCGGCCGCTCTCCACCGTGTTCCTGCGGATGATCAAATCGGTCGTGGTGCCGATCATCTTCGGGACGCTGGTGATCGGGATCGCGGGCCACGGCGACGACCTCAAGCGCATCGGGCGGCTCGCACTCAAGTCGATCGGCTACTTCTGGGCGATGACCGCTGTCGCGCTGGCGGTCGGCCTGCTCGCGGGCAACCTGGTCCGGCCGGGCGCCGGCGTGGTTCTCCCGCCGCCCGACCCGCACGCCCCGATCCCCACCGCGGCGCCCACCACCTTCGGCGGCTTCCTCGAGCACATCGTCCCGCGCAGCTTCGTCGAGGCCGCCGCCAACGGGGAGGTCCTCCAGGTCGTCTTCTGGGCCACGCTCTTCGCGCTCGCACTCACCCAGGTGAAGGGGCGGCCGAAGGAGATGATGCTCGGGTTTTCGGAAGGGCTGATGGAAGTGATGTTCAAGTTCGTGGGCCTGGTCATGGCCTTCGCCCCGATCGGCATCGGCGCCGCCATGGCCGTCACGGTGAGCCACAGCGGCCTCGGCGTCCTCGTCAATCTCGGCAAGCTGGTCCTCACCCTGTACGGCGCGCTCCTGGTCTTCGCCCTCTTCGCCCTGGTGCCGGCCGCGCTCCTCGCCCGCGTTCCGCTCCGTCGGTTCGCCCGGACGGTGAAGGACCCCGCCATCATCGCCTTCACCACGACGTCCTCCGACGCGGCGCTGCCGCTCGCGATGCAGCGGATGGTGGAGTTCGGCGTGCCCCGGCGGATCGTCGCGTTCGTGATGCCCACGGGCTACTCGTTCAACCTCGACGGGTCCACCCTGTATCTCGGCGTGGCGTCCCTCTTCGTGGCGCAGGCCGCGGGCGTGGAGCTGACCCTCGGGCAGCAGCTCTTCATGATGCTCACGCTGCTCGTCACCAGTAAGGGCATCGCCGGCGTGCCGCGCGCGTCGCTGGTGGTGCTGTCGGGCACCCTCACGGCGTTCGGCCTGCCGCTCGAGGGCGTGGCCGTGATCCTCGGCGTGGATGAGGTGATGGACATGGCCCGAACCATGGTGAACCTCGTGGGCAACTGCCTCGCCACCGCCGTGGTGGCCCGCTGGGAGGGCGAGCTCGCGGCCGCGCCGGCCGGGGCGCCGGCCCCCGCGGGCCGACCGGCCTTCCCCCTCGCGGCGGAGCGGTCCGACGGCTGACGCCGCCGCACCGGTGGTGTAGCTTTCCCCCGCCCATAGCACGTAATCGCCGCAACCGAGGACCCCATGGGACGCTTCCGCGTCTGTAGCACCCTGATGCTTCTCTGCGCGAGCGCCGGCACCGCCGCCGCCCAGCGCCCGCAGCCGCCCCGAAAGGCCGCCCCACCAGCCGCTCCCCGCTCCGCTCCCATTTCAAACATCCGTTACGACATCACATTCGATTCCGCGACCGCGGCGCGGCGGACGATTCAGGTCGCGATGTCGTTCGACGTGGGGGCGGGCACGGCCCCCGTGCTGCTGTCGGTGCCGGCATGGACCCCGGGTGCCTACGAGATCAGCAACTTCGCGCGCTGGATTTCGGGCTTCTCGGCGAGCGCCGGCGACCGCGCGCTGCGCTGGGACAAGAGCGACCCCGACACCTGGCGGATCCAGCCCGCCGGCCGCGGGCGGGTCACGGTGCGGTTCGACTATCTGGCGGACACCCTCGACAACGCGATGTCGTGGTCCCGGCCGGACTTCCTCCTCTTCAACGGGACGAACGTGTTCCCGTACGCGGAGGGTCGGGGCTTCGATTTCCCCGCCACCGTGGCCGTGACGACACAACCCGGCTGGCTGGTGGCGACCAGCATGAGGCCCGCGGGGCCGGCGCTCACCTGGACCGAGCGGAACTACCACGATTTGGTGGACATGCCGTTCTTCGTGGGGCACTTCGACCTCGACAGCACAATGGTCGAGGGCAAGGTCACCCGGTTCGCGAGCTACCCGGCGGGGATCCTCCAGGGTGCAACCCGGGCCGCGTTCGAGGAGCAGGTCGGGAAGGCGATTCCGGCCATGGCGGCGGTGTTCCAGGAAACACCCTGGGACACCTACTCGGTGATGACCATCTTCGACTCCTCGTACGGCGGCGGCAGCGCGCTCGAGCACCAGAGCTCGCACGTGGGGATCTACAACCCGATGATGATCGGGACGCCACTCCTCGTGTCGATCACGGCGCACGAGATCTTCCACGCGTGGAACGTCAAGCGAATGCGGCCGGCGGACATGGTTCCCTACGAGTACGAGCAGCCCCAGCCGACCCCCTGGCTCTGGGTCAGCGAGGGGATCACCGATTACTACGCCGACCTCGCGTTGGTACGCGGCGGCGTCGTGGACTCGGCGATCTTCATGGGACTCACGGCCGAGAAGATCCAGACGGTGGCCGAGGCCCCGCCCACCGCGCTGCACGACGCGTCGCTCTCCACCTGGATCCATCCGACGGACGGTAGCAGCTACGTGTACTACCCCAAGGGGTCGCTCGCCGGCCTCCTGCTGGACGTGACCATCCGTGACGCAAGCGACAACCGCCGCTCGCTGGACGACGTGATGCGGGAGATCTACCGGACGACCTACAAGAAAGGCCGAGGCTTCACGGCCGCCGACTGGTGGGGGGCGGTGAGCCGCGCCACGGGCGGGAAGTCGTTCACCGACTTCGACGCGCGCTACGTGGACGGGCGGGATCCCTATCCCTACGACGCGGTGCTCGCGCTGGCGGGGTTCCGGCTGGCCGCGGACACCCTGCGCGAGCCGCGACTCGGCATCGGCGGCGCGGCTGACTCGGCCGGCGTCCGCATCACGGCGGTCCAGCCGGGCAGCGCGGCGGAGGCGGCGGGCGTGCGCGTGGGAGACATCCTGTTGGCCCTGGGCGACGTGGCGATCAGCGACCCGAACTTCG
>DASWAI010000253.1:0-4019 GCA_036391215.1 Gemmatimonadales bacterium
GCGACAGGCCCGCGAGCAGCGCGGCGCGCATCACCGCTTCCCCCGCGCGCCCGCCCGCGGCCGCGCCGCGGGGACGACCGCGAGCGCCGGCTTCCCGGCCGGCGCTCCGTCGAGCCCCACGCCCTTGAGCACCAGCTCCACGAACCCCGCGACGTTCTCTTCCGGGTTGGGCACGTCGGGCCAGACGTCGCGCCAGAGCGCGTTGGTGAGCAGCGCGTTGAGCAGGATGCCGGCGGCCGCCTCGCTCACGACGTCGGCGCGGACGAGCCCGCGGGTGCGCAGGGCCTCGAAGAACCCGACCAGCTGGAGGAACTCCTGGCTCGAGTCCTCGCAGATGGCGCTGGCCAGCTCCTGGCGCTCGACCATCTCCCCCATGAGCCGCCGGATGAGCTGCCGGTTCTCGTAGTAGTAGTAGAAGAGGGCCAGGGTCCACCGGTGCAGCTCGGCGACCGGATCCGGCAGGTCGGCGGAGAGCATGGGACGGCTCCGGCGGGCCGCGGCGGCCAATGCCTCGCGGACCAGCGCCTCCTTGGAGCCGAACTGGCGGAAGAGGGTGACCTCGTTGACGCCGGCTTCCTGGGCGACCCGGCGGGTGGTGGTGCCGTGGTAGCCGGCTTCCGCGAAGATGCGGATGGTGACTTCGAGGAGCTTGTCGCGGGTGTCGGTCATAGGGCTGCAAGTATGCGCTTGCTTGCTGATGCCGTCAAGTGCTTACTTGCTGGTACGGAGCGAGGCGGGCCCGGGTTTCTCGAGCGTCACCCGCGTCCGCCCCTAACCGCTGGCCGCCCCCCGCTCCGCTTCCTCCACCGCCTCCGCCGCCCGCGCCCAGCGCTCGAGCGCGGCCTCGAGCGCGCTCGCCGCTTCGCCCACCTCCCGGCTCAGCCCGGCCGCGGCCGCCGCTGCGTCCGGCCGGGTGTAGAGGGCCGGGTCCTCCAGCTTCGCCTTGAGCTCCGCCATCCGTCGCTCCGCCGCCTGGGCCTCCGATTCCGCGGCGGCCAGCGCCCGCTCGGCGGTGCGCGCGCGCGACTGCGCCGCGCGGCGGTCCTCGATCGAGCGGCGGGCGGCGTCCCGCTCCTTTTCCCGCCGGTCCGTGCGGCCCTCGGCCTTCCGCTCCGCCTCGCGCCGCGCCCGGTCCGCCTCCGCCGCCTCCCACTCCGCGAAGCCGCCGGGGAAGTCCTCGATCCGCCCGCCCCGGAGGACCCAGGTCCGGGTGGTGACTCCGCGGAGCAGCTCACGGTCGTGGCTCACCAGGATCACGGTGCCGTCGTAGCCCTCGAGCGCGTCCTCGAGCGCCTCGATGGACTCGACGTCGAGGTGGTTGGTGGGCTCGTCCAGCAGCAGCAGGTGCGGGTGCGCCAGCACCAGCATCGCGAGCGCCACCCGCGCGCGCTCGCCGCCCGAGAGCGTGCCGGCGCGGCGCAGGACCTCGTCGCCGGAGAAGCCGAACCGGCCCAGGTGATCCTGGATCGGTCCCCGGCCCCAGGCAGGGCGGAGGTCGGCGATGATGTCGTAGAGCGTCGAGTCCGGCGGCACCTGCGCCTGGTCCTGCCGGAAGTGGGCGACGGTGAGCGAGGGCGGGATGCGGATGGCCCCGTCCGCCGGCTCGCGCTCGCCCGCCATGGTCCGGAGCAGCGTGGACTTGCCCGACCCGTTCGCGCCCACGAGCCCGACCACCTCGCCCCGGCGCACCACGGCGGAGAAGCCGCGCAGCAGCTCGCGCGTCCCGATCGCCACGCGCACCGCCTCAGCCACCAGCACCTGGTCGCCGCCCCGGCTCGACGCCTGCAGCCGGACGGCCATCGTCCCTTCCTCGCCCGGCGGCGGACTCAGCCGCTCCACCCGCTCGAGGCGCCTCCGCCGTCCCTTGGCCTGCTTGCTGTTGCCGCCCGCGATGTTGCGCCGGATGTAGTCCTCCTCCGCCGCCAGCGTGCGTCGCTGCTGCTCGAAGGCGCGCTCGTCGGAGAGCCGCCGCTCGGCGCGCTGGCGGAGGAAGTCCGCGTACCCGGCGGAGTAGGCGACTGCGGTGCCGGCCTCGACATGGAGCATGTGGTCCGCCACCCGCGCCAGGAACGCGCGGTCGTGGCTCACCACCAGGACCGTCGCCTGCGTGGATAGGAGGTAGCTCTCGAGCCACGCGGTGGTCTCGAGGTCGAGGTGGTTGGTGGGCTCGTCGCGCAGGAGGAGGTCGGCGGGAGCGGCGAGCTGGCGCGCGTGGCCGAGCCGGCCGGCCTCGCCGCCGCTCAGGCTGGCGGCGGGCTGCGCCTTTGCGGCCTCCGGATCGAAGCCGAGCCCGTGGAGCACTGCGTCCACCCGGGCGTGGGCCTCGTAGCCGCCCGCGTGGCCGAACCGCTCGAGGTCGTGCCCGTAGCGCTCGAGCACGTCCGGCGGACAGTGGTCCGACAGCTCGGCGATGCGGACGGCCTGCTCGTGGAGCGAGCGCTCCAGCGCGAAGAGGTCCGCATACGCTTCCGCCGCGACATCCCAGACGCTCGAGCCGGGCGCGAACTCCCGCAGCTGGTCGAGCACCGCGATCCGGAGCCCGGCGGTGCGCGCCACCGTCCCGCGCGTGGGGGCCAGCTCGCCGGTGATGAGCCGGAACAGCGTGGTCTTGCCGCTGCCGTTCCGGCCCACGATGCCCCAGCGGTCGCCCTGCTCGACGGTGAAGGTGACGCCGGAGAGGAGCGGCTGCGCGGCGAAGTCGATCCCGACGCCGGAGAGGCTGAGCTGGGTCAACGCGGCCTCACGCGACGACCTCGACCGGCATCCCCATCGCCAGCCGCCCCGTGCCCCGGTGCACGCCATTCATCCCGAACATCAGCTTCTGGTCCCGCTCCCGGAACGTCGCCAGCGTGCGGAGCGGCTCCCGTCCCCGCTCCGCCGTCTCCTGATCGGTCGTGGTCACGACGCAGCGGCCGCAGGGCTTCACCAGCCGGAGCTGGAGCCCGCCGATCCGGATCTCGCGCCAGCCGTCCTCCGCGAACGGCTCGGTGCCGCTCACGACCAGATTGGGCCGGAACCGGTTCATCGGGAGCGGCGCCTCGAGCCGGCGGTTGAGGTCGGCCAGCGAGGCCTCGGAGACGAGCAGGAAGCCGAACCCGTCGGCGAAGCTCACGCGGTAGCCGTCCGCGTACGCCGGGTCGGTGGGGCGCACGACGTCGTCCGGCATCCAGACGAGCCGCACCAGCGCGCCGAGGTAGCGGCTCAGCCACTGGGCGGCCTCGGGCGAGACGGGCACGGCCTCGGTCGCGTCGCGCCACACCTGCACCGGGACCCGCTCGCGGGTGGCGGGCACCAGCGGCAGCCTCAGCTCGGGCATGCCCGGCGCCCGGAGCACCAGGCCGCCGGTCTCGAGCGCGGGACGGATGAGCGCCAGTC
The DNA here is from genome assembly GCA_036391215.1 of Gemmatimonadales bacterium. Classification (GTDB taxonomy): domain Bacteria; phylum Gemmatimonadota; class Gemmatimonadetes; order Gemmatimonadales; family GWC2-71-9; genus DASQPE01. The sequence continues at coordinate 3,376 of DASWAI010000253.1, forward strand.
TCGGCGCCTCCCGCTGGGTCACGAAGCGGCCGGCGAGGTCCACCACCATCCAGCGCCGGTCGTTCCGCAGGCCGAAGTCGTCCACGGGCCACTCGGCGGGCGAGAGGCCGCCGCAGGCCTTCACGGGGTAGACGTGGAGCGAGGAGAGTGCGGGCATGCGGGAAGCTAACTAGCTTATTGCCTGCCCACGGCTCCCCCGCTCACGGCTCACGACTCTCCCATATGCTCAAACCCGTCTCCCTGCTCCTCGCGCTGCCCCTCTTCCTCGCCGGGGCCATTCCGTCCCCCGCGCACCGCGCCACCCACCCCGCGCCCTCGGTCCCTCCCGGCGCCTTCCAGGAGATGCGCTGGCGGTTCGTCGGACCATACCGCGCGGGCTGGGCCACGGTGACGGCGGGCGTTCCCGGCCGGCCGGACACGTACTACTTCGGCGGCGCGGGCGGCGGGGTGTGGAAGACGACCGACGCGGGCCGTACCTGGCGCGGGCTCCTGCAGCACGAGACCGCGGCGGCCATCGGCGCGCTGGCCGTCGCACCGTCCGACGCCAGCGTCGTCTACGCGGGCACCGGCCAGGTGGACGCGCGCTGGGACATCCAGGCGGGCGACGGCCTCTATCGCTCGGGCGACGGCGGCGAGACCTGGAC
>DASWAI010000254.1:0-6874 GCA_036391215.1 Gemmatimonadales bacterium
CGACCAAGGCCGGCGTGTACGAGCTGGCGCGTGACGCGCCGCTCGGCGACGTGCTGCAGGCCCTGGCCGAGGGCCGCACCGCGAGCGCCCGGCTGACGATCCCCGAGGGACTCATGATCCCGGAGGTCGCGGCCATCGTCGCCGAGCGGGTCGGGATCCCCGCCGACTCGTTCATCGCGGCCGCGAGGGACACCGCGCTCGTCCGGGAGCTTGGCGTGCGCGGCTCGTCGCTCGAGGGCTTTCTGCGGCCCGAGACCTACGCGGTCCCGCTCGGATCCTCGGCCGGCGACGTCGTCCGGATGATGGTCGAGAGCTTCAACGCGGAATGGCGGCCCGAATGGACGGCGCGGCTCGACACCCTCGGCATGCGCCGGATCGAGCTCCTGACCCTCGCATCCATCGTCGAGGGCGAAGCCCGCGCCGACGACGAGCGGGAGACCATCGCCGGCGTGTACCGGAACCGGCTGCGCATCGGCATGCCGCTCCAGGCGGACCCGACGGTGCAGTACGCCATTCTGCTCGCCACCGGCCGGCGCAAGCCGCGGCTGTACGAGAAGGACTACCTGTTCCCCTCCCCGTACAACACCTACCTCCACCCGGGCCTGCCCCCCGGACCGGTGAACTCGCCCAGCCGCCGGAGCATCGAGGCGGCCCTGTATCCGGCCCAGGTGCCCTACCTCTATTTCGTCGCCGGGCCGGACGGCCGTCACGTGTTCAGCCGGACCTACGCCGAGCACCTTCGCAACGTGGCGCAGGTCCGGCGGCTCGAGCGCCGGCTCCAGGGAGCGGGAGCCACGAAATGAGCCCGCGCCGGGCGCCGCCCCGCCCGGCCGCGGCGCGGCGCATCGCGGAGCTGCGCCGCCTCATCCGCCGCCACGACCGGCTCTACTACGTCCTCGACCGGCCCGAGATCTCGGACACGGCCTACGATCGCCTCTTCGCCGAGCTGGCGCGGCTCGAGCGGGCCTATCCGGACCTCGTCACCCCCGACTCCCCGACCCAGCGTGTCGCCGGCGCGCCCGGCGCCGGCTTCCCCGTCGTCGAGCACACCGCGCCGATGCTGAGCCTCGAGGCGACCCGCGAGGCGGACAAGGTGCGCCGCTTCGTCGAGCGCGTGGGCCGGGGCGGGGACCGGACCCCGTGCCTGCTGCAGCCCAAGCTGGATGGCGCCTCGATCGAGCTGGTCTTCGAGCGGGGAGCGCTCGTGCGCGCGGTGACGCGCGGTGACGGGGAGCGCGGCGAGGGCGTGACCGGGAACGCGCGCACCATCCGCTCGCTCCCCCGGCGCTTGCGCGCCGGCCGCGGGGCCTCCATCCCTCCGTTGCTGGCCGTGCGCGGCGAGGTGCTGCTGCCGCTGCGCGCGTTTCAGCGGCTCAACGCGGCACTGGTCGCGCGAGGGGAGGAGCCCTTCGCCAACCCGCGCAACGCCGCGGCCGGCTCGCTCCGCCAGCTCGATGCGCGCGTCACCGCCCGGCGCCCTCTCGCCCTGATCGTCTACGAGGTCCTCTCCGTCCGCGGCGCTTCCTTCCGGACGGACCGGGAAGCACTGGCGGCCCTCCGAGGCTGGGGCTTCCGGGTGCCGGCGCCCCTCGCCGTCGCCGCGAATGCGGACGAAGTCCTGGCCTACCGCGAGCAGCTTGCCATGCGGCGGGACCGGCTCGACTACGAGATCGACGGCATCGTGATCAAGGTGGACGACCTCGAAACCCGGCGGCGGCTGGGCGCCACCTCCCACCATCCGCGCTGGGCGCTCGCCTACAAGTTCGCGCCGCGCACCGAAGTCACGACGATCGAGGCAATCGCGGTGCAGGTCGGGCGGACCGGCGTGCTCACGCCGGTGGCGCTGCTGCGCCCGGTAGACGTGAGCGGGGTCACCGTGTCGCGCGCCACGCTGCACAACCGCGAGGAAGTGCGGCGCCGCGACATCCGGCCGGGAGACACAGTCCGGATCGCGCGGGCGGGCGACGTCATTCCAGAGGTGGTCGAGCGGATTCCCCGCCGGGGCGAGCGGCGCCGGGGCCCTTTCCGCATGCCCGCCCGCTGCCCGTCGTGCGGCACCGCGGTCGTCCCGTCCGGTCCGCTCACCCTCTGCCCCAACCGGCTCGGCTGCCCCGCTCAGCTCGTCGGCCGCCTGGTGCACTTCGCCTCGAGCGGCGCGCTCGACATCGAGGGGCTCGGCCCCGAGACGGCGGCCGAGCTGGTTCGCCGCGGCCTGGTGCGAACGCCCGCCGACCTCTTCCGCCTTGGCCCCGCGGATCTTCGGCAGCTGCCGGGATTCGCCGAGCGCTCGGCGGCCAAGCTCGCCGAGGCGATCCGCGCGCGCCGGAGCGTCCCGCTTCCGCGGCTCCTGAACGCGCTGGCCATTCCGGGCGTCGGGCCGGCCACCGCGCGGGACCTCGCCACCCGCTTCCCGTCGCTCGATGCGCTCGCCCGCACCGGGGCCGGGGCGCTCGAGCGGGTCCCCGGCATCGGAACCACGAGCGCGGCGGCGATCGCCGGCTTCTTCGCCGATCGGCACAACCGGCGCGCCATCGCGGCGTTGAGGCGCGCGGGCGTCCGGACGTCGGCGCCGTCCGCGGCCCGCGGCCCCTTGAGCGGGAGGTCTTTCGTGTTCACGGGAGGTCTGAAGCGCTGGGACCGCGGACGCGCCGGAGCGCTGGTGGAGTCGCTGGGGGGCCGGGTCGGCTCGTCGGTGAGCGCGCGCACGGACTTCGTCGTCGTGGGCGAGACACCCGGCGGCAAGCTCGACGACGCGAGGCGGCTCGGGATCCGCACCCTGGACGAGCCGGGGTTTCTGGCGCTGGTGCGGCAGGCCGGCGGCACGCTTCCCGGCTAGCCGCGCCTAGCGCCGCGCTCCGTGCAGCCGCTTCCGCAGCTTGGCCAGCGGGAGCGCATTCACCACGTCCGCCTTCGAGGCCCACCCGCGCCGGGCCTGGTCCACGCCCCAGCGCATGAAGCCGAGCTCCGCGACCGCGTGGGCGTCGGTGGAGATGGCGATGTGGAGCCCGTGCTCGAGCATCGTGTGGCAGGCGATCTCGTCCAGGTCCAGCCGCTCCGGCTGGCCGTTCACCTCGAGGATCACTCCCGAATCGGCCGCCGCGCGCCAGACCTGGTCGAGGTCGAGCTTGATGGCGCTCCGCCGTCCGATGAGCCGCGCCGTCGGATGCCCGAGCAGGTCCACCGACGGGTGCTGCAGCGCCCGGACCACCCGCCGGGTCTGCTCCCGCTCGGGCAGGTCGAACTTCGAGTGCACGGATACCACCACGAAATCCAGCGCCTCAAGCGTCGCATCGTCCAGATCCAGGCGGCCGTCGTCGAGGATGTCCACCTCGGCGCCCCGGAGCACGGTGAGCCCGCGGAGCGACGCGTTCAACCGGTCCACCCGCTTCATCTGGCGCCGGAACCCCGCGCGATCGAGCCCGCCGGCCACCCGGACCGCCGGAGTGTGGTCGGTCACGGCGATGTACTCGTAGCCCAGCTCGGCTGCCGCCCCGGCCATGGCCTGGAGGGAGTCCCGGCCGTCGCTGTCCGTCGTATGCAACTGGAGATCGCCGCGGATGTCGGCCAGCTCCACGAGTCGGGGCAGCGCGCCGGCGGCAGCCGCCTCGATCTCGCCCCGATCCTCCCGTAGCTCGGGGGGAATGAGCGGCAGCCCCACGGCGGCCGCAACCTCCGCTTCGTCTCGCCCGCCGATCCGCTTCTTGCCGCGGAAGACCCCGTACTCGTTGATCTTGAGGCCGCGCTGCTGCCCGAGCCGCCGCATCGCGATGTTGTGGGCCTTGGAGCCGGTGAAGTAGTAGAGGCCGGCGCCGTAGCTCGCCTCGTCGAGCACCCGGAGATCCGCCTGCAGTGCGGACCGGAGCCGCACGGATGCCTTCGTGGGCCCGCGCGCGAGCACTTCGGCCACCTCCGGGTACTCCGTGAAGCGCTTGACCGCCGGCGTGCCCGCCGCGCAAGTGACGAGAATGTCCAGGTCGCCGACCGTCTCCTTGCAGCGCCGGTAGCTCCCGGCGATCTCCGCCCGCTTCACGCCCGGCACCCCGCGCAGATAGGCGAGCAGCGCCTCGCCGTACTGGGCGGCCACCGGGCGGAGGAAGCGCCGCTCCACGGCGCCCCGTCCCTCCAGCTCGTGGAGGATGTTCGCCTCGGTCTTGGCGCCGAACCCGGGCAGCTCCCGGATACGCCCGGCGCGCGCGCTGCGCTCGAGCCGGGCCAGGGAGTGGATCTTGAGCGCATCGTAAAGGGCGCGCGCCCGCTTCGGGCCCAGGCCACGGAGGCGCATGATGTCGGTGAGGCCCTTCGGCACCGCACGCGTGAGCTCGCGGTGGGCCGCGAGCCGCCCGGTGCGCGCGATCTCCTCGATCTTCCCGGCAAGATCTTCCCCGATGCCTGGCAGATCCGTGAGCTGCCGCCCTTCCTCCAGCAGCTCCGCCACCGGCCGCGGCAGCTCCTCCACGGTCCGCGCCGCGGTCTGGTAGGCGCGCACCCTGAACGGATTGGCGCCCTGGAGCTCCAGCAGGTCCGCCACCTCGCGCAGCAGCCGGGCGACTTCGGCGTTCTCGACCGCCATGGACGTCTACTCCGCCGGGACCGCCGGCCCCTGCGCGGCGCGCGGCCGCACCAGCAGGCTTCCGAAGAACAGGCCCGCGGCGACCGCGATGATCAGCGGCCCCGCTTCGAGATGGACCAGCGGCGCGACGGACAGGCCGATCAGCGTCGACAGGACGGCCGCGGAAACCGCGATGAGCAGCATGGCGGTGAGGCTTCGGGCCAGATGCTTCGCGGTGGCGGCGGGGATGATGATGAGCGACCCCATGAGCAGGACGCCCAGATAGCGGAGCCCCAGCGCGACGGTGAGCGAGAACGCCAGCAGGAAGAGCAGGTCCACCCGCGTCGTCTCGATGCCCACCGTCCGGGCCAGGTCCGGAGATACCAGCGCGATCACCAGCCGGTCGCGGGCCTGGAGGATGAAGCCGATGACGAGGGCCGCGCCCATCAGGCCGAGGAGCGTTTCCGCGGCGCCCAGGTCGCGTGGCGCACCGAAGAGCGCCTCGATCAGCTCCTCCCCGGAGGTGAGCAGGCTGCCGACGGCGAGCGCCGCGGAGAACACGACGCCGATCACCGTCTCGGTGGGGATCCCGGTCTTGTGCTCGACCGCCCAGACCAGGACCGTGCCGAGGAGGAGCGCGGCCAGCCCGCCCAGCACCGGATGGAAATGGAGCGCGAGCGCGATGCCGATGCCGGGCAGCGCCACGTGCGAGATCGCGTCCGACGCCAGCGTCATGCGCCGCATCACCGCGAAGCAGCCGACCAGCCCGGCGGCCACGGCCATCGCCAGGGCCAGAACCAGGGACAGCGCGCTAGCCGAGGTGCTCATCGTGGAAATGGAAGCTGGTATTCGTGCCGTAGACCTCGTGCAGCCGCTCCGGAGTGAGGATCTCCACCGGCGAGCCGAAGCAGGTGCGCCGGCGGGAGAGGCACAGCACGGTCTTGGCGTACCGGTAGACGAGGCTCAGCTCGTGGGAGATGATGAAGAGCGTCAGTCGCTCGCTCTCCTGCACCCGGCGCAGCATGGCATAGATGGCCTCCTGGCCCGGCTCGTCCACGCCCGCCGTCGGCTCGTCGAAGAGCAGTACGCTCGGCCGCCCCATCAGCGCGAAGGCCAGCAACAGCCGCTGGAACTGGCCGCCCGACAGCGTGCCGATCGGCTGCGCCGCCAGCTCCGGGCTCAGGCCCACCAGCCCGAGAACCCGCACGATCTCCTCCGGCGCCGCCCGGGAGACCGCCGCCTTGGCGCGGAGGAAGTCGCGGCCGGTGATCGGCAGGTCCCGCTCGATATCCAGCTTCTGCGGCACGTAGCCGATCGTGGTTCCCGGCGCCCAGGTGATGCGGCCCTCGTACGCCAACGCGCCGATCAGCGCCTTGAAGAGCACGGTCTTCCCCGAGCCGTTGGGGCCGATGATCGCGAGGCAGTCTCCCTGCGCCACGCGGCAGCTCAGGTCCCGGATGACCGTGTTCCTGCCGAAGGCGACGGAGAGGTGCTCGACTTCGAGGGCGGCCGGGCCGCCCGGAACGGTCATCCCCGCCGCGGGCGCCCGCGCCGCACCGGCACGACCGTGCTCGCCTGCGGCCCCTTCGCGCCTTCGCCCTCGACCTCCACAAAACGCACGTCGTCGCCCTCGGAGAGCCGGTCGAACCGGCCGTCCGGCACGGCGGCCTGGTCGAAATAGATCTCGCGGTCCTCGCCGTCAGTGACGAACCCGTATCCCTCGACGGGGACCATCTTGGTGACCGTGCCCCGCGGCATCGCCGCGAGAGTCTTGACCTGGCCCCGCCGGCGCCGGGCCCGGTCCTGCAGCCGGCGCCGCGCCGCGGCAAAGGAGCTCTGGATCGCGGTCAGCAGATTCTCGTCGGACTGGCGGCGGATCACGAGCTGGGCGCCGGGCGCCAGCAGCTCGACCTCCACCTCGTACTTCCGGCCCGTGTGGCCCCGGCGGTGCGGCGTGCTCACGATGACCCGGCACCCCGTAAGCCGGGGGTCCAGGCCGTCCAGCTTGGCGGCCGCTTCGCGGATCGTCTGTTCGTCGGCCGGGGCCAGCTTCAGGTTCCGCGCCGAGATGTGCAATTCGAGCTGCATCGGGCACTCATCCTTTCACGACACCGATCGGTCGAAGCCGGGCGACCTTCCGCGCCAGCCCGGCGGTCTGGATCACATTCACCACTCGCTCCACATCCTTGTACGCCGCGGGCGCCTCCTCCGCCAGCTCCGCGTTCGACGCGCAGCGCACCACGATGCCCATCGCCTCCAGCTCGCGCCGCACCTCGTGCCCCGGCTGGATGCGTTTCGCGGCGCCCCGGCTCATCCTGCGGCCGG
>DASWAI010000255.1:0-2381 GCA_036391215.1 Gemmatimonadales bacterium
GCCGCATCTCGTCCCGATTGCCGGACGTTGCAACGGCCGGGAGGAAAGAAGCCCTAGTCGCCACAAGCGGTTACGCCGTGGCACGTCGCTCGCATCTCGGCTCGGATTCGCAGTCTGACCCTACTCCGAGGCGATCCGATGAACGCGAAGCAGCTGGCGGGCGGGACCGCGGTCATGCTGGCGCTGTACGCATTGCCGCTCCGGGCACAGACGACGGTAGAAGGTGGTGTCGTGGTCCGGAGCGGGCCGGTCACCGCCGGCGTGGACGTCGGCCCGCCGCCGCCGACCGTCGTGTACACCGAGCCGGTCCGCGAGGTCATCGTGGTGGAGCGGCTCCACGTTCCGCGTGGCAACGCCTATGGCTGGTGGCGGAAGCACGGGTACCGGGAGGTGACGGTCTACTACGACGGCGACCGGTACTTCGCCCGCCGCTTCGACCGCCGCCCCGGCCTCCGGGCCGTGGTCGTGTACGAGCGTCAGGGGCGGTACTACCAGCAGGAGGACGGTGACGAGGGTCACGGTCACGGCCACGGTCGTCGTGACCGGGACGACCGGCACGAGCACGACGACGACTGATCGTCCCACCACCCACCGCCGGTCTCAACGCCCACCCCCCGACCCGCGTAGTTCTCCGTCGAGGCAGGCTGCGGTCCCCTTCCGGGGGCCGCGCCGGCGGACGGAGGGTATCGTGATCGTCTCCCTGGTGACGTTCTTCTACTCCGCCCTCCTGCTCGCCCAATCGCTCATCTTCCGATCGGCGCTGACGCTCAGGACGACAGCGAGATTCTTGACACCCCGCCGAGTCGCTTCCAGACTGCAGCCAGGCAGGCACTCATCGACCGGTGGCGGCGGCGCGCGTCCCTAGCCGCCCCTGAAAGCTCGAAGCGCTTGACGCGGCCCGTTGCCGCGGCGTCCGACATGGAGGGTTGGCTCGACTCGCGGGAGGCTGAGTGCGCATCGCGCTGATCGCTGAGGACTACTATCCCCAGCTGGGCGGCGTTCCGGAGCACGTTCACAACCTGGCCCTCCAGTTCCGCGCGCGTGGTCACCATGTCACCGTCGTGACCTCGAACATGGAGGGGGCGCACCGGGACGACGACTTCGTCTGCCGGGTGGGGCGGAGCGTCATCATTTACGCCAACGGCGGCGTGGCGCGCATTACCGTGGGGCGCCGGCTGCAGCAGCGTCTCGAGGCACTCTTCCGCGACAGAATCGACGTGGTCCACGTCCACGGCGGGCTGGCCCCCACGTTCGGCCTCGTCGCCCCTCTCGCCGCCCGCCGGGTAGGCATTCCCGTCGTCGCCACGTTCCATTGTTGGTTCGACAGCTCCCCCGCCTGCCGCATGTTCCGCCGGCCGCTCCAGCGGATGCTCGACCTGCACGCCGCGCGCATCGCGGTGAGCGCGCCCGTGGTCGAGGCCATGTCGCGATATTTCCGCGCGGACTGGGAGGTCATTCCCAACGGCGTGGACACCGAGTACTTCCATCCCGCCGGCCGCCGGGCGGCGGAGTCCGCGCCGGGAGGACCGAGACTCCTATTCCTCCACCGGCTGGAGCCGCGCAATCACCTCGGAACGCTGCTCGACGCGATGCCGCGGATCCTCGAACGGTACCCGGACGCCCGGCTGGCGGTGGCGGGAGACGGCCCGTGGCGGGGGTACTACGAACGGCAGGCGGCCCCGTTGGGCCGGGCGGTGGAGTTCCTGGGCCGGATCGACGATCGGCCCGCGCGGTACCGGTCGGCCGACCTGTACCTGTGTCCCACGACCCGGGGGTCCTTCGGCATCACGCTGCTCGAGGCCATGGCCTGCGGGACCCCGATGGTCGTGGCGGAGGGGCCCGGCTTCAACGCCCTGGTGAACGGCGGCGGCGAGGCGGTGCGGCTGCCTTACGACGACGCGGCGGCGTGGGCGCGCGCCGTCATCGATCTGATGGATGATCCCGCGCGCCGCCGGGCGATGAGCGCGGCGGGCGTGGCCAAGGCGTCGCGCTACGCGTGGCCCCTGGTGGCGGATCAGGTGTTGTCGGTCTACGGGCGGGTCGTCCGCCATGGCTCCCACCACCCGCGGCGCGCCGCCGCGGCCCTCACTGCCTAGAGGCTGCCCCGTATGCCGCCGGCCGACCTGCCCCAGCCGTTGAACAGCATCTTTCATCCCTCGGATTTCTCCGAGAGCAGCGAGGTCGCGTTCGCGCACGCGCTCAAGATCGCGCTGCTCACGCACGCCGACCTCAACATCCTGCACGTCCGGGAGGCGCCCGGCGAGACCTGGGCCGACTTCCCGGGGGTCCGGCAGATGCTGGAGCGCTGGCACGTCCTGCCGCCCGGCAGCCCCCGGAGCGCGGTCCCGGCCCTCGGCATCGACGTGACGAAAGTGCACTCC
>DASWAI010000256.1:0-4545 GCA_036391215.1 Gemmatimonadales bacterium
CGGACCGTGGGACCGACGGCCGCGCTCAAGGCCGCCGTGGCCGAGGCGCTCGCGCCGGGCGTCGTGATCACCGGAGAGGTGGAGCTGCCCGCGTACAAGAGCGCCGCGCCCGGGGGCTGGGATACGACCTTCGTGGCCTACGCCAGCGACCTCCCGTTCCTGGGCTCGTGGGGCCGGGGCTACCAGCTCGGGCCCGGGTCGATCCGCGTGGCCCACACGGACGACGAGCGTATCCGGAAGGTGGACCTGCTCAGGGGGGTGGACCTGTACGTCAAGCTCGCGACCGACCTGCTCGGTGAGGAGGCGGCATGAAGGCGAAAGTGCCTGTCGCCGTGCTGGGCGCCACCGGCACGGTAGGACAGAAGTTCGTGCGGCTCCTGGCCGGCCACCCCTGGTTCGAGATCACCGCGCTCGCCGCGTCCGACCAGAGCGCGGGCCGGCCGTACGGCGAGGTCGTGCGCTGGCGCGAAAGCTTGCCGCTCCCGGACCGGCTCGCCGGCATGACGATCTCCCGCTGCGAGCCGCCCCTGCCGGCGCGGATCGCGTTCTCGGCGCTCGATGCCGATGCGGCGCTGCCGATCGAACAAACGTTCGCGAAGTGCGGCATGTGGGTGGTGACCAACACCCGCGTCCACCGCATGGACCCTGACGTGCCGCTGATGATTCCGGAGATCAACGCGGGGCATCTCGAACTGGTCGAGCGGCAGCGCGCGGTGCGCGGGTGGCCGGGCGCGATCCTTGCAAATCCGAACTGCTCCACCGCCGGCCTGGTCCTGGCGCTCGCCCCACTCCAGGCGGCGTTCGGTGTCGAGAAGGTGTTCGTCACGACCATGCAGGCGGTCTCGGGCGCGGGGTACCCCGGCGTCCCGTCACTCGACATCCTGGGCAACGTGGTGCCGCTGATCGGCGGCGAAGAGGAGAAGATGGAGCAGGAAACCCGCAAGATCCTCGGCCGGCTGGCGCACGGCGCCGTGGAGCCGGCCCCTCTCGTGGTGAGCGCGCAGTGCAACCGGGTGGCCACCGTGGACGGCCACCTCGAGGCGGTCTCCGTGGGACTCGGCCGCCGCGCCACGCCGGCGGAGGCGATCGCGGCGCTCAGCGGGTTCCGCGGGCCGGAGAGCGTGCGGAGTCTTCCCTCGTCGCCGGCGGCTCCGGTCGAGGTTGACCTCCGGCCCGACCGGCCCCAGCCGCGACTCGACCTCGACCGCGGCCAGGGGATGGCGGTGACGGTAGGACGGGTGCGGCCGTGCCCGCTGCTCGACCTGCGGTTCGTCCTGCTGAGCCACAACACGATCCGGGGCGCGGCGGGAGCGGCGGTGCAGATCGCAGAGTTGTTGGCCGCGGAAGGGCGCGTGACGTGAGAACACGATGATCGTCTGCAAGTTCGGCGGTACGTCGGTCCAGGACGCGCCGGCCATCCACCGGCTCATCAGTATCATCCGCGACCGCACGGCCGAGCACCCGCTGGTCGTAGTGTCCGCGCTCGGCGGCGTCACCGACGCCCTGCTCGGGCTCGCGCGCCTGGCCGAGATGGGCGGCTCGGGCTTCCGCGACCGGCTGACTGAAATCGTGGCCCGGCACGAGGCCACGGCGCGCGAGCTGCCGGGCGCCATGGCGGCGATGGACCCCATCCGCGCCGACGCTGCCGCGCTGGCGGCTGAGCTCGATGCGATCGGCGGCCGGCGGGCCACCCCGCGCGAGCTCGATGCGATCACCGGACGCGGCGAGCTCTGGAGCTCCCGCCTCGTCACCGCCGCGCTCTGCGGCGGCGGCGTTCCCGCCGAGTGGGTGGACGTCCGCACCGTCATGGTCACCGACGACCGCTTCGGGCGGGCCACCCCGTACACACAGGTGCTGAGCACCCGCGCCCGCCAGCAGCTGGTGCCGCTCCTCGACCGCGGCGTGGTGCCGGTGACGCAGGGCTTCATCGGCGCCACGGCCAACGGCGTGCCCACCACGCTCGGCCGGGGTGGCTCGGACTTCAGCGCCTCGCTCCTCGGGGCGGCGCTCAAGGCCGGGCGGGTGGAGATCTGGACCGACGTGGACGGCCTCATGACCGCCGATCCGCGAGTGGTGCCCTCGGCGCAGACCCTGGCGGTGGCCAGCTACGAGGAGGCCGCCGAGCTCGCCACCTTCGGCGCCAAGGTGCTCCATCCGGCCACCGCCGTGCCGCTCGTGCACGAGGGCATCCCGATCGTCGTGCTCAACTCACGCCATCCCGAGCGGCGGGGTACGGTGATCGAGCCCAGCGCCGAGGTCCAGCGGCTGGGCGACTCGCCGATCCGCTCGATCTCGTGGAAGAAGGGAATCACCGTCATCAACATCCGGGCGCCGCGCATGCTGGGCGCGTACGGCTTCCTGCGGCAATTATTCGAGGTCTTCGAGCGGCACGAAGTGGTCGTGGACGTGCTCGCGAGCAGCGAGGTGAGCGTCTCGATCACCATCGAAGACCCCCGCCACCTCGACCTCGTCCGCCGGGAACTGGAGGACCTGGGCGAGGTGTGGGTGGATCACGGGCGGGCGATCATCGCCGTGGTCGGCATCGGACTCAAGACCACCCCCGGCCTCGCCGCGAGGGTCTTCGGCGCCGTGAGCGAGGCTTGTGTCGAGGTCATCTCCCAGGGCGCCTCCGCCATCAACATGACCTTCACGGTAAAGGAAGCGGACGGTCCCCAGGTCGTGCGGCGCCTGCATCAGGAATTCTTCGGGACCTGCTGACGCCTGCGCGACGGGCTCCCGGCAGGGTGAAAAGCTGTTATCGTTGCAAATAATGCCCTCCGCCATCGTTCTCCCCCCCGCCCCGCCGGCCTGATGCGGCTGGCCCTCGTAGGCTATGGCCGCATGGGACGGACGATCGCGGCGCTCGCCAAGGCGCGCGGGCACGAGGTTGCCCTGGTCGTGGACGAGGCGGAGAACCCGGGTGGAGAGGCGCTCGCCCGCGAAAGTCTTGCCGGCATCCAGGCCGCTTTCGAGTTCACCACGCCGGCTGCCGCTCCTCGGAACCTGCTCCGCCTGGCGGAGGCGGGCGTGCCGACGGTCTGCGGAACCACGGGCTGGGATGCCGAGCTGCCCAGGATCTCGGCGGTCGTTCGCGAGCGGGCCGGCGCCCTGGTGCACGCCGCCAATTTCTCGGTGGGCGTGCATCTCTTTCTCCGGACGGCGCGGGAGATGGCTCGCCGTTTTGCCGGCCATGCCGCGTTCGATGCGTTCATTCTCGAGGAGCACCACGCGCAGAAGCTCGACGCGCCGTCGGGCACGGCACTCACCCTCCAGCAGCTGGCCGCGGCGGCGGATCCGGCGCGGCGCTTCCCGATTACCTCGGTCCGGGCGGGTGCGATCCCCGGCATCCACACGCTGACCTACGACGGCCCCCACGACACGGTGGCGCTCACGCACACAGCGCGCTCGCGCGAAGGCTTTGCCGCCGGGGCCCTCCTCGCGGCGGAGTGGCTGCCGGGGCGGAAGGGAGTCTTCACGTTCGAGAACGTGCTCTTCGGAGAGGATTCATGACCCGGCTACAGGGCTGCGGCACCGCGCTCGTCACTCCGTTCACGGCGTCGGGCGAGGTGGACTACCCCGCTCTCGAGGCCTTGGTGGCCTGGCAAATCACGGAAGGCATCGACTTTCTCGTCCCTTGCGGCTCCACCGGCGAGGCGCAGACCCTGGACGAGGCGGAGCGCGCGCGGGTGGTGGAGACGGTGGTCCGGGGCGCCGCGGGGCGTGTCCCGGTGATGGCGGGGGCTACGAGCAACGACACCGCCAGAGCCGTCGCCGAAACCCGCCGCATGTGCGAGCTGGGCGCGGACTGGATCCTCACCGCCACGCCGTATTACAACAAGCCCACCCAGGAAGGGCTCTACCGGCATTTCATGGCGGTGCTCGATGCCTCGACTCGTCCCGTCTGCCTCTACAACGTCCCGGGCCGCACCGCGGTGAATCTCAGACCCGACACCGCCCTTCGCCTGGCCGAGCACGCCAACTGCCTCGCCATCAAGGAGGCCAGCGGGGACCTCCGGCAGGCGGTTGATCTGATCCGCGGCCGGCCCGAGCGGTTCGCGGTCCTCTCGGGCGAGGACTGGCTCGCGCTCGCAATCATCGCCTCCGGCGGCGACGGGCTCATCTCGGTGGTGTCGAACGAGGTGCCAGCCGCGACGACCATGCTGGTGCACCTGGCGCTCGCCGGCGAGCTCTCCAACGCCCGCGCATGCCTTCACCGCCTGCTGCCGCTCATGGATGCGAACTTCGTCGAGACCAACCCGGGACCGGTGAAGGCGGCGCTGGCCCTCATGGGGCGGGTCCGCAACTCGCTCCGGCTCCCCCTGGTCCCCGTCGCCGACGCCACGCAGGAGGCGCTCCGGGCCGGACTCCGGCAGGCCGGTGTCTCCAATGTCTGAGCCGCCCGGCACCTACGATCCCAGCCTGCAGGCGGAGATCGAGCAGTACGCGGCCGGGGTGCCGCCCGGCGACGAGACCCGGGCGCTCCGCGCCTTCCGGGTTCTCAAGGCCCGGCTCAACCGGGGCGAGGTGCGCGCCGCCGAGCGCGGC
>DASWAI010000257.1:0-25064 GCA_036391215.1 Gemmatimonadales bacterium
TCCCTTGGCAAACGCATGTCCTGGCCGACCGCGCGGCTCTGGCGAGCCCGCGCGTAGCTCCTGCTGAGGGTGGATCGAGGCCCCGCCCGTCAAGCCAGCTGAGAGGCGGCCGACAGAAGGGCCAGGATGCAGGTGCCGTACGACGTCGCCGTTGCCGCGAAGCGAGCCAGCTCGGCGCCAACCCGCGGCGGGAGCTTGTCGAACGCGTCGGCGAGCTCCCGGTTGTCGGCTTCGGCTGGGAGCCCCAGAGCCCCGCAGATCATCTGTGCGGCGACAAGGATCTCGGCCCGGTCGACGGCGTCGAATTCCGCCAATCTAGACCTGAATCCATCGACCCTGAGACGCGCCCGCATGAGATCCTCTCGCGTGGTCGCCGTTGCTGCCAGCCACCGGGCATAGCTGCCCTCGAAGTGGGGCGTCGGCTCGGTCGCAATCCCCTCGCGGGCCGTTGTCCTTGCTGATCTTTCGCTCCCCAAGGCCCACAAGACGTCGGCCTTCATAAGGGCCCAGACCGACCGAATAGATTCAGGGGCTCCTTCAGGCATCCGTGAATCAACGTGCGCCATCGTGTCCAGCGCCGCCGACCGATCATCGAGGCGGGCGTGTCCTAGCGCTGCCCAGTACGCAACCTGCAGCTCAGGGTAGCCCTCAAATCGCGCACTTTGATAACCCATTGCACGGCGGGCCCAACTGAGTTGGTCGCGTTGGGCGCCTAACCTGCCGAAGCACGCGGCGAGGTTGCCACATGATCCGGCACACAGTCCGTCGTTGCCTAGCCGGATGGCAGTCTGTAGTGCGGCTATATGGTGCGGAATCCCGTCTTCGTAGCGGCCTTCCAAGCAAGCGTGTATCCCAAGCCCCGTATGAACGCGCACTGCCACCGAGCTAGCCAAGCCAGTAGAGGTTGTCACAGCCACGGCCGCCTCCAGATGTCTGAGGCTGGCTTGCGAATCACCAATCTGGAATGCCAGCATGGCCCGCGCACAGTCAAGGGCGGCGAGGTCGTAGGCCTGAAGCCCAGCCTCCGGTACGGCCGTGGCCAGCTGGTAGGCAAGTCGTGCTTGCTCTCTCTTGCGAGTCAAATTGCACAATGTTGCCGCTACGCAAACAGCCCGGACGCGAATGGCGGGGTGCTGAGTTGAGGATACGACGCCAAGCAATATGTCCAGATCATGCTGAATTTCACGGGTGTCCACGCCGCCCAATTCACGTCGGGCTTTGATCTCGAGCGCCAGGGCTTCGGCGCGCACATCGTCGCACACGTCCTCCGGCAGCAATTGAAGTGCTGCCAGCAAGTCCTGCCAGGCGGCCTGCTCCTGCAGTGCCGTGGCGAGCAGAATGATCGCTTTCGTCTTGAGGCCGGGAGGCACACTCGAGAGCCCCGTTCGGAGCGCGCGCTCCGCCTCGTGCGGGGCCCCCTGCTGGATTGCCTCCGCGGCGCCGTCGATGAGGAAGGGGATTCCCTCCCCCGTGCGCCCCGCCCGCATGCAATGCCACGCCGTCTCCAGTCCCTGGGGCCTGAGCCCCTTCTTACCGGCCTCGATCAGGCGGTCGGCCACCTGCGAGTGGAGCAGCTTCCTGATCGTGGACGGGACCCGGCGGTATGCGCTGGCGCGCACGAGCTCGTTGGTGAATTCCAGCCCTCGGCCTCCGTCCCGGAGCACGCGCCGGCCGGTGAGCGCCGTGAGGCCGCTTATGGTTTGACCGATGCCAAGGTCGATCATGCCGTACATGGCCAGGTCATTCACTCTCGGCCCGAGGATCGATGCGAGGTTGAGCACGTTCTGGGATGCGGCGTCCAGGTCCCGGGTGATGCGCTCGAAAATCTCGTCGTATGCATTCTCGTCCGGCCGCTCCGCCAGCTCCGCCGTCATCGCCCCGAGCGACAGGGCCAGCGACTGTTCCCCGTGCACTTGCCAGTCCTGCACCAGCAGCTCGAGCACCATGGGATAGCCCGCCGCAGCGGTGAGCAGCGCGCGCCGTGCGGCTCCCGACGGCCGGGGGTCGCCCGGCCGAAGGAACGACTCCAGCAGCTCGGAGCCCTCGTCGTCCGTCATCGGCGGCATCGGGATCGTCCGGAAGCCGAGCCCAGCGGCGCCCTCCAGCAGACGCGCGGCCTGCGGTGACTGACCCAGCTCCCCCGGCCGCACCGTGAGCGCCACCATGATGGGCTGCCCCTTGCCGCGCCGCATTACCAGGTGCAGCACGGCTAGACTGGCGTCGTCTGCGAGGTGGAGGTCGTCCACCACGAGGATCACGGGATGCTCCTCCGCGATCGCGAGGACGAGGGCGTGCATGGCCTCCGCCAGCCGGACCCGGGCCGTCTCCCCCTGGCTGTCGATCGAGGGGGGAAGCCCTGAGAACCGCTGGCGAACCTGCGGCACCGTGCGGCCCAGCTCTGCGAGGGCCTCAGGCGCCGTGGCCGTCGCGCCGGGCCGATCGAGCAGGCCGAGCACCAGTCCGGTCACGACGGAATACGGGATCTCCCGCTCGAGCTCGTAGCACTGGACCCGGCTCACGATCGCGCCCTCGAGCCCCGCCGCGGTAGACAGCCGCTCCACCAGTGTCGTCTTTCCGATCCCGGAATCGCCCCGGACCAGCGCGTGGCCGGCCTCGCCTCGCTGGGTGCGCTCCCAGCCCTCGTAGAGAACCCGGTACTCCGCCTGCCGGCCGATGAACGGTCGCCCCCGCCACTGGTCGGTGCGGACGCTGGGGATCTTGTCGGTCACCGCGCGCTCCCACCCGCGGCGGCGGAGCCGGATGGCGATCCCCTCGACCAGATCGGACGGCACGGCGCCCAGCTCCCGCGCGAGCGCGCCCTTCCACTCCTCGAACACCCGCAGGGCGGTCAGCCGGTCGCCGTCGAATGCGCGCGATTCCATCTTGGCCCGCACGGCATCCTCGCTCAGCGGATCAAGCGCCATCATGCGGTCCGCGAGGCGTTCCATGGTGCGCGAGTCCGCCGTGCGCCGGCACCGGTCGATCAGGACGATCATCGCCTTGAGAATGGCCGGCAGAAGCCGGGCCTGCTTCCGGTCCTTCCACCGCAGGAACTCGTCGGCGTCGGGGATCTCGAAGCCGTCCAGAAATGCCGCTACCTCGAGCTCCGGTCGGCTCTCGTCGGCAAGGACGTCTTCGGCCTCGAGCCGGACGAGATCCACGGCCACGGCGCCTTCCGCGAGCCGGATAGTATCGCGAGTCGTCTCCAGCGCCCTCGGCCCCAGCTTGGCCCGGAGCACCGAAATGGCCGTCGCGAGAGAATGGCGGCCCTCGGCGGTGGAGGCCCGAGGCCAGAGGAAGTCGGCGAGATGGTCGCGGCGATGGGCGGCGCGCTGCTCGACGCCGAGGTACACCAGAAGCGCGATGTGCTTCTTCACCCGAAAGCGGATGGGATCGCCGTTCGAGGCAAAGAGGGCGGGAAGCCCCAAGGTACGGAGGAAGAGCCGCTGGTCCACCGGCATTGGCTGTAGGGGTCGCTCGAATGGTACGGACCGGCCGTCAACCGTCCGTCAAACTTGCGACAGGTTCGTAACATCGGCCAGACGTCCGGCAGACGAAGCGCCCGTCCGGTACGAGACCGGGCGGGCGCTGTGGTGATGCAACCTTCTAAAGGAAGGGTGGCTTGTCTAGTTGGCCGAAACGGCCGGGGCAGAGGGCGTTCCGCTGAGGCCGAACTGCTGCCGCAGCGCGGGCTCGTCCGCCATGGTCCACTGCTCCGTGACCTGACCGTCCCGGATGCGGAGCACCAGAATCTCGCTCTTCGGGTCGCCCGAGCCGCCGGTCCGGCTCAGCCGGCCGATGACGCGATCGCCGTCGGCCACCAGCTCGTCCACCTTGAGCTGCCCGCCCGCCGCGCGCTGGCCCGTGACCATTGCCTTGAAGCCGTCGCGGCCCAACGGACTCCCGTTGTTGGTGATGTTCGTCGCTACGAGATCATCGGCCAGCGCGAGATCGCCCGCGTTGTAGACCTGGTTCACGACCACCGAGAAAAGTGCCTTGTTCTGGTCGGCGTCCTGTGCCGACGCCGTCGAGGTCGCCCCGCCCAGGGCGAGCACCGCCCCCGCGGCGAGTCCGACCAATGCCATCCGGGTCCTCATCTCGCGCTCTCCTTCAGTATGGATGCGGTCCGCCCCGGCTCCGGGGCCTGGTCCCCTATAGACTCCGCACCCTACGGGAAGGTTGCACGAAAAGTTTTGAAACGACCCCCCGGGTTCAGCCCGCCACCGTGAGCGACGCGGACGTGCCCAGGAGGTGCTCGGCCGGCGCGAAGACCCCGTCCACCGTGGTGCTGAGCGTCCCCGGCGCCTCGAACATCCGGTCGACCGCGTCACGCTCGGCCTGGGTGAGCGCGCGGCCGGGACCCACGTAGGTGAAGCTCGCGCTCGAGCCCGATTGCGCCGTCCCCGTGATGGTCGCGAACTGGCCGCCGTTCACGGTGATGACGAACTGCGCCGATGCCGTGAACCCCGATTGGGTCTGCGTCGCGGTCAGCGTGCCGCTCAACACCACGGTCTCGCTGCCCCGGGTCACGCCGAAGGTGGCCGAGAGAACCGAGGTCGTGCTGCCGATGGCCAGGGTCGCGACCAGGTGGGCCGAGACGGCGGGCTGATTCAGCGCAAGGCTGTAATCGAGGCCCACCTGGCTCGCCGTCACGGACGCCGAGTTGGAGAAGTCGAGCCGGTGGGTCCCGTCGGTGATGTAGCCGGTGGCGTCGGCGAGGAGCGACGACGCCGTCGTCGTGGCCGAGACCACGTAGTCGGCATACGTGGTCGTCCCGTCCGAAACCAGCACGCCGAGCTTGAACTGGGTGTTGGTGCTCTGGTCGGTCAGATCGGCCCAGCCGATCGGATTGAGCGGCGTCGCCGGCTGGCCGGTGAGCGGGTCGAGCGCGTACAGGGTGAATCGCACCCCCGTCGCCGGGCCGCCGGTCGCGGCCCCGTCAATGTACTGGGACGTCGTCGCGTCCCAGACGAAGACGTGGCCCCAGTACGTGGCGGGGATGAGCGAGCCCGGGCCCGCGGGCGCCGTGGCGAACGAGGGGCGCAAGGCGCGGACGGCAAGCGCCGGCTTGGCCGACATCCCCTGTGGCTGCGATGCCGGGCGAATGGGCGAGAGGGCCGCGAGCAGGCCGGTCGTGCGGGCCAGCGGCGTCGATCCGGCGGAGAGCGCCGACATGCTCTGGAAGGCGGGAGCCTGGAACGGCGTCCCCAGCGACTGCACGTCGCCGCTCAGGCCGGCCGGGTCGGACAGGGTGGTGGATCCTGGACTGGTCGAATCGCCGCAGCCGATCAGCGCCGCCGTGCAAACCGCAATCACGAGCGCTGTCGCGCTCTTCACGAGCCAGGTCATGTCCCGGGCCTCCCTCGGCCAACCTGTTGTTCAAACAGATGTTAGCCGGGGCGACCGGCCCCGGCGCCGGGAGGACGGGCAAGTCAGAGGCCAGCGAGCCAGGCCTTGCCGTCGAGGAGGTCGCGGACCAGGTCCGCGCTGGTCCGCTCGGCGGCCTCAGCCGCGAAGTTGGTGACGAGCCGGTGGCGAAGCACGGAGGGAGCCACCGCCTTGACGTCGTCCAGATCGGCCATCGGGCGGCCGGCGATCGCCGCCCGGGCCTTCGCGCCCAGCACCAGATACTGGGACGCGCGCGGCCCGGCGCCCCAGTCCACGTACTCCTTGACGAAGGCCGGCGCCTCCGGGTTGGCCGGGCGGGTGAGACGGGCCAGGGCCACGGCGGCGCGGATCAGCCCCTTGGAGACCGGGATCCGCCGCACCAGCGCCTGCATCTGCAGCACCGATTCCGCGTCGAGCACGGGCTCGAGCCGCACGCGCACGGCTCCCGTAGTCTGCTCGACGATCGCCTCTTCCTCGCTCCGGCTGGGATAGCTCACCCTGAGCTCGAGCATGAAGCGGTCGAGCTGCGCCTCGGGCAACGGGTAGGTGCCCTCCTGCTCGATCGGGTTCTGGGTGGCGAGCACGAAGAAGGGGTCGGGCAGATGGTAGGTGGTGCCGCCCGCCGTCACCTGGTGCTCCTGCATTGCCTGGAGCAGCGCGGCCTGGGTCTTGGGCGGCGTCCGGTTGATCTCGTCGGCGAGCACGACGTTGGCGAAGACCGGCCCCTGCACGAAGCGGAACGCGCGCTTGCCCGTCGTCAGGTCCTCTTCGATGATCTCGGTGCCGGTGATGTCGCTGGGCATGAGATCGGGCGTGAACTGCACCCGGTTGAAGGAGAGGTTGAGCGCCTCGGCGACGGTCTGCACCATGAGCGTCTTGGCCAGGCCCGGCACGCCGATGAGCAGCGCGTGGCCCCCGGCGAGGACCGCCGTCAGGATCCCCTCGACGATCTCGTCCTGGCCCACGATTCTCTGCGCGACCTGGCCCCGGAGCCGCGTGACCGCGCCGGCGAGGCGCTCGAGCTGGCGGACATCGTCCTGCGGCACGGCTTCGGTCGCGGCCATTTTCGTCCGGGGTCCGGGGGAGCCTGCACATTACCCGCGGACCCGCCGGAGGCGCCAGCAGCGGGGCCCGGTCCATGGCCGATTTATCGCTTGCGAAATTTTTCACAAGGATATACGTTCTCGCCGTGCCAGACCCGAATCGCTCCAGCGGCGGGGGGCCAGGACCGGCGCGCTATGCCGGTTTGGGGATCCAGTTTGCGGTCACGATCCTCGTCTTCGTGCTGCTGGGGCAGTGGGCCGACCGGAGGTTCGGGACCGCCGGCCTGTTCACGATTCTCGGGACCTTCGTGGCGTTCGGCGGCACCCTGTATTCGCTGGTTCGGAGCTTGAAACAGGACGACCGGGATCGCCGGTGAGCGCGGGCGCCCGCTACCTGGTGGGGACGGCGGTGATCGCCCTGGCGGCGATGGCTGCCGGGGCCGTCGTACCCGGTTCGTGGCGTCCCGGCTGGTGGCTGGCGCTGGGCATCGCGCTGGTGGTTCAGGCCCCGCTGGGGTGGTGGCTCATGAGGTCGATCGGAACCGAGCGGTTCCTCCCGGTCTGGGCACTGGGGATCCTGCTGCGGCTCATGACCGTGGGCCTTACGGGGCTGGTGATCGTCCCGGCCCTTGGCTTGGCCGCGGCCTCGGCGCTGCTGGCCCTGGCGGGGTTCCTGGTGGCGTCGCTCGTGCTCGAGGGGATCGTCTCCGCCCTACAACACTCGCAGGCTCCGGTGCGATGAACGGCTTCGCGCGATTCACGGGATTGGGCGTACTGCTCCTGACCTTGCTGGCCGGGCCGGCCGCGGGCCAGGAGATTCCGGTCACCCGGGAGGCGTTTCACGCCGCGCAGGTCTCGCACCAGGAGAGCCAGCACGAGATCGACATCCTGGGGCACCTCGCGAACAGGAGCGAGATCGAGCTGCCGTACTGGAAGGCGCCGTACTACTACACGGTCGAGCTGCCGCACCTTCCGCCGGTGCGGATCGGGCCGGTGCTCCTCGACTTCTCCCCGACCAAGCATCTGGTATTCGCCGTGCTGGCAGCGGTGATCGTGGCGCTGGTCTTCATCATCAGCGCGCGCTCGGTCGCCCGGGCACAGGCCGAAGGCCGCCCGCCCAGGGGATTCGGCGGGGCCATGGAAGCGACGGCGCTCTGGATCCGGCAGGAAGTGATCCTGCCCAACGTGGGGCCGCACGGCGAGGGCTACGTGCCCTACCTGCTCACCACGTTCTTCTTCATCCTGGCCTGCAATCTCCTGGGGCTGGTACCGTGGGGGGCAACCGCCACGGGCAACATCGCCGTCACCGGCGCCCTGGCGGTGCTGGCGTTCGTGATCATCGAGGTGTCGGGCATGCGCGCCCTGGGGTTCAAGGGCTACATGCACACGATCTTCTATCTGCCGCCCGGCCTCCCGACCGTGATGAAGCCAATCATGCTCCTGGTGATGACGCCCATCGAGCTGATCGGCAAGCTGGCCAAGCCGTTCGCGCTCGCGGTCCGACTCTTCGCCAACATGACGGCGGGACACGCGCTGGTGCTCGCGCTGATCGGCCTCACGTTCACCTTCCAGAGCTATCTGGTCGGGGGCGCGGCGTCGGCCATGGCGACGCTGGTGATGATGCTGGAGCTGTTCGTCGCGTTTCTGCAGGCGTTCGTGTTCACCCTGCTGACGGCCGTGTTCATCGGCTTGATGCGGGCGGAGCACTAGGTAAGAGGTGAGAAGTAAGAGGTGAGAGGGGAGGGGGGTGGCGGGCGTTCGCGCCGCCCCCTCACGTAGTCCGCCGGATGGCGGACGAAGCCCGCTGTCCCAGGGCCATCGGCCCGGGACGCCGGCGGGTCACCGAGGCGAGGCCGGTCCGGGAGAACCGGCTCACGCGCGGCGGGCGCACCCGACACGGATCTCCCGTCTAAAACCGGAGCACCACATGCTGCACATGCTTGCCCTCCTGCAGGAGGCCGCCGCGGCGGGCGCCGGCAAGGGATACGCGCTCATCGGCGCCGGACTCGGCGCGGGCCTCGCGGTACTGGGCGCCGGCGTCGGGATCGGCCGGATCGGCGGCTCGGCGGCCGAAGGGATGGCGCGCCAGCCGGAGAACAGCGCCCGGATCCAGACGGCCGGGCTGATCTTCGCGGCGCTGATCGAGGGCGTCGCACTGTTCGTCGCGGTCATCGCGCTCCTGATGCAGGGCAAAGTGACGTTCTGAGCGGGCACCGGGGCGCCGGACCCCCGGCGCCCCCCACCGTCTCCAAGGCAAGGGAAGGCATGAAGCAATCACTGTGGCTCGCGCTGGCGGCATCGGCCGTCGCGGCCGGGCCGGTGTTCGCGCAAGAAGGACAGCCCAGCGGCCCGCTGGTGGTGAACGGCGGGCTCATGATCTGGACGCTGGTCGTCTTCGTGCTGCTGTTCCTGGTGCTTCGCCGGTTCGCGTGGCCGGCGCTCCTGGGCGCCGTCGAGGCGCGGGAGAAGCGGCTCGAGGCGCAGCTCGCCGAGGCCGAGCGGAACCGGGTGGAGTCGGCCCGGCTGCTGGAGGAGCAGAAGAAGCTGCTGGCCGAAAGCCGGTCGCAGGCCAGCGCCATGCTGGCCGACGCGCGGGTCGCGGCGGAGAAGGAGCGGGCGCTCGCGCTGGAGAAGACCAGGCACGAGCAGGAGGAGCTGCTCGACCGGGCACGGCGCGAGATCGCTGCGGAGCGCGACCGGGCGGTGGTCGAGCTCCGGCGCGAGGCGGTGGACCTGTCGCTCGCCGCCGCCTCCAAGCTGATCGGCGAGCGCCTGACCGGCGAGACCGACCGGAAGCTGGTCGAGAGCTACCTCGCGACGCTGGAACCCGGCAAGTGAGACCGGTCACCATCGCCCGGAACTACGCCGAGACGCTCTACGAGCTGGGGGAGCGGGGCGGCCGCGCCGACGTCTACGGAGAGCTGCTGGACGCGGTGGCGGGCGCGCTCGAGACCACGCCGGCGATCGCCGACATGCTGGCGTCGCCGCGGGTGCCCAAGGGCGAGAAGAGCCGGATCCTGGGCGCGGGGCTCAAGGATGCGCCGCGGGAGTTCGTCCTCTTCCTCCAGGCGGTGGTGAAGCGGGGGCGTGGCTCGCTCCTGCCGCTGATTGCGGCCGGATACTCAACACTGCTCGACGTCAAGTACAACCGGCTCCGGGCCGGCGTGACGCTGGCCAAGTCTCCGGACGACGCGCTCCGGCGGAGCATTGAGGCGGCCCTGAGCAAGGCGCTCGGCAAGCAGGTGATCGCCAGCTTCACGACCGAGCCCCAGATCCTCGGCGGGGCGGTGGTGCGCGTGGGCGAGCGGGTGTACGACGGCTCGGTGCGGCGGCGGCTCACCCGGCTAAGGCGGCAGCTGCTTCTTAGGTGAGGAGTGAGAAGTGAGCAGTGAGAAGGGGCCTCCGGTGCAGCACTGGGGGCCAGCATCGTTTCCAGCGTTCACTGCTCACTGCTCACTGCTCACTGCTCACTGCTCACTTTTCACCGTAGTCCAGCGCCTCCTGCAGCTCGTACGGCACCTTGTTCAGCTCCAGCAGAGACACGTATTCCTGCGCGAAGTCGTGCTCCCGATGCCGGGTGTCCTGGTGGCGGAGGTCGTCCAGCAGGCGTGCGTCGTCGTGCGGGGTGACGGTGAACGCCGCGTAGCCTTGCTGCCACGCGAAGGTGGCCCGGTGGGGGAACGTGCGCTGGATCCACCGGGCCGTCCCGGCCTTGAGTGTCTCCACGAGGGGCCCGAGCGCCAGCGAGACCGGCAGCTCGAGATAGAGATGCACGTGGTCGCGGGCGGCGCCGGCGGAAACGAGCCGGGCGCCTGCCGACTCCGCCAGGATGTCGAGGCGGGCGAACAGCCGCCCGCGCCATTCCCGGTCGAGCCACGGACGGCGGCGGCTGGTGCCCCAGAGGAGGTGGATCCGCAGCTTGGCGTAGATGCCTGCCATGCGGCCCAAACTCGCCTGCCCGCCGGCCGTCGCCGGCACCCCAGGGGCGCGCCGGGTGCCCGAATCCCGCGGCCACGGGCGGCGCGTCCGTCGGTCCCCATCGATTCGCACATCCCGCTTATCTTTCCCGGCGCCTGGAACCCGGATGCGGTCGATGATCCCCGGTGATACCGGCCGCCGCGACCTGCTCCGCTCCGTCTTCGGCGACTGGCTGGAGCGGCTGGTCGAGGAAACCGAGCGGAAGTTCGTCCAGCGGCGCTACGTGCGGCCGCCGGGCGCGCTGCCCGAGCTGGCATTCCTCAGCGCCTGCACCCGGTGCGGCGACTGCGTGCCGGTTTGCCCCGTGCGCGCGATCGTCACGGTGCCCGCCAACGGCGGGCTCGCCGCGGGGACGCCGTATCTGGAGCCGGAGCGGCAGCCCTGCGTCGTCTGCACCGACATGCCGTGCGCACGGGCCTGCCCGACCGAGGCGCTCACGGTCCCGGCGGACGGCTGGAACGGATATCGGCTGACGGAGCTGGAGTTCCTGCCGGAGCGGTGCCTGACGTTCCGCGGCACCGAGTGCCGTGCATGCGCCGACGCCTGTCCGGTGGGGTCCGCCGCCCTCGTGATCGATGAGATCGGGCATCCGGCCGTGCGGCGCGAGGGATGCGTGGGCTGCGGAGTCTGCGTGCGGGCGTGCGTCGCGCATCCGCCGGCGTTCAAACTGCACTACGCGGAGGGCTGATGCCCGAAGTGCCATACCGGGTGGACAAGCCGTGGGGGCACGAGCTGGTCTGGGCTCGAACAGCCCGCTACGTGGGGAAGGTCCTTCACGTGAAGGCCGGCCACATCCTGAGCCTGCAGTACCACAACCTGAAGGACGAGACGATGCACGTGCTCCGGGGCGAGCTGATCCTCCGTACCAAGGAGGGCGACACCCTGGTGTCCCGGCCCTTCCGCGCGGGCGAGACGGCGCACATCCCGCCCAGGCTCGTGCACCAGATCGAAGCCGTCGTGGACAGCGACGTGCTCGAGGCATCGACGCCGGAGCTGGACGACCTCGTCCGGCTCGAGGACCGCTACGGCCGAGGCTGACATGCAAGTGATCATTCCGCTCGCCGGGAAGGGCACGCGGCTCCGCCCGCACACCCATCTGGTGCCCAAGCCGCTGCTCAAGGTGGCCGGGCGGCCGGTGATGGACTGGGTGATGGACCGGCTCTCCGGGCTCGCGGTCGAGGAGCTGATCTTCATTACCGGGCACCTCAAGGACCAGGTCGAGGCCTACGCGCGGGCGCGGTACAGGTACCCTTCGCGCTTCATCGAGCAGAAGGTGCAGGACGGGACCGCGGGCGCGGTCAACCTCGCCCGGCCGTTCGTGCACGGCCCGGTGCTGATCATCTTCGTTGATACGGTGTTCGAGGCCGACCTCACGCTGATCAACCGGATCGACGCGGACGGGATCATCTGGGCCAAGGAGGTCGAGGACTACCAGCGGTTCGGCGTGGTGGTCACCGATGCCGAGGGGTTCATGACCCGCATCGTGGAGAAGCCGAAGGAGCCGATCTCGAAGCTGGCGAATATCGGACTCTACTACATCCGCGCCGTGGACAGCCTCTGGCAAGGCATCGACCACACGCTCGCCGTCGCGCCCAACAAGGGCGAGTACTACCTGACCGACGCCTTCCAGTGGATGATCGAGCATGGCAAGCGGATCTACACCGCCGAGGTGGGCGGGTGGTACGACTGCGGCAAGCTGGATACGCTGCTCGAGACCAACGCGATCCTCCTGGCCAAGGGCGCGGCCCGCCGGCGCGACTTCCCGGGCGTGACCATCCGCGATCCGGTCTACATCGAGGACGACGTCACCATCGAGCGGAGTACGATCGGCCCCAACGTGTCGGTGGAGCAGGGGACGAGGATCGTCGACAGCACGCTTGCGAATGCCATCGTTGGGCGGGGGTCGACGCTCAATCAGGTGCGGCTGGAGGGGGCCGTGATCGGCAACGAGGTGCTGGTCGAGGGACTCTCCGGCAGCGTCACCCTGGGCGACCACTCCGAAGTGACGGCGAGGCCGCCTGCCTGATGCTGGAGCTCGACCGGCTCTGCGGTTCCACTTTCGATCTCTTCTGGCACTTCGATCCGGCGGCCGCGAGCGCGGCCGGTTTCGTTTCCGAGGACGCGCGCCTCGGCCGGTTCGACGCCGAAGCGATACGAGCGCACTTCGCTGCGTTCCGGGCCACGGCCGCCGCCATCGAAGAGCTGGAGATCGAGGACCTCCCCGACGAGATCGACCGCACCGCGTTGCTCGAAGAGTTGCGGGTGACCATCGCCCGGCTGGACGAAGACCGTCCCCCCGCGCGCGACCCCGGCTTCTGGCTCTCGCATCTGGCCGCCGCCATCGCGGCCCTCCTGCTCCGGCCGGACGACGCCGGGACATCCGGCCCGCGGGCGCAGGCCGCCGCCGATCGCATCGCCGCGATTCCGGGCTTCCTGGATGATGCGCGCACCATGCTCACCCGGCCGCCGCTGCTGCTTCTCGACGGCGCGCTCGGCACGCTGGGGCCGCTGGGCGAGCTGCTGGTGCACGCCGCCGCCGTCTTCGGCGCTGCCGCGCCCGGCGGGGCGGACGCGCTCAACCAGGCCGTGGCCGCCGCCCTGCACGCGCTCGCGCGGTTCGGCCACTGGCTCCGCTCGGAGGCCGAGCCCGAGCCGGACATCAAGGGGATCGCGCTGGGCGCGGGCCGGTTCGACCGGCGGATCCATCACCGCTACGCGGTGCGATCGGGCTCGGCCGAGATGCGGCGCTACGCCGAACGCCTCATGGCGGAGACGGAACGCGCGCTCGCCGAGCAGACCGCGCAGCTCGGTCTCGCGGGCAGCTGGCGCGACGCGGTGATGAAGCTGGATGCGACCGGCGCCGGGTCCGTCTCCGCCATGGGCGACGAGATCGAGCGGGCGCGAGCGTTTCTGCAGGGGCGCGGCTTCGCCGAAGTGCCGCCCCGGGGCCCGGACCTGGTCCAGCTTCCCCCGGCGCTCGCGGCGCTGATGCCCGGGGTCACCTATCTCCCGGGTATCGCACGACTCGTGGTCGCTCCGGCGCCGAGGAGCCGCTTCGCGATCGCGCCGCTCGTGGCGGCGGAGGCGCTGCCCGGGCGCCATCTGCAGGAGCTGGCCGCGCGGGCGGCTGGAAGCGAAGTGCGGCGGCGGCTCCGCTCGCCGGCGGCGGTCGAGGGTTGGGCGCTCTACGCGGAGGAGCTGATGGAGGAGCTCGGGTTCTCCGCGCCGGAAGGGCGGCTCATCCGGCTCGCCCGCCTGCTCGAGGCGGCTGCGCGGCTCGCGGCGGACGTGGGGCTTCACGCCGCGGGCATGACGCCCGGCGGGGCGATCTCGTTGCTGGCGGATCGTGCGGGACTCGATCGCGCGGACGCCGAGGCGGAAGTGAAGCGAATCGTCGCGCATCCCACCGACGCGTCGGCCGCGGCGATCGGCCGACGCGAGATCCTCGCGTTCAGGAGCGCTGTGGGCGCGCGGACGGGCGACGCGGCCGCGCTGGAGCGGTTCCATCGGACGCTGCTCGCGTTCGGCGCGCTGCCGCCCGGACTCGCCGGTTGGGGCATGGGGATCGAACGATGACTAGCGCCGCGTGCGCGATGCGGTCATTCTTCAAGCGTGAACATCACGATCCTCACATATCTCGACAGCCCTGACGAGAACTCCAAGGATTACGATCCGGTAGTGCCGCAGGTCGCGCGCACGCTGAGGCGCCTGGGCCACCGCGTGAGCATCCTCGGCGTCCACGGGGACGTGAAGCGCCTGGTGACCGGCATCGCCCGCCGCAAGCCCGATCTCGTGTTCAATCTGATGGAGATGTTCGGCGACAACCTGTTCGGCGACATCCCCGTCACCGGCCTGCTGGACCTGCTCGGCGCGCGCTATACCGGCAGCGGGCCGGGCGAGCTGTATCTGAGCCAGGACAAGGCGCTCAGCAAGAAGCTGCTCTCCTACGAGCACATCCTCTATCCGCGCTTCGCGGTCTTCAACAAGGACTCGGAGCTCGAGACGGGCGGCAACCTCCGGATGCCGATGTTCGTGAAGCCGCTCCGGTCGGATGCCTCCCTCGGCGTGAGCAAGAAGTCGCTCGTGACGGACGCCGTCCAGCTGATGCGGCGGGTCGCGGCGATCCGGGAGGAGCTGAACGACTCCGCCATCGCGGAGGAATTCATCGAGGGCCGGGAGTTCCTGGTGAGCGTGATCGGCAACTCGTCGCCGAAAGCGCTCCCGCCGGTCGAGGTGGACTTCAGCGGTCTGCCGGAGGGAGCCCCCAAGGTCCTCGACAGCAAAGCCAAGTGGGAGGAGCGGAGCGCCGAGTACAAGGGGACCAAGACGATCGTGGCCACGCTGCCCGACGAGCAGCGCGCGCGGCTTCAGAAGGTGGCGGTGGATGCGTATCGGGCCGTGCGGGTGCGGGACTACGGCCGCGTGGACCTCCGGTTCACCGAAACGGGCGAGATCTACGTGCTCGAGGTGAACGCGAGCTGCTACCTCGAGAAGTCCAGTGAATTCGCCATGGCCGCCTCCGCGGGGGGCCTCGACTACCCGCGTCTCATCGAGCGGATCGTGAACCTCGCCCTGGAGCGGTACAACGGGAAGCGGAACTAGACCGTCTTAACCGTGACCCCGGGGCGCCGTCCGCACCCGCATGCCAATCCGGTCAGCCGTGCGCGCCCCGCGGGTCGCCGCGTTCCTGGTCCTCGCCCCGCTGGGCGTCGTGGGCTGCCAGGCGTTCGGCGGCCGATCCCCCGCCGACCTCCAGGCGGACCACCAGATGAGCCAGGCCCTCGAAGCGGGCCCCCACATGACGCTCACGCCGATGCGTCCCGCGACCCATGCGGACTCGATGCGGGCGGCCGCCGTGGCCGACACGCTGCGGCGGGCCATCGCCCGGTACGCCGACGTCGGCTCGGCCGAGGCGGACGGCTTCCGGCCGTTCGCTCCGAACGTCAAGCGGCAGAAGGTGCTGCACTACACCCGGTACGCGTGGGCAGCGCGCGCGGCACTCTCCTTCGACCCGGCCAGGCCGACATCGCTGCTCTACCGGCGGGAGCCGGACGGGTCGCTCAAGCTGATAGGGGCGATGTACACCGCGCCCGCCCGGGCCTCGCTCGCCGAGCTCGACAGCCGGGTGCCGCTGTCGATCGCGCGGTGGCACCTGCACACGAACGTGTGCATCCCCCCGCTCTGGCGGCGTGCCCGGTGGAGCGAGATGCGTGACGGGAAGCCGGTGTTCGGGCCGCTCAGCCCGATCGCGACCCGGGAAGCGTGCGACGCGGTCGGGGGACGATTCCTGCCCCGGGTGTTCGGATGGATGGTGCACGCCAACGTGCTCGAGGGCGACGATCCCGCGGCGGTCTGGGGCATGTCGCACGACGGCATGGCCCACGGGCGCGGGCCCGAGAGCTAGGGCAGGTAGGTTCCGCGGTGGACGTGGTTCATCGCGAGGGCCGTGACCAGCGTGGTGAGCGCCACCACGGCGGCCCCCTCCTGCGCCGGGGCATAGCCGAGCTCGAGCTGCTCCGCCCGCTCGGCCAGATGCCGCACCAGCACCCGGGTGCGCTCGGGGAAATGCCCGGTCCAGCGGAAGACGTTCTGCATCAGTCCGCGCTGGAGCGACCGGATCAATGATCCGGCCCGAAGCCCGTCACCGAGGGCCGCCGGGTCGGTGAGTCGCTCGAAGATCGCCCGGAGCGCGCCGTCGAGCCCGGGCGGAAACGCCGGCGGCTCGATCGCGTCGGCCTCCTCGTCCTCGTAGTACTCCCCGACCGAGTAGTCCAGCTCCGCGACGTCCTCGTCGCCTTCGTCGTCGGTCACCAGCGGATCGTGGTCCAGGATGCGCCCCAGCGTGCGGTCGCAGTAGGACAGCTTGGCCAGTGCCTCGGGCCAGCCGTCGTACTCGCGGCGCCAGTCGAGACCCGGCGTCATCCACACGGCGAAGGTTTCGGCCCAGTCTTCGTCGGGATGCTTCTGCCCGTACCAGCCGGGCAGGTGGCGAACGTAGCGGCGGCTGAACGGCTCGGGCCGGTAGTCCTCCTCGTAGGGCTGGGTGATGGAGCCGAACCGGACGATCCACTCCTCCTCGTCGTACAAGCGGTACGCGTAGTTCACCACGTGGCCCATCTCGTGGCGCAGATAGCGCAGGATGTCGGCGCGATCGAACCCTTCGACGTGTCCCATCCGTTCCTCGTGAATCGCGGTGAGCTCCGGACGGGCGAGGTAGAACGGGATGGCGATGGCCACGGTCTGGAAGGGCACGCCCCATTCGGTGGAGAGGTAGAAGCGGGGTTTGAGCCGGGTCAGGCCGAGCCCTCGAAGCTCCTCCACGAACTCGGCGAGAATCGGCTCCAGGCGGGTGCCCCCGATGGTGAGCCCGAGGTCACGGATGGGCGTGGACCACAGGCTGGATTCGCGGAACGTGCCGGGGGGCGTGGGCGTGGTCATCGTCTCTCTGGGGTCCGGGCCCGGGGCGGGGTTCGACAAACATATATTGCACCCCCATGCAATCCACCCCGGCGGCCGACGCGGCCCTCGCCCGAGGCGACGCCCTCCCCCCGGCCGTCAAGGGGCTCTCCCTGGTCTCGCTGTTCAACGACTTCGCCAGCGAGATGGTCTATCCCTTGCTGCCCGCCTTCGTCACCGTCACGCTCGGCGGCGGGGCGGTGGCCCTGAGCGCGATCGACGGGGCCGCCGACCTGACCGCGGCCGCACTCAAATGGGCGAGCGGGCGGCTGGCGGACCGGCGCGGCTGGCTCAAGCCCCTGATTCTGCTTGGCTACGCCACGGCGGTACTGGTGCGGCCGCTGATCGCGGTGGCGGGCGCCGCGTGGCAGGTGATCGGGTTCCGGGTCATCGACCGGGTGGGCAAGGGGCTCCGGACCCCGCCGCGCGACGCGCTCATCGCCGAGGTGACGCCGGTTTCTTTGCGGGGGCGCGCGTTCGGCTTCCACCGGGGAGCGGACCACCTCGGGGCCGTGCTGGGCTCTCTTGCGGCCTGGTATTTCCTCCGGTCGGGCGCAAGCGTGCGGGAGGTGATCTCCTGGAGCGTGATGCCGGGCGTAGTCGCCTTCTTCGTGCTCGCGGTGGTGCTGCGGCGGCCGGCCGGGCGGCCGGATGCGGGCGCGGGCTCCGCTCGGGACCCGCGGGGCGGCGGCACCGCACCGCCGGCCGATGCGCCGGGTCGCCTCTTCTGGCCTCCCATCATCGCGCTGGCCGGCATCACGCTGTGCCGGATACCCGAGGCCCTGCTGCTGCTCCGGCTGCAGGATGCGGGCATCGCGGTGGCCCTGGTGCCGCTGGTATGGGCGGCCCTTCACGTCGTCCGGACCGCCGCCTCCTACCCGGGCGGCTGGCTGGTGGACCGGATCGGCCCCCGCTTCACGGTGTCGGCGGGCGGACTCCTCTTCGCCGGCGCTATCGGAGCCATGGGGCTCGAAGCCGGCGCATTCGCCGTGACCACCGCCTTCCTGGTGTTCGGGCTGGTGGCGGGCCTCACCGAGGCGGCGGAACGGGCGCTGGTGGCCCGGCTCGCGCCGGCGCGGACCGGCCGGGGATTCGGGGCGTACCATGCGCTTACGGGCCTCGCGGCGCTTCCTGCGGCGCTGGTGTTCGGGGAGCTCTATCAGCGGACGGGCTCGGCCACGGCGCTCGCCGCGTCGGCCGGCGCTGTGATCGTGGCGACCGCGGCCTGGGTCGCGGTGTCTCCTGCGGGCAACGGGGAGGGAATACGGGCGTGACACGGGGATTGCTGACGCTGCTCAGCGCGCTCGGGCTCGCCGCCCCGGCCCGGGCGTCCGCGCAGGTGCAAGTGCGGCTCGCGGAACCAGGGCGCGCCGACTACTCCGAGCTGCACGATGGACTCCGGTCGGGGACGCCCACGGCGGACTCGGCACTCGCCATTCTCCGGTCGCGCGACACGAACCGCCTCTGGGCCTGGGTCGGTGCCGCCATCAACGGGACCGGCTCGTGGAACGACGCCCTGCTCGCGGCGACGCGACTCGCGACGCTGCGCGATCCGCAGGTGGCCGACAGCGCGCTCGGGATCCGGCGGTTCTTCGAACAGGCCGGACCGATTCCCTTCAAGAACAACCCGGGCCTCACCTACAGCGACATCGAGCCGTCGGTCCAGGCGATCCTGCTGGAGCGGCGGCGCGCCGTGAGCGGCGACTCGGCCGTGCTGGCCGACATCCTCGCCCGGATCCCGAAGCGCGACTACGACCATGGCGACGCCTGGGTGCTCGGGCGGCTTGGCGCCGGCGCGCGCGACTCGGTGGTCGCCCGGTTCCTCTCGGCCGATTCGCTGGAGTTCCGGGTCCGCTACCTCACCCTGCTCTCCTACTTCACCGACCCGGCCCTCGTCCCCCTGCTCGAGCGCGTGTACGTGTGGCCGGACAGCTTCGGCGTGCCGCCGCGCTATGCGATCAGGGCCTCGGACGGCCTTCTGTGGATCGGGACACGCGCGAGTCTCGCGGCGCTGCTGGACGCGCGCAAGCGGGCGCGGGGCCGCGGGATCTACGCCGACTCCGCGCTCGCCCGCGGGGGGCACAGCTTCCTCGACAACGACAGCGCGGCCGTCATCGCGCGGACCGGCCGGTGGCTCACCGACTGGCTGCGGAGGCTCAGGCGCTGAGTCCCCGCGCCCGCGGCCTCAGCTTGGGCGAACCGTGTCCCAGGCCAACTTGACGATCAGCAGTGCCACGACGACGAGAAAGAATCCGCGGATGAGCCGCACGCCGCGCGTGAGCGCGAGGTGGCTGCCGAGGGTGGCCCCGGCGATGCTCGCGATGCCCATGGGGATCGCCACCCGGTAGAGCACCTGGTCGGTCGCGGCGAAGTAGAGAGCCGCGGCGAAGTTCGAGCCGAGATTCACGACCTTGCCCGCCGCGGAGGCGGCGAGGAAGTCGAACCCGAACACGCCCACGAAAAGGAAGATCAGAAAGCTTCCCGTGCCGGGCCCGAAGAACCCGTCGTAGAAGCCCAGAGCGCCCCCGGTGAGGCCCGCCGCGAGGAGGGCCGTGCCGCCCTGGAGCCGGGGGGCGTGGATTGCCCCGAAGCCGCGGGCGCGCCAGGTGAACAGGGCCACCGCCACCAGGAGGACGAGGATCACGGGCCGGAGCGCGTCGGGCCGGACGGCGCTCACCGCATGGGCGCCCAGCAGGGAGCAGGCGAAAGAGGCGAGCGCCGCCGGGAGAATGATCCGCCAGTCGATCGGGAGCCCGCGGGCGTAGCGGTGCACCGCCGCGACCGTCCCCATCGACGAGGCGACCTTGTTGGTGCCGAAGAGCACCGGGATGGGAACGCCCGGCAGGAGCAGCAGGAGGGCGGGGACCTGGATGAGCCCGCCGCCTCCGACGACCGAGTCGGTAAGGCCGGCGAGAAAGGCGAACCCGCAGAGCGCGGCGACGGTGGCGCCGCTCAGCAGCACCGGGTGGGGCCGTTGCCGTAGCGGGTCCGCAGGTACTCCTCGCAAAACTCGCGCTCGGTGGGGACCGGACGGTCGGGGTGACGCGCCCGGAGGTGGGCCAGGTGCGCCCTGTAGTCCGGCATCCCCAGCATTCGCCGCAGGGCCGCGTGGGCTCCCCGCAGCCACTCTCCGGGCGCGCGCCCGCCGGCTTGTTCAGCTCGCATAGGCGGTCTCCACGAATGGGGCTTCCCGCGCGACCGGCGCCTTGCGCCGGGTCAGGATCAGCCCCCACTCGCGCACGCAGGCCGCCACGAGCACCACCGTCACCGTCATGAAGATCGCGGCGACCACGGCGTCGAGCCGGTCGTTGAACACGAGCCGCGCGCCCTTGGCCGGGTCGAGGGTTCCGGCGGCCATTTGGGCCGCGACCGAGCGGGCATGCGACAGGAAGCCGAGACGCGGGTCGTCGGCGAAGATCTTCTGCCAGCCGGCGGTGAGCGTGACGGCGAGCAGCCAGGCGAGGGGGCCCAGCGTCACCCACGCGTAGCGGGCCTTCCCGGCCTTGATCAGGATGGTGGTGCCTACGCAGAGCGCGACGGCCGCGAGCAGCTGGTTGCTGATGCCGAACAGCGGCCAGAGCGAATTGATGCCGCCGAGCGGGTCCAGCACCCCTTGCCGGAGGAAGTATCCCCAGGCCCCGACCACGAGGGCCGACGAGAGGATCGCGCTGGGATACCAGGAGGTCCGGGCCATGGGCTTCCAGGCGTGGCCCGCCAGGTCCTGGAGCATGAAGCGGCCGACCCGGGTGCCGGCGTCCAGCGTCGTCAGGATGAAGAGCGCCTCGAAGAGGATGGCGAAGTGGTACCACAGCGGCGTGAGGCCGTCGCCGAAGGCCCGGCTGAAGATGTGGGCCATGCCGATCGCGAGCGAGGGGGCGCCGCCGGTCCGGGCCAAGACGGTCGTTTCGCCGACCGAGTGGGCCAGAGCCTGCATCTGCTCCGGGGTCACCGTGAAGCCCCACCCGCGGATCACCTGGGCCGCGGACTCGACCGACCCGCCCAGCGTCGCGAGCGGCGCGTTGACCGCGAAGTAGACGCCGGGGTCGAGGACGGCCGCCGCGCACATGGCCATCACCGCCACGAACGACTCCATTACCATGCCGCCGTAGCCGATGAACCGGGCATCGCTCTCGCGGCGGAGCATCTTGGGCGTGGTGCCGGACGAGACCAGCGCGTGGAAACCGCTGATCGCCCCGCAGGCAATGGTGATGAAGCAGAAGGGGAACAGCTTCCCCGCGAACACCGGGCCCGTCCCGTCCACGAAGCGGGTGACCGCGGGCAGCTTGAGCGGGGGCAGCACGAGCATGATCCCGATCGCGAGCAGCAGGATCGTCCCGATCTTCATGAAGGTCGAGAGGTAGTCGCGCGGCGCCAGGAGCATCCACACGGGCAGGACACTGGCGACGAAGCCGTAGGTCATGAGCCAGCCGGCGAGCGCGGTGGCGGAGAGCGTGAACACCGGCGCCAGCGCCGGCGACGTCGCGACCCACCGGCCGGCCACCAGCGCGAGCAGCAGCAGCGTCAGGCCGATGAGGGACGCCTCGATCGTCCGGCCCGGCCGGATCACCCGCATCCAGAACCCCATCAGGATGGCGATGGGGACCGTGCAGGCGATGGTGAATACGCCCCACGGGCTGTCGCGCAACGCATTCACCACGACGAGCGCCAGGACGGCGAGCAGGATCACCATGATGGCGAGGATCGCCGCCATGGTCAGGGTGCCGGTGAACGGCCCGATCTCGTCACGGGCCATCTGGCCCAGCGACCTGCCGTCCCGCCGCATCGACCCGAAGAGGATGATGAAGTCCTGGACCGCGCCCGCGAGCACGACCCCGAAGACGATCCAGATCGTGCCGGGGAGGTAGCCGAACTGGGCGGCGAGCACGGGGCCCACGAGGGGGCCGGCACCGGCGATCGCGGCGAAGTGGTGGCCGAACAGCACCCACTTCGTCGTCGGCACGAAGTCCCGGCCGTTCTCCAGCCGCTCCGCGGGCGTGGCGCGCCGGTCGTCGAGGCCGAAGACCCGGGTCGCCAGGAAGCGGCTGTAGAAGCGGTAGGCGACGAGGTAAGTGGCGACGGCGGCGAGGATCAGCCACGCGGCGCTGACGGTCTCGCCCCGGTGGAGGGCGATGGTGCCCCACGCCATGGCACCGGCCAGGGAGAGGGCCAGCCAGGGGAGGATGGACAGGGGCATGGGGGGTAATAAACCGCGTGAACTGTG
Source organism: Gemmatimonadales bacterium (assembly GCA_036391215.1). Lineage (GTDB taxonomy): Bacteria > Gemmatimonadota > Gemmatimonadetes > Gemmatimonadales > GWC2-71-9 > DASQPE01. Next base: position 22,087 of record DASWAI010000257.1, read on the forward strand.
AACAGTAAACCGTGAACCGGGGCCCGGATTCCCTTGCCGACCCTCCCCACCGGCCGTACCTTGGCCCTCCATGCCTTCGCCATTCTTCGGGTACGGGCACCGGTCCGCCTGGGACGACGAAGCGGAAAGCGCAGGCGCCGTGGCCGAGAAGGAGCAGCCGCAGCCCATCGCGGAGGGCTTCCCAGGCAAGGTCGCGCTCGTCACCGGCGGCGCGACCGGGCTGGGCCGCGCCATCGCGCTCGAGTTCGCCCGCCTCGGCTGCCACGTGGGCTTTTGCTACGTCAACATGCCGGGGCGGGACGTCACCGAGCAGGCGCTGCTCACCGAGACCGCGCTCATGTCGATGGGGGTCGGCGTGTACGCCTCCCGCTGCGACGTCCGCGACCGCCAGGCCGTGGAGACGTTCGTGCGTGACGCGAAGACCCGGCTCGGCGGGGTCCACTTCCTCGTGAACAATGCCGGCATCGCCAGCGACGGCGCTCTCTGGCGCCTGACGGAGGAGGCGTGGCGGGAGGTGCTGGACACCAACGTCACCGGCACGTTCAACTGCATCCGGTCGGTCGCGCCGATCTTCCGGTCCCAGCGCTACGGCAAGATCGTGAACGTCAGCGCCCACCAGGCGGAGCGGCCGGGGTTCGGGGTCTCCAATTATGCGGCGAGCAAGGCCGCCCTGCTCGGGCTCACCCGGGCGGCGGCCGTGGAGCTCGGTCCCTCCGGGGTGAACGTGAACGCGGTGGCGCCGGGCTTCATCCGCACCGAGCGGATGATGATGCTGCCGAAGGAAGTGATCGAGCGGGCGCAGAAGAGCTCGGTCCTCGGCCGGGTCGCGGAGCCGGACGACGTCGCCCACGTCGTTTCGTTCCTCTGCTCGGAAGCCGCACGCCACATCACGGGGCAGACGATCACCGTCGATGGAGGGCTCTCGCTCGAGTAGCGCCGCCGTTCTCTTACGTCCCTCCCGTCGTTAGCTTTTCCGCAACGCTTCCCGGCCCCGGTCCCATCACCACCCGAGCCCATCCCGTGCGCTTCGCCGCCGCTCTCGCGCTCCTGCTCGCTGCGGGAATCGTCGTCCCCGCCGCCGCCGCCGCCCAGGCGGGAAGCAAGCCGCCGCGCGGCCTCGCCACCGAGGCGCTGTCCGGGGAGTCGGTGGCCCTGCTGCCGCTCACCCTGGTGGTCGTCGATCCCGCGCTCCGGGGCGATACCGCCATCGCGGCGCTGGGACACCGAGAGCGCCTGCTGCTCTGGGCCGATTCCGTCGTGGGCGACGCGTTCCAGGGCCGCGCGCCGGAAGTGGCCTGGGTGCTGCCGGCGCGGCTCCGCCAGATGGCCCGGCGGAACGCGGGCATGGTCCCCGACCCGGACCAGATGGGGCAGGCGATCCTGCGGGCACCGAAGCTGACGCGGATTCCCGATCCGCTCCGCGGCTCCCTGCGCAGTCTGACCGCGATCTCGGGCGGGCGCTTCGCCATGGCGCCGGCGGCGCTCGGCTTCTCCCGCGATTCCGCCGGCGGATTCCGGGCCGACCTCACGCTCGCGCTGGCGGACACGCGCCGCGGGGTGGTCGTGTGGCGCTCGGCCACGTTCGGGAGCGGCGCCGCGCCGGGTGACGCGCTGGCCGCCGCCGTCGCCGCCGTCCTGCCCGCGCCGGGGCCATGACCTACGATGTGACGCTCATCCCGGGCGACGGCATCGGCCCGGAGATCACCGCCCAGACCGTGAAGGTGCTCGAAGCGACCGGCCTCCGGTTCCACTGGGACGAGGAACTCGCCGGCATGGCGGCGGTCGACGCCACCGGCACCCCGCTCCCCGACGCGACGGTCGAGAGCATCCGCAAGAACGGCCTCGCGCTCAAGGGGCCGCTCACGACCCCCGTCGGCACCGGATTCCGCTCGGTCAACGTGGGGCTCCGGAAGGAATTCGAGCTGTTCGCCAACGTGCGGCCGGCGAAGACGATCGTGCCGGGCGGCCGGTTCGCGAACGTGGACATCGTGCTGGTGCGGGAGAATCTCGAGGGGCTCTACATCGGCGTGGAGCATTTCGTCCAGGTGGGCAACGACCCGCGCGCGGTGGCCGAGTCGATGGCGATCGTGACCCGCGTCGCGTGCGAGCGCATCGTCCGTTACGCGTTCGAGTACGCCGTGCGCCATGGGCGGAAGAAGGTGACGATCGTCCACAAGGCCAATATCCTCAAGATGGTGAGCGGGCTGTTCCTCGAAGTCGGGCAGACGGTCGCCAGCGAGTTCGACGGGAAGGTGACGGCGACCGACATGATCGTGGACAACTGCGCGATGCAGCTGGTGATGCGGCCGGAGCAGTTCGACGTGATGGTCACGACGAACATGTTCGGGGACATTCTGAGCGACGAGGTCTCCGGTCTCGTGGGCGGCCTCGGTCTGGCGCCGGGGGCGAACATCGGCACCCGGGCGGCGATCTTCGAGGCGGTCCACGGCAGCGCGCCGGACATCGCGGGCATGGGCATCGCCAATCCGTCCGCCCAGATCCTGGCGGCCGCGATGATGCTCGACCACGTGGGCGAGCTCGAGCGGGCCCGGCGTATCCGCGAGGCCGTGGAGCACGTGATCGTCAAGCAGAATCTCCGCACCCGCGACCTCGGCGGGACGGCGAGCACGCAGGAGTTCGGGGATGCCGTTGCCAAGCGGGTTGCCTGAGGTCCCGTGCGCGAAGTGCGGACGCCGGGTGCCGGGGCTCGCGTGGACCGCGCTGTGCCCCGAATGCCGCTGGGAGCGGGAGGCCCGGGCGCGCCGCCTCTCGAGCCGGATCGCGCTCGCGGCCACGGCGGCGATGGGGCTCTACCTGATCCTCCGGCTGCCCACGGACCCCACGTCGCGGATCTACGGCGCCATCGCCGTGGCGGCCACCTACCTGATCGTGCGGCGGATCGCGAGCCGCCTGGCGATGGAGTTCCTGCCCCAATGAGCGTGATCGAACCCCGGCCTCGGCGGCCCGGCGCGGCGCTG